>JBCDKO010000011.1:0-43288 GCA_038746525.1 Bacteroidota bacterium
AAGAGGCTGCACTAGATGAACTTCCGTGTAATCAATCACCTGAAGCCCTCTGTTCGGTAGCGTAAAGTTAAATGTTAATTTAATGTTAAATCATAGAAAAATTATATGAATATGTTTGGTTCTTCTTACAGTACCTTGTTAAAGCCAATACCTGACTATGTTTGTATTTAACCTAAAAAATAAATAATGAAAACAATCCAGGATTTCAATTTCAATGGTAGAAAAGCCCTTATCAGGGTTGATTTTAATGTTCCATTAGATAGTGATTTTAATGTGACAGATGAAACAAGAATTAAAGCTGCAATCCCCACGCTCAAGAAAATTCTAAATGATGGAGGTTGCTGTATTTTAATGTCCCATTTGGGTAGACCAAAAGACGGCCCTGAAGATAAGTTTTCGCTTCGCCACATCATCCCCAATTTGAATGAAAAGCTAAGTGTAGAAGTGAAATTTGGTGGAGATTGCATTGGAGCATCTGCTAAGGAACTTTCCGGGCAATTAAAAGGTGGTGAGGTGTTGTTACTCGACAATGTTCGATTTTATAAAGAAGAAACAGCAGGGGATGAAGGCTTTGCAAAAGAGCTTGCATCTCACGGAGATATCTATGTAAACGATGCATTCGGAACAGCTCACCGCGCACACGCCTCAACTACCATTACCGCGAAATTCTTTAAAGATAAATGTTGTGGTTTCGTGATGTCTGCTGAATTAGAAAATGCTGAAAAAGTACTTAACCATGGGGAAAAACCCCTTACGGCTATCATGGGAGGGGCTAAGATTTCTGATAAGATCCTCATTATTGAAAAATTATTGGACTCAGTGAATCATTTGATTATTGGTGGTGGAATGTCTTACACTTTCTCTAAGGCTAGAGGAGGAAATATTGGAAATTCGTTACTTGAGGCAGATAAAACTGAACTTACCAAAGAGCTAGAAGAAAAAGCTGAAGCAAAAGGAGTTAAACTCATACTTCCCGTAGATACAGTCATTGCTGATGGCTTTAATAATGATGCCACTACTCAAACAGTAAAAGCTGATGAGATTCCTGATGGATGGCAAGGGCTGGATATAGGGCCTGAAACAGTGAAGCTCTTCTCAGAGGTAATAGAAGAATCAAAAACAATTCTATGGAATGGCCCGATGGGTGTGTTTGAGTTCCCGACTTTTGCGAAAGGTACAGATGCTATTGCCAATGCTGTAGTCAAAGCAACGGAAAATGGTGGCTTTTCATTAATCGGAGGTGGAGATTCAGCATCTGCTGTAAACAATCTTGGCTATGGAGATAAGGTGTCTTATGTTTCAACTGGCGGTGGGGCGCTGCTGGAATACATGGAAGGAAAAGTTTTACCAGGTGTTGCTGCTTTAGAGGAGTGATGCTACTTCCCGAGACCCGCCATTATTGTGGTGAATAATTTTGGGAGCTTAAAGTCGAACATAAATCAAAGGAAAATGATTTGTGAATTCCAAACAAATAGGTATCAGTTTTGCCAGATCTATGCTTCTTTATTATGTTGGATGAATATTAGATAAGTGCCAATGTTGATTTTACGAACGTCTGTAAAGCTTGCTTTTAGAGTGTTGCTTAAGCAAAGGGTGTTCACGATTATTAATTTGATTTGCTTATCTGTTAGTTTACTGGCGTTTTTTATAACTGTCCTGTTTGTGCAAGGCATCTACAGTTTCGATGTTTTCCATAATAATCTAGATCAAATATATAGGGTCAATAGTACGGAAATGGCTTCCTCACCAGCTAGTCTTAAAAGTAAACTAGAGGACTATCCAATAGTTAGCAAAATTGCTCCTGTTAAAAGAGGTTTTTGGCCTATTGTAGTCTTGGAAAATGGTGAATCGTTCATGTTAAAAGGCTTGGAGGTTGATGGAACCTTTTTTGAGATTTTTTCTTTCGAAGGATTACTGGGGAATGCTGTTTCCGCTCTTAATATGCTTAACAATCTGGTGCTTACCGAAAGCTCTGCGAAGAAAATCTTCAATAAAGTCCAAGTTCTAAATAAAGTAGTTAGAGTAGAAGGTGAAGCATATACCATTGGAGCGGTTGTTAAAGACCCACCAAAAAACTCCCACTTTCAATTTGAAATATTAGGATCTTTTATTACACAACAAACAAAGAATCTTGCTGAAAATGAAGGGCACTACGAAAGTTGGAACAATAGAATAATGTACCACAATTTCATTTTAATTGACGAAAAACATCACTCTGATGAAATTGATCAAATACTTCGTGAGGTATCTTCCAAAGAAAATAGTAAAGAAAAGGGGAAAGCATTCGAGTTGTACTCCCAACCTATGAAGAACATCGTTCTTAGCGAGCAATTATTCAATGAATCAGGTATTACAATTGATAAAAAGGCGATCCTTCTGATATCCGTTTTGAGCTTAATAGTGATACTCATCGCGTGTTTCAATTATTCAAACCTTTCTTTTGCCATGCTCATTAAAAGGAAGAAGGAGATAGGTATCATGAAAATTTTTGGAGGCACTAGACGAAACATAGCTTCACAGCTTCTTCTTGAATCAATTATTATTACAGTTGCTTCTGCACTAATAGCATTCATTATCTATGTTTTGTTAAGGCCACATATTAATGCCTTACTATCAGGAGTAAGCGAAGTTGCGCTACTTGATGTTTCATTCAATCATTTTCTAACTTTCATTGGATTAGCTTCTTTGATTGGTGTTGTATCCGCATTTTTTCCGGCGTGGCTTTATTCTAAAATAAGCAGTCTTAAAGCAATTTCAGGAGGACATAAACTAAGGCTATCCTTAGGATTATCTACAAAAAGCGTCCTGGTTGCGCTACAGTTTTGTGTATCGATATTTTTAATGATAGCAACAACAGTTATTTACAGACAATATAACTACGCTCTGGATTTTGACCTCGGATTCATTTCTGAAAATATTTTAAATATTGAACTCTGGGATGAAGGTTTGATTGATGAGCTCGAAAATGAGTTCGCAGCAGTTCCAGGTGTCACTATGATCTCTAAGTCGAAAATGTTACCAAGTAGGTGGAGTTTGTACTCTAACAAAGTTGTTTATTTAGATTTCGAACCTATAACAGTATATGAAAATTTTATTGATCACAATTATCTTGAAAATTTTGGTCATCGCTTAGTTTCAGGACATAATTTCCGCTCTGGAAATGATAAGAAAGAAGAGTCAAGTGTTATAATAGATCAACTACTAGCTGAAAAAATAGGGTTTATTGATCCCAATGATGCGCTCGGAAAGAAACTAAATGTAGATGGCAATGATCTCACAATTATTGGAGTAGTAAAAGACTTTATGAATACCTCCATTTTGCATAAACAATTACCTCTTATATTGAGAAATAGTAAAAGTGATTATTATGTTATGAATCTAAAATTCTCCTCAAATGATCATTCTGACCTCATTGAACAACTTGAAGCAAAATGGAGATCCATTGATGAGAAAAATCCTTTCGAAGCGGATATTTATGATCATCAAATTGCGGAAGTTTACAAGAATTATGATGTAATGCTGAAAATCTCCGGTGCATTATCAATTATAACAATAGCAATTTCAGTACTTGGACTTCTTGGTATGGTAATTTACAGCACGGAGACAAGGATTAAAGAGTTATCAATTAGAAGAGTATTAGGAGCTGATACGTGGCGACTTTTGGGATTGATTTCAGGAGGTTTCCTATCAATCTTCGGAGCAGCTTTTTTACTCGCATCTTCTCTTGCTTACTTCGTACTCAAAAGATATTTCCTTTCAGAATTTACCTTTCACGTAAGTATTGATATTATGGAGTTGTTTGCAAGCGGATTTATTGTTCCTATCATATGTTTCCTGTTAATGCACTGGCAAATAAGCAAGGTAGTAAACAGTAATCCAACAGAGACTTTAAGGCATGAGTGATTTTATTTATAAACATACTGGAGGCAGGTATTTTTATGATTGACTTAAGAGCTGGTAGGTTTCATGTTGGGCTCTGGTATGATTCTCATTATTTTTAATCTTGATGTTATTGAGTTT
Source organism: Bacteroidota bacterium (assembly GCA_038746525.1). Classification (GTDB taxonomy): domain Bacteria; phylum Bacteroidota; class Bacteroidia; order Cytophagales; family Cyclobacteriaceae; genus Ekhidna. The sequence continues at coordinate 4,021 of JBCDKO010000011.1, forward strand.
ACCGTCTATGCAAACAGCTTTTTGATTATCTGCGATCTGAAGGTGTAGCACTTTACGTATAATGGTTTTTAATTTTTTGTTTTTGATTGGAAAGGCTATTTCTACTCGGTTATGTAAGTTTCGCTGCATCCAATCTGAAGAAGATAGGTAGATGATTTCTGCATGATTACTTAAGAAATACATCACTCTCGCATGTTCTAAATAGCTATCCACTAATCGTATCAATTTTACTTTTTCGAACTTAGTATATTGATAGTTGAAGCAACATATGCTTCTAACGATAAGTATAACCTCGACGCCTGCTTCGGCTGCTTCATATAGCTTATCAATCATCTCATTCTCTTCAAGGTTGTTCACTTTCAAAATGATTTGTGAGGGTTTTCCCAACTTATGATTCAGTATCTCATTATTGATAAGCTTAAGAAACTTTTTTTTCATGTTGTATTTCGTGACTAGTAAGTCCTCCACGTTTTTCAATGGTTTTTTTTTGTGGATGTATTCAAAGGTTTTGAATACACTTTGTGTGATTTTCCTTTTACAAGTGAAAAAGCCAAAGTCAGAATAAAAATTAGAAGTTTGCTCATTAAAATTACCCGTACTAAGGAAAGCATAGTATTTTTTTCCTTCGGGTTCTTCTTTGATGACCAGAGCCATTTTCGCGTGAACTTTGAGCTCTGGGATACTGTAAACGACGGTGACACCTGCCTGCTCCATTTTTTCGGCCCAGTATATGTTGTGAGCTTCATCATCTCGTGCTTTTATTTCAATAAAGGCAATAACTTTTTTGCCATTATTCGCGGCATTAATTAAAGCGCTAACGATAAAAGAGTTTTTCGCAACTCGATATAAGGTAATTCTAATCTCCTTTACGGTATGATTAGTAGAAGCTTCATTGAAGAATCTCAACACGTAGTCATAGGAGTGATATGGAAAGTGAAGTAAGTGGTCTTGTTGATTTATTTTTTTGAAAATGCACTTATTTTTATTGAAAGGTTGATAAACTAATTTATCAACCTTCTCTAGCTCTAATTTTGGTGAATATGGATTTCTAAGTTGAATAAGGTCTTTGGTATCTTGATATCTATAGCCAGGAAATAATTCTTTATTCTTGAATTGAAAAAATTTCTTAAGAAAACTTAAGGATTTCTCAGAGATAGACCTGTCGTAGATTACACTCGTGGGAAAACTATGGTTGTAATCTTCCAGTCTATTTTTAATCTTATCCTTTAGTATCCCAGAATATTCATCTTCAATATTAAATAATTCATTTCGAGAGACCTTGAAAGTAGTAGCTTCTTCGATTTTATAGCCATAAAAAAGAGATTCTAGGTTCAATCTGATAATATCATCTATAGGAATAAAGTTGTAACCATCCAGGCAGCTTATTTCGTAAAATCTCGAAATCTTGTTTGATGGAATATTGACTAGCCCATACGTTTCGTTCTCCTGACCATGAAACCGAATAAGGAAATACGGTGTGTCATCAAGAAAGATATTTTTGTTTTTTTGACCTTGTAATATAAACGGCTTAAGAAAAGTGAGAATTTTAGTCCTAAAGAATGCATGAACTTCATTGAAGCATCCGGATGAGCTTATTGATTCTGTATCAATTATGTTGATATTTTCATTGATAAGTTCTGGAACGATCTCTTTATAAAGTATACTTTGCGATTCTTGGTAATGTTTTATAATAATACTGCGAACTTTATTCAGATTTTTTTTGGGGTTTTCATTAAGAAGCTCCGAATTATTTTTCTCTATTTGAGAGAGTCTCTTAAGCGCACCAAGTTTATTTCTGAAGAATTCCTGAAGGTTCGAGTCGAATATAGAAAGGAATTTTATTCTCTCAAATAAAGGGTTAGACGCATCTCTGGACTCTAACAGTACTCTATAATTGAATGAAAGCCAGCTTATTTCTTTATTGTGATATTTAACTTTTCGTGGCACTTTTAGAAAAAGAACAAGCGAGTTAGTTAATGAAAACAACTTTTTTATTATCCATGGAATAAAGTGTTGTGGTTTCTTGTTTTCCTCTGAGTGTGAGCGACCCAAGTGGATAATACCTCATACCCGTTTTATTAATTTTTTCTTTCAACTGCTTGGAGATAATAAAGTCTACTTTGAAGGCGTTGCACTCCCCTTGTATTCTAGCCGCTGTATTTATCGTATCGCCATGATAGGCGATTTCTTTTTTGTATTTCCCGACCTCAGCCACCATCACTGGTCCCACGTGCATACCTGCTTTAAAGGTGGGCTCTATGCCATAGGTATCTAAATAATAGTGACTTCTGCTGATTAGCTGTTCTTTAAATTTAAAAAATGCACTTATACAGTTCTGATGCTTCAACCCTTCTTTCAACTTCCAGGTAAGTACCGCTTCATCACCGACATATTGGTAAATTTCTGCTTTGGTATCCATTACAACTCCTAAATCTTTAAAGCACTCCTGAACGAAGTAACTGTATTTCTCGAATCCCAATTTTTCAGCGATGGTAGTAGACCCCTTAAGATCCAAAAACATGAATATTCGCTCTTCTTTTCTTGGGCTATGATATTTTCCTTTTATTAAATTAACGAATGTTTTTTCGCCCAACATTTGACTTATTTTCCTGATAAAGCTCAACAAGCTATCAGCTAGTAAAATAAAGACTATCACTGATAAGCCGGTAGGGTTGCTTATAAAAGTAGAAAACGCTAAATCTGGATCTATCTCTTTTTTGAAATACAAGAAAGCACCAGTGAGGAATACAAAACCTAAAACAAGTATTAATAAAGTTTTAATAAGAATTACTTGAAGAAATTGTAAGCGTTGGTACAATTTCTCTTCTAAATAAATCTGGAAAATTCCGGATAACAGACCAGTAATAGATCCCAATACAAGTGTTAAGTGAATTTTGTCTCTTAAGCTTGTTTGGATAGCTCCAACCTCACTCGTACCAAGGCTTCTAATCAAGGCGAAGATGGTAAACAAAAAGATCCAAAGAATGACATAATTCAGAAGAACTCTTATTCGCCGAGTTTTATTATAGTTGATCATCATAATCAATGATATAGGTTTTGGTTTAGAATACAGAAAGAATCCTACAGTGGATTTAAGCAGATTTAAGCTGCCTGTAGTATTTTCCCTTTACGTTACTCAATGCCTCTGGAGTGATACCTAAATAAGAAGCTATCATCCATTGAGGGATTCTGTTCGCAATATGCGGATACTTCTTTAGAAAAAGCTCATACCTTTCATAAGTGGATGAGCTCATCATTTTTATTACCCTGCTTTGTAACTCGCAAACACTGCTATTTAAAATTCCTATAATTAAATCTTTAGACTTGGATGAAAGTGACGAAGAGTCAAAAGATTTTAAATTGATTGTTTCAATGATGCTATCTTCAATAACATCAATAAATAGCTCAGAAGGTTTATTTGTATCAATAGAGTTAGGATCATAGATACTATTGCCACAGGAAGCGAACATAAAAATGTGCGCTTTACCATTTTTGTCAATGTCATAACTCTTTACAAGCCCCTTTTTAATAAAATAAATCTTGGAATTGAGATCACCTTTATGCTGTAAGATCTGTCCTTTTTTATAGCTTCTTGTTCCACAATTTGAATAGTCTAATTGTTTACTATCAATTACTTTTAATACATTCACCATAGCTGCTTAACGTTTTTTATTATCTAACAATTTACAATCAAAATGCCAATTGTTGATTTCATTAAGAATGGTTTGTAAATAATTGATTTTATCTAAGAATTTAATTTATCTACCTAATTGATAAATGTACATGTATTTGTGGTATAAGTAGTTGATTGTAAGATGCTTAAAGTGATATTTACCCGGAGATGTATTGCTTAAATATGCGCGTCGAAGTTTTATTGGATCTTAATGAGTTAAGCTGTAAATCGGCGTGCTGTCTTTCTCATTAATCACATCCCGAATATTCGGATTAGGTTATTTGGAAAGCTAGTGACCAAAAAGCGATATATCACATAAATGCGAATTATAGATTCTAAATATCGAAATTTACTATCTATTATCAGCTTAACTTATTTAATACGGTAACAATATAATATATGGCTGAAGAAGACAATACTTTTAATATTCTTATTCTGGAGGATGAGTTTTTGATGGCTGAAGATCTGAAAAATAAGCTACATAGGATAGGTTTTAAGAATGTATACGCAAGCCTCAATTCATTAGATGCAAATAAAATTCTAAACAGCGTGAAAATCGATTTTGCTATAGTGGATGTTAGTATAAATCAAAAACATGAAGGGATAGGTTTTGGAATAAAACTTAATAGCCTAAGTATTCCTTACATCTACCTTACTTCCTATGCTAATGATGAAATAATAAACAAAGCTAAAAAGAATAAACCTGCGGGTTATTTGATTAAACCTGCTAGTGAAAACGATTTAAAAACAACCATTGAAATAGCGAAGTATAAAGCTGCTTATGAGAGTATGTCCAGAATAGAAAAAGAACGGCGTTTTCTTTTTGAACTTAATTCTGCGATCAATTTTGTAGACGATAACGATGCTTTTTTTAGTACAGTTATCAGTTCTTTAAGACCCTTGTTTGAATTAGACAGGCCTCCTAATATTGCAGTACTCAATGAGAATAAGACCGCATTTCACATTACTGTAGATACTACTTTTCCCAGTATTGAGCCGGATTTGATAGAGTACATCAAAACAGGTCTTAAGAAATTTAATCCAATTCCTCGGACTGATAGGTTAATGGAGGTTATTGAAAGAAGTGATCCTACTATTTACAGCGTTGATGAATTAAAACTGATGTATATTAATGAACATGCCCACGACTTATTAGACAATACGGGTATAAAAAGTTGTTTGATTATTCCACTTAAAGTTAATGAACCTGTAGGTTTTTTGAATATCATGTCTTCAAAGTCAGATGTCTTTGGTTCTGCGCATTTCGATCTGTTCAAAGCAGCTGCTAATCATATTGCGGTCGTTTTGCAAAATAATTTTTTTATCAGCAAGCTGAATAAGCTCAAGGTAAAAGCAGAGCAAGAAAAAGATTATCTGATAGATGAAATAGAGACGGATTACAATGCAGATGACTTCATGGGAAATAGTCAAAATATTTTGAGCATTAAGGAAAAAGTAAGACAAGTATCAAAAGTGGATACATCGGTATTGATCGTGGGGGAAACAGGAACAGGAAAAGAGTTGATTGCTAGATACATACACAAACAGTCTGGAAATGCTGAAAAACCAATGGTTAAAATTAACTGTGCCTCCTTACCAAGTCAGTTAATCGAATCTGAGCTTTTTGGACATGAGAAGGGCAGTTTTACAGGTGCCAACAAAAGAGTAATAGGTAAATTCGAAATGGCGAATAATGGCATCGTATTTCTTGATGAAATTGGTGAATTACCACTTGATTTACAACCTAAATTACTGAGAGTGATTCAGGAGAAGGAAATCGTAAGAATTGGAGGAGCAAATCCTATTAAGCTAAATGTTAAAATTTTAGCTGCGACAAATAGAGATCTAGAAGAGGAGGTTCAGAAAGGAAATTTTCGAGCTGATTTATTTTACAGACTGAATGTATTTCCAATTACTATTCCCCCATTAAGAGAAAGAAAAGAAGAAATACCTGAATTGGCTGATTTTTTTTTAAGGAAGTTTTCCCGAAAGCTTGGAAAAAACAATTTGAAATTTTCAGAAAGTTCAATAGCTCGTTTATTACATTACGATTGGCCGGGTAACATCCGCGAACTCCAACATGTGATAGAACGAGAAGTTATTTTATCCAAAGAAAAAGTGATAAACCTTACTCATTTTGAGTTCAGGAAAGAGGCTCCCCTAAATAAAAATGAGCTAACTCCATCGGATAATTTCTCTATTAAAACATATAAACAAGCGGAAAAAGACTTAATAATCAGTACATTAAAACATACAAATGGGAAAGTAAGAGGACCTAACGGAGCAGCAGAAATATTAGATATTAATCCATCTACCTTAGAATCTAAAATACGAAAGCTAAAAATTGTGAAAAGAAAAGTTTTCAATTGAAAATGAATTGATTGTTAATCGATCTTTATCCCTGTATTGTGATTTTAGTGGATCGGTAAAGCCAATCGCAACATTAAGACTCAGCATTTTGTTAAAATTTAATCATCAATTTAAGTTAAATGTTTAACAAATATAAATGGGTATAAAAGGTGGATATGCGCTCTTTCTTTTTGTATTATTTGCGTTTTCATTTGGGCGTTTGAATGCTCAGGATCATCACTTTATAGATTCTCTAAAGGGAGTACTTGAAGAAGAGGTAGACGATAGTGTTCGAATGGTAACATTTACCTTACTGGCCCGGCATTATCAAAATTCAGACTCTATATTAACAACTAAATATGCAGAAAAAGCAAGGGAGTTAGCCTTTCAAATAAAAGACCCGAAATCTGTGGTTTTATCGTTAATACCCTTAGCTAATTTAAATCGGGACTTAGGTAACTATGAAGTGGCCAGGGAATTCTCAGAAAAGATCATTAATCTTTCAGACGAGATCAATTTTTCTTTGGGTAAAGGAATTGGTTATAACGTTTTAGGTAATATAGCAAACCGTCAGGGAGATTTTGATAATGCCTTAGGTTATTGTAAAAAATCACTTCATGAATTTACAATAACTGAGCATCAGCAAGGAATAGCATCGGTTTCAAATAGTATAGGTTTGATACATATGAATATTGGAATGGTTAAAAAGGCGATGGAATATTTCATTGACGCCATTAAACTATTTGAAGAAATATCCGATTTAAAAGCTGTTGCCAAGATTACAAATAATATAGGGATCATTTACAAAAAAAAACAAGAATACGAAAAAGCATTAGAATACTATAAAAGATCATTACATCTTAATGATGAACTAAATAATGTTAGTGGTAAGTCCAATGTGTTGAATAATATAGGAAGTGCATATCTATCTATGGGAGAATACCTTAAAAGCATTAGTTATTTCAATCAATCTTTAGAAATTCATAGGCAAATAGGAAATAAAGTAGGCATCGCTAACTTACATCTAAATCTGGGAGAAGCGCTAGCTGGCCTTGGTAAACATGAAGAGGCAATTCTTGAATATGATTCTGCGAGATTATTATTTGAAAAGGTAGGAGATGAAGAAGGAAGATGTTATGTTCTTTACGATAAAGGGAATTCGCTAAAAGAATTAGGCAAAACGCAACGTGCTCAAGCTTATCTTGAAGAATGCATCGATTTATCTAAGAAGATCAAAAGTTTTTCAATACTGGTAAAAGCCACTGGTATATATGCTGAACTAGAACAAGAGCTTGGTAATTATAAAAAAGCTTACTATTTAAGTGTCAAACACAAAAAACTTTCTGATAGCTTAAAAAATGCTAACTCACTGAAAGAGGTCGCGAATTTAGAATTCAAATACGAGTATGAAAAAAAAGAACTTGAATTGCTGGATGAGCAAATACGAGCTAAATTGGTTTATGAAAAAGCGTTACAAGAAAAGAAATTTTTTCAACGACTTGTAATCATTGTTTTTGTTTCAATATTTCTAATAACAATCATTATAGGAAGAGCCTACATACTTATAAGGAGAAAAAAATCAAATCTGGAGAAAGTAAATCAAGAAATTAATTCCAGAAATACGAAAATTGAATTTCAAAAAAATAATCTTAAAGCTGAGCTAAAGGATAAAGAGCTTTTAATGTCTGAGATTCACCACCGTACAAAAAACAATCTCCTATTAGTTCAAAATTTACTAAGTGCACAATTGATGAAAACAGAAAACAATAAGGTCCGTACGGCTCTTGATGCTATTCGTTTTAGGTTGGAATCAATAAGGCTTATTTACGAAATTTTACACCAAAACAATACATATGATTCTATATCGCTAAGCACCTATCTTGAAATGCTATCAAAAAAACTCTTGGAAGGTTTTTCAAATGCGGAAAATGTAAAAATTGACTTTAAAGCCGAAAATATTTCAGTCAACAAAGATGTAATTGTGACCATTGGATTGATCGTGAATGAGATTTTGACTAACTCTTTCAAACATGCATTTAAGGAAACCCGGATGGGGAAAGTGACCATTGCTGCGAAATCTGAAAACAATTTTTTGAAAATCAACATCTCTGACAACGGTATTGGCATACCCCTAAAAAGCATAAAAAAAGAATCATTAGGGATGCGTCTGGTTGACGGTTTATCCAAACAGCTCATGGCTACCTACAGTATTGTGAATGATTTTGGTACTAAATTTTATTTGGAGATTCCCACCGAATTTATTGAAGTAAGACTTAATAATAATGAGTGGTCAACACATCTAACTGACGAAAAAATTGCTTAAAATGAAAAGCAGGACACTTATTGATATCCCAATCATGAAGACGTTGTATGAAGTCCTTAAATGTTTATATTTTTTTGCTAAAACCACTCCCAGGAAATAGATATCATCGATTAGGTTAGAGTAGAGAAAATTCCCATTTTCCATCAGCCTACTCATACCCCACTGGTAGTCTTCTCTCTTCATACCGTGGAAATTTCCAAAAAACAATAAGTTGGTTTTGTTATTCTTAATGTCTTCTTCGGTAAACGTTCCCTTTGTAATGTTTGGTCTTAACGATAAGACTGCAAACACAATGGAAAAAACATTAACCAAGGATAGAAACACTGTCGGAGGTATTAGGTGTGTATTATTGTCAAGTTTTTGCATGAGTGTTCCAAGTAAAACGGAGATGATGATTGAGTTCACTGAAATGATAATATTGGCTTTTCCGTCAGCTATTCCACTAAGTGATATATGATTTTTTGAAGTAAGACGAAACATCGTTTCGATGCCTCTTTCGGGCCGACCGTCGGCTTTAAGCAGTTTCTTTTTGTAACTTTTAAGTTCCTCTTTTGAGACACCTAGTTCTGATAATCCTTTATCAAACGTCTTCTCCAGCTTATTGACTTTTGATTTTATCTCTTCTACTAAATTATCTTTAAGGGGTTGAAAATATGTTTTAGCAAATTCGGTTTGGTATGTATGCTGCAATAAGTAATCTAAGTTCAGCTTATACCATTCCAAGTCTGAATAACTCTTATTATTGATATTGAACCATTCTTGCCGCAGATTTTCCAGTTTTTCGAAATAGCTCTTTGAAGAAAAATGAAACATATCTGCATCTTTCATGATCTTTTCAAGCTTATTCTTTGGAATATGTTCGCTTTGAGTAGCTGAGATACATAAATTTACTTTATCAATGATTTCTTTATCAGCGTCAAGGTCTGATAAAAGTCGGCTTGCTATTGATTTGCTATTTTCTTCATGATTTTCAAATGAATCCTTGTATCCAACATCATGAAGCAGAGCAGCTATTTCAAGAATAATCATATCATCTTCATTCAATTCTTCTCCGCTTCCTATTATCTTAACTCCCTTCACAACATTCAATGTGTGCTCCAAATTATGAAATGTTAATTGTGGAGGCAGTTGGTTTGATAGGACATAGATAGAATGTTCTTTCACATTTTTAAGCAAATAGTTATGGTTCATATGGCTACTGATTAACATTGCGGACTAAATATAAAACCAGGTTTTTTAAGTTTCATTAATGGTTATTAAGAGATCGTTTTAAGAGTTCTGGACAGTCTCCCAAATGCTAGTTTTTAAATGATTAAACTGGATTTCGATAAGAATGACTAATATCTTTTCTGTGGTAAATACCAAGTTATCTTTCACAAACAAATAATCGAGTTTTTTGAATAGATTATATAGATTAAACTTAAAGAAAACATTAATAAATATTAATGAATACTTGATTACTAAGAATCAAGTTTAAATTTTATTAAAGTATGCTAACTTAATTCTTAATTTGCGAAAGTCTATTAATTAGAATGATTTTACAATCCAACAAAGCCTTAATTTGAACATTATGAGAATAATTATCTCGATTTTATGCGTATTTATTTTAAATTTCACTATTTCGGCTCAAGAGCTGAAAATAGGGATGATAATTGACACTGAAAGTGATCAAGAACGTATCGGAGTATTGAGGAATGAACTTATCTCGGAAGTTCAAAAAACGATAGGGTCCCTAACTAAAGTATCTATTGCAGATCAAGACATTGTACCCATCAACTGGGATGCAGAAACAGCAGTTAGCTCTTACGAAGCCTTATCGCAAAGATGTGATATCATTATTTTAGTTGGAGTGTTGAGCGCCAAAACTATCCTGGAAAATAGTCCATTATCCAAGCCGACGCTCGCCATCGGCATTACAAATATAGAGCTTGAGGAAATTCCTATAACTCCTAATGGAACATCAGGAGTGAGCAACTTCTCGTACGTCCTTACCTCTAGGGATATAGAAAATGAACTGACAAATTTTTATCAACTTGTTCCGTTTAAAAAACTTGCGATCATCATACATGATAAAAACCCCTTGATAATTAATGAAGAAAAAGCAAATGCAAAGCTCCAGGAAATGTCTGAGAAATTTAATTCGGAAATCAATTTAGTGCTGACTGGTGAGAATATAGCACAATCGCTTGAAGTAATACCAGATGGTACTGACGCTGCAATTGTTGCCTCTATTTACGAATTCGACGATATTCAGATTGAAGCCATTGCACAAGTGCTTGTTGATAAAAAAATTCCATCTTATGCTCTTAGGAAAGATTATGTTTCTTTGGGAATTATGTCATCTGTAACGGCAGATGATGGGTATGGTGCTTTGATTCGAAAACTTGCAATTATGATAGATGAAATAGGATTAGGGATACCAACAGAAGATCTTTCGGTTACGCTTGATTATAAAAATCAATTATTTCTCAATTTAGAAACAAGCTATAGAGTTAATTATTCGCCATCCTTTGAAAGCTTATTTACGGCCAACCTGATCAACAGTGATTTTAGAGAAGAGGAGGTTCCTACCTATGGTTTGAATGAGTTGATAGAAAAAGCGCTGGAAGTAAATTTGGGCATTCAGATTTCCCAGAAAGATATCGAACTGGTAGAGCAAGATGTAAAAACGGCAAGCTCTGACTATCTGCCAACCCTTACTGGAACTTTGGACTACACCCAAATCAATGAAGGATCAACAAGTGATCTTATTGGTCAATCTGAGCAAACATCTACCGAATCATTGGAATTGAATCAAGTGATATATTCGGAAAATATCTCGGCTAATATAGGGATTCAGAAATACCTCTTGGTGGCTCAGAGATATGCGACTCAACAGGAAATAAATGATATTATTTTAAGTGTCTATGAAGCTTATTTTACCATACTATTAGCACGATCAAACATTAGCATTGAACGTGAAAACCTTGAACTTCTGAAAAAGAACCTTGAATTAGCCCAATTGCAACGAGATATTGGTTCAATCAATAGTTCAGATGTTTATAGATGGGAATCTGAAGTAGCTGAATCTACTCAAAACCTTATCGAAGATCAAACCAGTTTAATAGTGGCTAAAATAAACCTGAATGTATTTTTAAATTATACGTTAGGCGAAGAATTCAATGTTGAAGATGTCGCATTAGAAGGAGAACTGTACAATTTTTTTGAGAGTAATCCTGTAAGTAGTGATATTGTAGGGCCGGATGATATACAAAGGACTTCAAATTTTCTTGTTGAAGAAGCGATAAGAAATTATCCACCAAGACAAGAATTAGAAGCGACTATTTTTGCTACCGAAAGACAGCTTAAAGGAGATAAAAGAGCTTATTATACACCAACTTTATCTGTTGGCGCTTCTCAGAGCGAAGTTTTTGATCGCTCCGGTAATGGTTCCGAAGAAACGGAAATGAGTAACTTTTTTGATTCAAATTGGTCTTTGGGATTTAGTTTGTCATACCCACTATTTGACGGGAATAGAAGACGTTACAATATCCAAACCTCCAAGATTCAATTACAACAGCTAGAATTAAGTTTGAATGACTTTGATAATAACTTAGAATTCGATGTGAAAAATGCAATTATTGATGTAGTCACGAGTAGAACCAACATTGATTTCTCCAGAATCTCTGCAGTCAATTCATGGAGAAACTTTCTTATCATACAAGATAAATACAGGCAGGGAACAGTAGCGGTAATTGACCTTTTTGATGCTCAAAATACCGCATTAGAAACTAAATTAAACTTCAATAATTCGGTCTATAACTACTTAGTGGCGTTTGTGACGCTAGAAAATAACATTGGATTGTATAGTATGCTATCAACTCCGCAAGAAATCGCCGAACTAGCCGAGCGATATCAAGAATTTAAAGCAAATTACGATAACTAAAACTTAACTAAGAATGTCGGATACGGGCATTTTTAAATTTGAAAAACGCAATGAACATGAAAACTAATTTACGCAATCATCTTGCAACTGTTATCCTTCTACTTATAGCCATAGGTTGTGGCGAAAAAGCGGTAGATGAGGCGAGGATTCGCCCTGTTAAATACGAAGAAATTTCCCTTATTGGAGGAATTCAAAAAAGAACGTTCACAGGGACTGCTCAATCCGGCACAGAGACTAACCTCAGTTTTCGTTTAAGTGGTCTTATTACCTTTTTAGACGCCGATGTTGGAGATCGTGTGCAAAGAGGTAAACTTTTGGGTAAACTAGACATGAAAGATGTAGAGCTTACCTATCAAAAAGCAAAAGCCAATGTTCAGAGCACACAAATTGAAATGCAAAATACAAGATCTGATCTCGGAAGAACCAAAGAATTGTATCAGTCTCAAAGCGCCTCACTTGATGACTATGAAGATGCAAAAACCGCTTTTGCCAATGCGCAAACCGCTTATGAAACGGCGGTAAAAGAATTGGGATTGGTTGAATCTGAATTCGAGTACTCCAGGATCAGAGCACCTCTGACCGGTGTTATCTCTTCTGTAGAAGCCGAAGTAAATGAATATGTAAATGCAGGACAAGCAATCATTGTGATGGATGCAGAAGATGCCAACATTGAAATAAGCATTGGCGTGCCTGAAAACTTTATCTCTAGAATAACACAAGGTATGAAAGCCGAAGTTAATATTAACGATAGTGTACTTTCCGGCACGGTCACAGAGGTTGGATATTCATCATCAGGATCTGGTGTTTATCCGGTAGTGATAAAGCTAGATGAAAATGATAGGTCTTTAAGACCAGGTATGCCTTCTTCTGCTACTTTTACCTTTGGCTCAGTGGATAGTGAACCTGTTCTAACAGTTCCTGTTTATGCTGTAGGTGAAGATGAAAAAGGGAATTTTGTTTTTGCCTTGGAGAATACAGAAGACTCTGAAGTATTTCAGGCAAAAAAAGTTACGATTGAGGTGGGAGAGCTTACAAACAGCGGATTTCAGGTGGCTAACGGCCTAAATGAAGGACAAAAAATTGCTACCGCAGGATTACACATTTTACTGGATGGTCAAAAAGTTAAATTGTTAAACTGAGATGAATTTAGCTCAACTTGCAATTGACAAGAATAGAATCACCTCAATGATTCTTATTACGATTCTTTTGATGGGAATCGTCTTATATCTATCGCTTTCCAAAGATAGCTTCCCTCCTTACACAGTTAGAAATGCAAACGTAATCAGTGTTTGGCCGGGTGCAGCACCTGAGCGTGTCGAATTATTGGTAACAGAGAAAGTAGAGGAGAAAGTACAGGAATTGCCTGAACTTAAAGAAGTTACAAGTACTTCTAGAACCGGGATGTCTATTGTGGCTGTTGAACTTAAAGAATCTGTTGGGCCCGACGAAATGCAGGAAGTATGGGATAAGCTTAGGCGTAAATTACAAGAGATAGACGGTTTGCCGGATAATGTAATTCCGTTTCTAGATGATAATGAGATTGGTGATGTTTACGGTATCGTTATTGGCTTATCCAGTGATGGTTTTTCGTATGAGGAATTAAAAAGTTATGCTGATGATATTCAAGATGATCTCATTTCATTGGATGATTCTAAACGAGTGATTATAGGTGGTGATCAAGAGGAAAGAGTCTTTATTGATTTTGATGATATTCGATTGAGAGAGTTTGGCATTACTGTAAGTCAATTATCTGAAATAATTTCAGGTACAAATATTCTTAGTTCTGGTGGGGAAATCAATGTATATGACGAACGACTCGTACTTGAGCCTACCGGTAATTTTGATTCTATAGATGAAATAAAAGAAATGTTGGTTCCGGTAGGTGATAGAGGAGATGTTCTTAGTCTGCAAGATATAACTACTATAAATAAAGGATATATAACTCCGGCTGAACAGATCGTCACGGTAAATGGAAGAAATGCCTTATCTCTTCATGTTTCGCTTAAGCAAAACGCCAATATTCTGGATCTGGGAGAAGAAGTGTTGGCCCTTATGGATAGATGGGAAGAAAGGTTGCCGGTTGGGATTGAAGTAACCTACCTTTCAAGGTTAGATATTTTCATCCAGCGTAAAATAAATGAGTTCATAGAAAATTTGATTCAATCCGTAACCATTGTTGCTATCGTGATGCTCATCTTCTTGGGTATGAGAACCGGATTGATCATTTCCAGCTTAATCCCAATTGTTATATTGACCACTTTTTTTATGATGGGTACATTTACGATAGGCATTAATCAGGTCTCTTTGGCTGCATTGATCATGGCACTAGGTATGATGGTCGATAATGGAATAGTAGTAGCAGAAACCATTATGGTGAAAATGGAAGAGGGAATCGATAAAAAAAGAGCGGCCATCGAGGCGTGTTCAGAATTATTTGTGCCGCTACTTATTTCCACATTGACCACCTCTGTCGCTTTTTCCGCATTCTATCTTGCTGAGACCATTATGGGAGATATCGTTGGTCCTCTTTTTTTAGTGATCTCTATCGCTCTTATTTCCTCCTGGTTAATTTCATTGACAATTATTACATTCTTCTGTTACCTATTTCTAAAGTTTAAGTCAAAAGATGCAAAACCAACAATTGTAGATAAGGTCATCGCATGGTTGAAGAATGGATATCAAGGATTAATCTTGATCGCATTGAAAAATAAAGTCATAGTGCTTATAGCTATTTTCTTTACGTTTATATTGGCTATCATCGGTTTCAGTACAATACCTTTTGTTTTCATGGAAGACAGTGATCGAAATATGATCACCGCAGATATCAACCTTCTTCAGGGTACCAAGATCGAACGGACAGCAGAAGTTATTGATCAAATTGATAAATACATCAGAGAAGAATTATGGGTAGATGGGCCATTTGAACCGGAAAAAGGCATCGTTTCCTGGTCTTCTTACATAGGTGAAGGTCCTGAATCATATGATCAGGGCTATACTCCTGATGAGGCTAATTCTAACTATGGACACATATTAATCAATACAACTCATGGAGATGATAATCAGGAAGTGATCAACAAATTGGATAACTACTGTTTTGTTAATTTCCCCGATGCAGACATCAAAGTTGGTGCATTGGCCGTTGGGCCCGGCAGTACGCCAATAGAAATCAGGGTATCTGGAGATGATCCGGATGAATTAGCAAAAATATCCGAGTCTATTAAACTTAAGTTACTTAGCTATCCTACGACCAAAAATGTGAAAGATGATTGGGGACCTAAAACCAAAAAATTTGAGATTGAGATTAATCAGACAAGAGCGCGACAGGCCGGAGTGTCAAATAGTGATATAGCTACATCCCTAGAGACGGTATTGAGCGGAGTTGAAGCAGGCAGATACAGAGAAGAAGATGAATCCATTCCAATAAATATGAGAAGTGAAGAGAGTCAACAGTTGAGCTTAGATGATGTTGAAGCGCTCAATGTTTACGTTCAGAGTTCGGGTCAGAGTGTTCCTTTATTGCAAGTTGCCCGTGTTCGTCCGGTTTGGGAATATTCGAAAATTAAGCGATTTAATATAGATAGAACAATCACAGCCGAATCAGAACTCCTGGAAGGAGGAAATGCGACTGATATTTTAACTGATATTACACCATGGCTTGACGAGCAGAAAATAAGTTGGCCACCTTATTATCAGTATGAGTTTGGTGGTGACCAAAAGGATTCAGCAGAAAATATGGGATCCGTTGCTAAGTATCTCCCACTTGCCGGGTTTGTCATATTGTTATTGCTTATGCTACAATTCAACTCATACAGAAAGATGACAATGGTAGCTTTAACCATTCCTTTAGCCTTAACCGGAGTAGCAGCCGGACTTCTGATTTTTGGACAGAATTTCGGTTTTATGCCATTTTTGGGGGTTATTTCATTAGCAGGGATAATCATAAATAATGCGATTGTTTTGGTAGACAGAATTGAGATAGAACAAAACAAGTATGAAAGAACAGATAAAGATTCTGTGGTTACTGCCTGTTTGCAAAGATTCCGTCCTATTGTTTTAGCCACAGCGACTACCGTTTTAGGAATGATTCCACTCTATATTGGTGGCGGGCCTATGTGGGAAGGTTTAGCAGTAGTTATCATGATTGGCTTGTTATTTGGAACTATAATTACGCTATTCTTTATTCCTGCATTCTATAGCTTAGTTTATAAATTAAACTATAAAGATTTTAGTTATAGCTTGGCAGAAGCATCATAAAGGTAAGATTTATGATGCAAGAAATATACAAAAGTAGATTTGAGATTTTCTTGATGACCCAAATTTCTGTTCTGTTTGGGTCTCTTTTTTTTCCCGTGGAGGTCTTTGAAGACAGGATCCAGCCGTTCTTGTTTATGCTGAATATTGGCGCAGGGATTTTACTCATCTCGAGCAATAAAAGACTTATGTGGTTTTTCATTATCCTTTTTTTAGTATCTGCCATCATGTTCGGTAATAGCATATTATCCACAACACATCAAGACGATGTTTTACTTAGATTATCTATTTACTTTTTATTTTTCACTGTCGTGACCTTTAACATGATTAGACAGGTTTGGTGGGCAAGATTCGTAAATAAAAACGTGGTGATGGGTTTGATCAGTGGATACATTTCTTTGGGTCTTTTGGGTTTTTTTTTGTTTATGTCTATAGAACTTCTTCATCCTGGTGCATTTCAAGGCAATTTATTAGATAGTGAAAGGCTTGAGATAAGAACTGATGCAATGATATATTATGCATACATTACCCTTTTGACAATAGGTTATGGTGAAATAGTTCCCGTTGTTCCCGTTGCCCAAAAGGCGGCAATCCTTGTCGGATTAATAGGTCAATTTTATATGGTTATCATCACCACGGTAGTGATAGAGAAATACATCCGGCACTCCTCTAATTCATCAAGTTAAAAGTTGACTCCACGATTTTAAGATGATGATTGAATAATGATTCTTATTTATTTAGCTTTTATTCAATTTACAAAGGCTTGGAATATGAATCTTAGAATAGAGTGTTTAAGGCATCCTTAATTTCTGATAGATACTCTATCATTAGAATGATAGGGTTGTGGCAGATCATATCCCATATCCCTGAAGATTAAAATAGAGAATCAAATTCATACTGATGCTTGTAAGTGCTTATAATGAATAATGAAAGTTGAACTTACGCTGTCAATTGTAGTAACGGCTATTGGATTTTCGGATCTGTGCTTGATTCTTTAAATTAAAATTTACTTATACTTCTTTTATGCCTACTTTATTTGATGTGTTCACCTTATAATATGTAAGAGCAAGGTGATAGCGAAAGTTGATTATGATGCAGAAAATAGCTATACATTAAAACATGGTAACATTGGATCTTACAGCATAAATTTTATCAGTTTTTATTAAGAAATACTTACTTTCAAAAAAAATTCGATCGAAATGAAAATTAAAAAAAGTTCAATTCTCTCTCTGATCGAACGAATTGAGCAAATACAGGATAACATTGAAAAAGAAGAATCAGCTTTTAAGCAACGTTTAGCAGAGATTGACCCTATTTATAAAAGAAGCGCTAAGAATTTGATTCATTATAATGCCTTGAGAAAATACGACATAAGAGGAGTGCAGAAAAAATTAAAAAATCTTGGAATGTCTCGCTTGGCAAACTCAAGTGGTCATGTATTGGCTAGTCTTTTAAGTAATAAATTAATTCTGCATAGCCTTTTAGGCCAAAAATATAAGGGACGAAAAAAAGCAGGATTATCTATTAAGAATGGGAAAAAGCTTCAGAATTCCTATGCCAAAGAATTATTGGGATATCGATCTAAAGGAAGGAGAGTGAGGATAATGGTTACTCAACCAACGGAATCCGCATTTAATTACCCAATGGTTTTGAATATGGTTAAAAATGGGATGAACTGTGCGCGAATCAATTGTGCCCATGATAGTCCTGAAGTCTGGTTAAAAATCATTAATAACTTAAAGGCAGCATCCAAACATCAAGGCAGAAAAGTCAAGATCACCATGGATCTGGCGGGGCCAAAAATCAGAACAGGTGATATTATACCAGGGCCAAAAGTGTTAAAAATTTCACCTGAAAGAGACGAAAAAGGCAATATTATTCAGCCTGTAATGATTTCATTTATAGATGTAATTTCCGAAGAATCTGAGCCTCATTTAGTTCCTGTAGACCCAGAGTGGATGAAAAAATTGAGAGTGAACGATAAATTACTACTCAAGGATGCAAGAGGTAAGGAGCGTACTCTTAAAGTCGTTGGTGTAAATGATGATGTCGTAGATGTGAATGTTTACGACACAACTTACATTGAAACCGGCGCTCTGATCTCAGTCAATAGAGCAGAAGTAGAAAGCGCTGTAGTAGGAGATATACCTCCAATAGAGCAATCTATTCTTCTTAGGCCCAATGATTTACTAAAAGTGACCAAGTTTGGTTTAGGTCAACCAACCGAATTTGATGAAGACGGTAATGTTTTAAGGCAAGCTAAAATATCCTGTCAATCACCTGAAGTATTCAATCGTATTAAACCAGGAGAGACGGTTTTATTTGATGATGGAAAAATAGAAGGAACAATCTTAGAATCTTCCCAAAATTACTTTCAGGTTAAAATTAAGAAGACCAAGGAACAAGGTTCCCGCCTCAAAGCAGAAAAAGGAATAAACTTTCCTACATCAGATTTACAAATAAGTGGTTTGACAGAAAAAGATAAGAAGGATCTTTCTTTTGTTGTAAAATATGCTGATGCTATAAATTTTTCATTTGTAAATTCCAGAGAGGATGTTTTAGAACTCTATAAGGAACTGTTTCTATTAGGAGCACTTGATAAAATTGATGTTATTTTTAAAATAGAAACAAGAAAAGCATACGATAATTTGGTAGATATCCTTCTTACTGCAATGCACTCTAAGCACATTGGAGTTATGATAGCAAGGGGAGATTTGGCAGTAGAGACAGGGTGGGATAACATAGGATGGGTTCAAAAAGAAATCCTCGGCATTTGTGATGCTGCACATGTTCCGGTCATATGGGCTACTCAGGTATTTGAAACGCTTGCTAAAAAAGGGATTCCTTCCAGAGCTGAAATAACGGATGCAACCACCTCATTAAAAGCTGATTGTGTCATGCTCAATAAAGGTACATACATAATAGATGCGATCGCTTTATTGAATACAATACTTGGAAATATGGAAAGTAGAGAAGAGAAGAACGAATCCATGTTACCACAAATGGAAAAATTTACACGATGAGCCTAAAAAGATTATTGATATTGTCTGAATCTATAAATACGAAAGATGGTATGCATCAACCAAAAAATGATTAGAAACTAGGGATAAGTCTGTCTAAAGGTGAATGAGGAATAAATGTAATCCTCTGAAAATAAATGACTTACGATTTTAAGCATCATCACCTGATTTAATCTTTCGCTTTTTTTGGAAAAGATTAAAAATAACTTTTTGTTTAGAAGTCATTTGTTAGAGGTTTCTTTAATTCAATGGAATTGAAGTGAATTTTAGGTTTTTTTGAGGTTTCATATTGTCAATTAACATTCGCGTAAAGAAAGCTCTTAAACGGCCTGTAAAATTCAATTAAGGATAATAAAGCCAACATTATTTCTTCATAGTTAAATCAAACATTTGCCAATAATTAATCTAATGAGAAAAATTTTCCCTATGAAGAAATTACGACTTTTTAATGTCAAAGATCCTCACCGTTATAGGGTGTTGATTTTGGCCATCTTTTGCTTTGCTTTTTTGCTAGGTAACGCCCAGGATAAAGTGATTAGAGGTACAGTGACCGACATTCAAAATGGAGAACCATTGATAGGAGTTACGGTCGTTGTCAAGGATGCACGCTTGAATATCGGAACCATGACAGATGTTGATGGGAAATATACCTTGAGTATTCCTCCTGGTGTTAAAACGATACTTGTGTCAAGTATTGGTTTCGCATCTCAGGAAATTACAATCGGAAATCAAACCTTAATAGACATTGCACTAGAACAGGACATAACGCAGCTAGATGAAATAGTGGTCACGGCTTTGGGAGTGGAGCGGAAAACAAAAGCACTTGGGTACGCCGTGCAGGAGGTGCAGGGAGAAGAGCTTGCAGAAGCCAAAGAAGCCAATGTATTGAACTCTCTTTCGGGAAGAATGGCAGGTGTGCAAGTCACAGGTGGTAATAGCGGAATAGGTTCTACTTCTCTAATAACTATACGTGGGGAAGGTTCTTTGATTCCTGGTAATAACTCTCCTTTGTTTGTGGTGGATGGAGTCCCGATCGCCACTAACAGAACGGTGAGTAATAGAGCAGAAGGCAATCTTGAGACCGACTATGGAAATGGAGCCCAAGATATTAATCCTGATGATATTGCATCCATATCAGTGTTGAAAGGACCAAGTGCATCCGCACTTTATGGATCCAGGGGGGCAAATGGGGTAATCTTAATTACTACAAAATCTGGCCAGGGTCAAAAAGGAATTGGTGTTTCTTTTAATCAATCAGTGACCTGGGAGGAACCATTAAGAATTCCGGAGTACCAAAATGAATACGGTCAGGGAGCCGGTGGAGAATTTGAGTTTGTTGACGGATTCGGAGCAGGTGTAAATGATAACATTGATGAAAGCTGGGGCCCACCCCTGGACGGACGACTGATTGCCCAGCACAATAGCCCAACATCTTCCGGGCTTAGAGCCGGAGATTTTGCTTTGAGGCCAAGAAATGAGGATGGTTCATTCGCCGATACCACAACTCCACTACCCTGGGTAGCTAACCCTAATAATATTGAGGATTTCTTTGAAACCGGACACACAATAACCACAAATGTGGCCTTTAGCGGGAGTAATGACGATGGACATTTCAGAGTTTCTTATACAAATCTTGCTAATGAAGGAATCCTTCCTAACACCGATTACAACAGGAGGACATTTGCTTTGAATGGATCATATAAACTAAATGAAAACATCAAAGCAACGGCATCGGTAAATTATGTGAATGGATTTAGCGACAACAGACCAAACAACTCTTATGGTACAGAAAACATCATGTACCTATGGGTTTGGTTCGGAAGGCAAATTGATATGTCTACCTTGGAAGACTACTGGCAACCAGGGTTAGAGGGAATTCAGCAGTTTAACTACAACTACAACTGGCATGACAATCCGTACTTCACCATGAATGAGAATACCAATGAATTTGATAAGGATCGGGTATTTGGTAACCTAAGATTGGATATCGATATTACTGACGAGCTTTCTCTTATGTTGAGATCGGGAGCCGATTTCTCAAGTGAGTTGAGAAGAGGAAAAAGAGCTTTCAGTACACAAAGATTTGCAAATGGGCAATACAGAGAGGATTACTTATACGCTGAAGAAGTTAACCATGATTTCCTTCTCACTTACAATAAGGAGATCAATGCTGATTTCTATACTTCTATCTCTATAGGCGGTAACATAAGAGAAGTAGACGATTACTATCGAAGGGTAAGTGCAAATTCATTGTCTGTACCTGGGATCTATTCACTTGAAAATGCAGCGGAACCTTTGACTAAAACGTTTATTGATGAAGAGAAAGAGGTCCACAGTTTGTATGGATTCGCTAATGTGGCATATAAGAACATGCTATTCCTTGATATTACCGGAAGGAACGATTGGTCCAGTACACTTCCATCTTCAGACTGGTCATACTTCTATCCTTCCTTTTCCTTGAGCGCAGTTTTATCTGACATGTTTGTGTTGCCGTCAGTGATTTCTTTTGCAAAAGTCCGAGCAGGATGGGCGAGTGTAGGAAACGATACTGATCCTTATCAACTGGTGAATACCTTCGGATTTTCTGAGCCGTGGGGATCAAGCCAGCGCGTAACAATACCCAGAGACCTCAAAAACCCAGAGCTTAAACCGGAACGTGCAAACTCATTTGAGGTTGGGACAGATATAAGATTATTCTCCGGAAGACTTGGAGTGGATTTTACCTATTACAGAACAAATACTGAAAATCAAATCTTGAGTTTGCCGGTAGCCATCACTTCAGGATTTACCTCACGAGTAATTAATGCCGGTGAGATAGAAAACCAAGGCATTGAAATCATGCTAAATGCAAATCCGGTTAGACTCAGAAATGGTTTCTCTTGGAACACTTCCGTTAACTTTACGAGAAACAGAGGAGAAGTAAAAAGCCTCACTGGTGGTCTTGAAGAATACACGATCTCATCAAATTACCTACAAGTAATTGCGAGAGTAGGGGAAAGAATGGGTGATGTTTACGGGACCGGCTTTGCGCAAGTAGATGATCCTAATAGCCCATTTGATGGTGAGGTAATCCACAACGAAGATGGCTTTGCTATTCGTGATCCTGAGTTGAGAAATCTAGGAAATTACAATCCCGATTTCATGGTCGGTTTTCAAAATAACTTTTCCTACAGAGGAATTAATTTGGGTGTATTATTTGATTGGAGGCATGGAGGCGTGGTGATGTCCAGAACCGTGCTGATCGGGGGTACTTCCGGCATGATGGACTTTACAGCAGAGGGCAGGGAAGAAGGAATCATTTCTGAAGGCGTTATCGAAAATGGAGATGGGTCCTTTCGACCAAATGACGTCAGGCTCTCCGGCAGAGATTACTACTGGTGGAGATACAATAGAGGCAATGAAGAAGTAGGGATGTACGATGCGTCCTATCTGAAGTTGAGAGAGGTAAAAATCGGGTATACATTTCCTAAATCATTATATACCAATCTTCCTATTCAAAGCATAACCCTATCTGCAGTAGGAAGAAACCTGGCGTTATGGACAGAAAACCCACATTTTGACCCTGAGACCATCTCATTTGATGAGGGAACCATTGTGCCAGGTGTGGAAGACATGGCAACGCCTTCTTCGAGAAGCATGGGCTTTAACCTGAATGTCAAATTCTAATCACAAATGCGCTTAATCATGGTAAAAATGAAAACAATAAAAATAGTAGCAATCTTACTTCTTACCGTAGCAATAGGTTGCACGGATGATTTTGAGGATACGAATACAAATCCAAATGAGCCGGAAACTGTTACAGCAAACTTGTTATTATCCACAGCTATTTCCAACGGGGTGAATTCAGTGGTAGATCAGGCATGGGACAACGGAAATATCGTAGCTCAATTGACTGCCAAAATTAATTTTACCGATTTTGATCGTTACAATTGGGGCACCGAATCCGGGTTTTGGGATGATATGTATGAAAATATTGCTGTTACTGAAAACATCATTTCAATTGCTACAGCAGAAGGATCAGAAAATACCAGCTATGAGGCAATTGCCTTGGTTTTGAGGTCCTGGATGTATGCGCAGCTCACTGATTGCTGGGGTGATGTACCCTATTCTGAAGCGATAAATGGACAGACTGAAGATAATTTCCAACCTACTTATGATGCTCAACAAAATATCTATACGGGAATAATTGCAGATCTGGAAAGAGCAGATCAATTGCTTGCACAAGGTCAGCAAATTTTCGGAGGAGACGTCATTTTTGATGGTGATCTTACCAACTGGAGAAAACTGGCCAACTCGTTAAGACTCAGGTATCTGATGAGATCTTCAAATGTATCTGATGTTTCTTCCGCTATGCAAGCCATTGCAGATGCAGGAAATATTTTTGAGAGTAATTCAGACAATGCCGTACTCATTTACCCTGCTACGAGTCAGGTCGATTCATGGCCCATAAGTAATGGCCGAATCGGTGGTTTTGATGAGCACAGAATGAGTACTACCAGCGAGGCATTTTTAAAGCAATACGGTGACAATAGAATATCTGCTTGGTTTCAACCAACAGACAATCCTGATGATGATCCAACACTATTTGCAGGTCTTCCAAATGGACTGAGTGAAAATAATGCATCCACTTACAATGGAGGTGCATCTAACGTATCTCGACTTAATCAGAGCTTCTTCTACGATTCGCCTAATTCGGTGGAAGCTCCGATTATGAAGTTTTCGGAAGTGCAATTCATTCTAGCCGAAGCAGCACAAAGAGGATTGATTAGCGGTGATGCGGAAACGTATTATAACGCAGGTGTAACTGCTGAGCTAGAGTATTGGAATACAGGTCAGGATGTCGCTGCTTACCTTGCCCAAACAGGTGTAGCCTATGATGGAACACTGGAGCTCATTATCACGCAGAAATGGCTGGGCAGCTTCCTGGTAGGTATGGAAGGATGGTTCGATTTTAGAAGAACCGGTTTCCCTTCTTTCATTGTACCCGGTCAGGACAATGTGAATAATGATGTAGTTCCGGTTAGATTCTTTTATCCGGATAGTGAACAAACGCTTAATGCAGACAATTATTCGGCTGCTGTACTGGCATTGGGAGGATCGGACAACATCAATACTCCGGGTTGGTGGGAATCCAATTAATAAAATTTGTGGGGGACATCTTGTACAGGTGTCCCCTTATTTCTTTGTTTTATCAGGGAAAACGACTTATTTTTTATCAATACAAAAAGATAGTTCCTCTTTACTAAAATCTTAGACGTCTACTCTTCCAAAAAACAGAAAACCTAATCCTTATCACATTAGGTGATTGAATATAGCCAGAGCCTAACTACGAATCCCATGAACAGGTCAATTTATTTACTTATTCTCCTTTGCCTATTCGTTCTTTCGTGTAATAGACCCTCAGAAATCAAAGAAGATGTATGGCTCATCAGCGCACCTGCAAAGAATGAATACTGCAAAATTGATTTCAAAGGAGCTACCATCATTCCAAATGGAAGAATAATCAGACCTTTGGGTATTACTCACCAAATCGCCCCTCACCCTTATGGCCTCGCGCTTTCTCACGATGGTCAGACGGCGATCACTTCAAATTCAGGGACGATACCCTTTAGTATTTCTATCCTGCGCCAAGTAACAAGTTCAGAAATTGATATCCAGCAAGTGCCTGAAGGCGCTAAAAATGATGAAGGTCTACTAGAAGCGGTTTTCATGGGTGTAGCATTCACCCCTGATGATTCACTCGTATACATTGGTGGGGGTCAGTCCAACAAGATTTTTATCATGGAAGTGAGCACCGGCAGAAAAGTAGGTGAAATTTCCTGTGGAGTCAATGCGAATGATCATGGATATATAGGCGACCTACGTTTAACCAGAGATGGTAAAACACTCTATGCCGTTGACCAGATCGGTTTCACACTCTTAAAAGTCGATACTAAAACTAAAAAAGTTGTTCATAGAATTGCTGTTGGAAGATATCCATTTGGTCTGGTCTTTTCTCCTGATGAACGCAACTTATACGTTGCTAATGTGGGTGCTTTCGAATACAGTTCCATTCAAAGTCTGGATCCGGATGATCTAAAAGGCACTGCGCCCGATTATCCGGTGTATGCCTACAATTCGGAGACTTCCAAGCAAGGAATAGACTCTGATACCCTCAAAGTGGCTCCTTTGGGGGATGTGAATGTCCCTGAGTCATTCTCCGTTTGGACGGTTTCACTGGTGAATCCACAACCGGTCGTAACTGCGAAAATTAAAACCGGTTTTCTAGTGGGCGAAAAGATAGATGGCATCCCTGCTGTGGGAGGCTCCAGCCCTAATTCCCTCGTTGCTACCGATAAATACGTCTTTATCAGCAATGGCAACAATGATTGCATCAGTGTTTTGGATATTGAAAAAGATACAGTGATCACGAATATCAACCTGCAACCAGATGAAAGGCTTGGTTATTTTAAAGGCGTTATTCCATTTGGGCTGGCTATTTCTCCCGATCAGAAACGTCTCTACGTAGCCGAATCGGGCATCAATGCCGTTGGAGTAATCGACATTCCGTCTAAAAAAGTCATCGGTCACCTTCCGGTGGGTTGGTTCCCGTCAAAGCTGGCAGTATCCCCGGACGGGAAAAAATTAATTGTTGCCAATGCAAAAGGTTATGGTAGTGGTCCTAATGGGGGCAAAGATTATGTCAAAGGACCTGAAGGAACATACATTGGAGCCCTCATGAAAGGATCCGTTACGGTTTTGGATATTCCGCCCGATGTGGAGCTTTCCGGGTTATCATCTCAGGTTATTGCCAACAATTTCACCTTCAAAAAATATGATGAACAGCCCTCGGAAAATCCGATACCGGCCTTTCCGCTTGCTAAAGATTCTCCTATCAAGCACATTGTATTCATTTCTAAGGAAAACAGGACCTATGATGAAGTTTTCGGTCAAGTAAAAGGGGGTAAAGGAGATCCAACGATTGCAAGATACGGTGCTAATCAATCCTTCAAAAACAAATTGGGCACTGATAGCGTGTCCGATGCCACCATCATGGTCAATCATCTTGCCTTAGCCAATCGGTTTTCCATTTCTGATAACTTCTACGTTGACGCCGATCACTCAGCAGACGGCCATCGTTGGTTAGTCAATACGTATCCGAATGAGTGGGTTGAGACGCATGTTTCTGCAACCTATGGAGGTAAGCGTGGAATGAGAAGGGACAGCAAGGCACCGGGTAATTATGGATTGGTCGGTGCCTCCGGAGCCATTTATCCTGAGGACTACAACCAACATGGTTCTATCTGGGATCACTTTGACCGCAATGGAATTGACTTTTTTAATTTTGGGTTTGGCGCTGAACTGGCCGGAACCATCAATGACTCCACCATGAAGTATGTTGGAGTGAAATACCTGGTAAACTTTCCCCTCCCTGCTCCCCTTTTTGATAATACCTCTAAACAATACGCCACCTATAACATGGCAATTCCTGATCAATTTAGAGTAGATACTTTCATTGACGAGTTTAACGAAAAATGGGGAGTGGGTAAGGATACGTTGCCTTCAGTTTTGACCATTATTTTGCCCAACGATCATGGAGCTGAAGACCGACCAAGGGCAGGATATCCGTTCAGGGAAAGCTACATGGCTGACAATGACTTGGCCCTCGGTAGATTGATTGAGTTTCTTTCTCATACGCCCTACTGGAAGAAAATGGCCATTTTCGTTACCGAAGACGATTCTCAAGATGGCGTAGATCATATAGATGCACATAGAAGTTTGTTGATGGTGATTTCACCTTACAGCAAGAAAAACTTTGTGAGTCACGTTCACTCAAGTTTTGGCAGTATTTTCAAAACATTCTGGAATATTTTGGGAATCCCTTTTCTTAATCATTACGATGCCGGGGCTACCGATCTCTCAGATATGTTTACCAGTGAGCCCGATTTCACTCCCTATAATGCCTTTGCGGTAGACAAGAGAGTACTAGACCCTCAAAAGCTACTTGACCCATTTGACGAAGAATTCGACTGGTCTGCCATAATGGAGTCTCCTGAATTGGACAATGTAGAAGATTTTATACAAGATCATAAGGAGCGCCGATGAATACCAGTAAACACATTCCATTTCTTAAAAAAAATCATCCAACCAAATTTCAGATGACGCGTCCAAACCTAATTGCCCAACCACAGCATACGGCAAAAGCGATCATCACCATTATTTTCCTTGGATATCAACTTATGACGAACGCTCAGACGGACACTACCACATTTTTGATTAAGCCATATCTCCAATACTCAACGAAAACGAGTATCCGAGTACTTTGGGAAACCAGGGAGGAGTCCAGTTCTTTAGTGAAGTACGGAAAGGCAGTGGAAGGAGCAAAATCTCCCGTTTTAAATCAGCAGTCTTCTTTGGAAGGTTCACGATGGATGCATGAAGTAGAGTTAAACGACTTGAAGCCAGAGACTAACTACTTTTGGCAAGTAATTTCGAAAACCGCTTCAGGAAAAGTTATTGAGAGTGAGGTTTATACCTTTAAATCTGTGGTCAATGATAGCTCAGCTTTCACGTTTGCACTCGTTGCCGACGCCCAGCGAAACAATAAAACACCGTGGGCCTGGGATTCTGTAGCAACTGCTGTTTGGAAGGAAAGACCCAACTTTGTGGTGCTTGCAGGTGATCTGGTAGATTGGGGGCACAACAAGCGCGAATGGGTACATGAATTTTTAGGTCCGGGTCACGATCTCATGTCTCGTATCCCTGTCTATTCTGTACTCGGCAATCACGAAGGAGATGCAGATTACTATTATCAATACATGGCCAATCCACAGCCTGAATATTGCTACACCTTTAAATATGGTAATGCTGAATTTTTTATGATTGATTCCAATCGTGACCTTTCGGAAGGTTCAGATCAATACAACTGGTTGGAGCAACAGCTTGCAATGTCTGATGCTACCTGGAAAATAGCCGTTCACCATCATCCTCCCTATTCTTCTGAGTCAGATGATCATGGAAATACTTTTAAAGGAGCTAAGTCCACGATGGGACATACTAAAGTTCGCGATCTTCCGAAATTGTTTGATCGTTATGGAGTGGATTTTTCACTTTTTGGACATACGCATGTTTATGAACGGACCTGGCCGCTAAGAAATAACCGGATAAACCAAAGAGAAGGCACGGTATACATCAATTCCGGTGGGGCCGGTGGTGGACTCGAAACCTTAGCACCTACTCGCAATTGGTTCACCTTAAAAACACAAGAAGGGCATCATTACTGCACATTTGCGATTTATGATCAAATGATGCTTTTCAAAGCTATTGATTACACAGGCAGGATTTTCGACGCTTTTCAACTCAACAAAGACACAGATAGAGATGAAGTTACCATCATACAGCCACCGGCTCCTATCATTCAAAGTGACAAATATGTTTTTTCATCAAAGACGGATGTGTCACTGGAAGGTGGGCTTCAAGGCCTGAAGCTGTACTACACATTGGACGGTTCTGAACCTACCAGAAGGTCGAATTACTATGATGGCCCTATTCAACTGGAGAAAAATACGCTCTTAAAAGCCAGAGCCTTCAATGAAGATGGAAGAGCGAGTAGGGTTATTTCAAAGTCTTTTCAACGGGTTGACCCGCTGCCATCAACTAATCTAAAGAAGGGTAGAGCAGGTTTTACTTATAATGTCTACACAGGCGACTGGACGAAGGGAAAAGACAATTTCCTCACTAATGAAAATTTGACTTCCACAGGCGTAACCAGTGCTTTAAACCTGGAGCAGGTACAGGTAGAAGGCAACTATAGTGCAATTACGATGGATGGGTATTTCAAAGTGGATCAGACTGATACCTATACTTTTTATGTCTTGAGTCCTGTTTATTTATCTGTCAAAGTGGACGGTCAGCAAGTTGTAGAGCACCAAAGCGGCTTTCAGGAAATTTTTCAGCTAGTGCTCGAAGCAGGTTGGCACAAACTGGAAATAGTAAGCTTTCAACGAAAATGGGGACAGGCCTTTGCCTTGGGCTACTGGGATGAAATATGGGGACGCAAGCCTATTCCTAATTTCAACTTAAAACATACGTAGAAGTGAAAATGAAGCATTTGGCTAAAACCGTTTTTTTAGTGCTCTTCATGGCCTGTCAGGCATCTGAGAAAAATGATCAGGTAAGGTTAAACCACATACAAGTGATTGGAAGCCACAATAGCTATAAAATGGCCATTGAAAAACCACTCATGGATTTACTCATCCGGGAAGACTCCAGCGCCATTGGACTGGATTACGCCCACTTTACTCTAACTGAACAGCTAGATTTTGGAATCAGAGGGTTGGAATTAGACGTCCTATACGACCCTCATGATGGAGCATTCCAGACTCCTAAGGGCATGGATATACTTTATTCGCTCGGGATAACCGCTTTGCCCTATGATACTATGTCATTGAAAATTTCTGGACTTAAGGTATTTCATATTCCAGATATCGACTTTAGGAGTCATTACCTGACATTTAAAGGTTGTCTGGGTGAGGTACAAGAATGGTCACAAGCCCACCCTGATCATATTCCTGTTATCATTACCATTAATCCGAAGAATTTCGGAATAGAGAAGCCTGGTTTTACAAAGGTAATTTTATTCGATGCACAGATCTTGGATAGTCTGGATAAAGAAATATCTGAGGTTTTTCATATGGACTATTTGATCACTCTAGGTTTTGTGAAACAAGATCACAAAAATCTTCGGCAGGCCATTATTGAAAAAGGATGGCCGGCATTGGATGATGTTCGTGG
Source organism: Bacteroidota bacterium (assembly GCA_038746525.1). Taxonomy (GTDB): domain Bacteria; phylum Bacteroidota; class Bacteroidia; order Cytophagales; family Cyclobacteriaceae; genus Ekhidna. Next base: position 34,335 of record JBCDKO010000011.1, read on the forward strand.
ACGAATACTTCTGGTGCTTGATGCTGGAGAAAGAGTTACAGAAGAGTATTTAAAGAAAACGACTACTCGAAACCTATATTTGTGAATGTTGATGAATCACATCCTCACGCTGGTTTTTTCATCATGAATAATCCAGCGATGGAGGCAGACATTAGAAATAGCGTAAAGAAGGGTTTTATGGTTCGAACCCGATCGGATGCGAATACAGTAAAGGCCAGAAAAGGAGATTACCAACGATATGAAGCTGCCATCAAATCTGAGGCACACATGATCAGCACGGACTACTATTTAAAAGAGCTGAGTCCTAGCCAAGATTTTCAAATTGTATTTGCGGATAGATCGTATGCCCAGTGCAACGCCACTCAGTCTAATCATATTTGTAAACTATGAAAACAAGAAGAGAATTTATTAAACAATCCATAGCTGTTTCTGCCGGTTTCGCAGGCTTGTCTTTTTATCTCTCAGGTTGTCAGCTGCCTCAAAAGAAAGCCATGCAGGAAGCCAATGAGTGGCTGGAATTGCCAGAAGGGTTTGAAGCAAAAATCATCTCGAAATGGGGTGATAAAATGGATGATGGGTTTTTCGTTCCTAGTAGGGCAGATGGAATGGCGGCATTTCAAGTAGATGGAAAGGTGGCAATTATCCGAAACCATGAAAACAGCCAGTCGCCTGCTGAATTTGGACCCTTTGGGAAAGATAGGTCCCTGATGAAGAAGTTATCTGCAGATCAGTTTTTTGATTTTGGATATGGCAAAACTCCCGGATTAGGAGGTACCACAACGATGATTTTTGATGAAGAAGCTCAGAAAGTAGAAAAGCAATTTCTCAGTTTGATTGGCACCAATCGGAACTGCGCGGGTGGTCCCACCCCATGGGGTACTTGGATCACCTGTGAAGAAGATGTAGCTCCAAAAGGAGATGCATGTGAAACCTTTCATGGATACAACTTTGAAATTCCTGCAAACGGAAAGGGACTTATTAATCCTGCCCCCATCAGGGAAATGGGAAGGTTCAATCATGAAGCCGTGGCAGTTGCACCGAAAACGGGCATTGTTTACCAAACGGAGGATCGGCATGATAGCTTGATTTATCGATATATTCCAAATGTACCAGGAAAGCTTCATGAGGGCGGGATCTTACAAGCGTTAGCTATCAAAGTATCGCCGTCATTTGATACAAGAAATTGGGATAAGAAGCTAATTGAAGTTGGTGAAAGTCTGGAAGTGGAGTGGATTACATTAAGTGATACTGACTCCGAAGAAGATAACCTAAGGATCCGGGGTTTTGCCCAGGGAGCAGCCATGTTTGCACGAGGTGAAGGTATGTGGTATGGAAATGATGAAGTCTATTTCGCATGCACAAGCGGAGGTAAAAACAAAACAGGCCAGGCGTTCAAGTATCAACCCAGTCCACTCGAAGGTCAACCAGGGGAATCGTCCAACCCAGGGAAGCTTACCTTGTTTGCCGAGCCCAATGACACAGAGATATTGAAATATTGTGATAACCTAACCGTATCACCTTGGGGAGATGTGATTATTGTAGAAGATACCCCGGATGCATATATGCGTGGAATTAAACCTGACGGCGAGATTTACAATATCGCTAGAAACATAGGGTCAAAATCTGAATTGGCAGGGGTATGCTTCTCTCCTTCCGGGAAGAGCTTGTTTGTGAATATACAAGAAGAAGGTCTGACCTTTTCCATTACAGGCCCTTGGGACAAACTAAGAACGATATGATAAAATTCATCTTATCCTTTGCAACTTGTTGTATGATTACCTCTTCAATAGCGCAAGTAAATTCCACCTCTTTAGAGTGGTGGTTTTGGCCTGATTACACGCTAGATAGGAATGCCAAAAATCAAATCGGTCCCAGAGTTTTTGCTCCTAGTTCACCCATCAATCCTATCACTTCAAAAACTTATCCTTTTGTTTTTTTCGGTCAGGACCCTACTGAAAGGCTAACTGACTTTGCGCCATCAGACAAAATCCCCTCCGAGCAATTTACGGTGGAAATGTGGCTACTCTACCACGTAAATCAGGAAGTAGGTTGTTTTACGGCTTATAGAAACAAGTTCGAGACGATTGATCCGGCATGGTTAATTGGCCTTTATGGCAAGGAAATGGTCTTTTCACTGAAGCATAAAGGATCTTCTTTTTCCTCCATGATTAGCCATACCATAAAAGACAGAGGGTGGAAGAATTACTGGATTTACCTGGTGGGAACCTTCAACGGCTCGTCGATGAAGCTATTTTTGAATGGCGAAATGGTCAATGAAATGGAAGTCGGCGAGTTAGTTGAATATGATCCGGACCAAATGATGCTGGAAACGGCAGCCTACCTTACCAACGAACCCTACATGCAAATGGGAGACCTCCTCAAAAGCCTCAGGATACACGATCGTGCAATCAACGCCCAGGAAGTAAAAGCTCATCTGGAGGAGTATCAGAGCTTGGTGGAACAAGGAAAACTGTATCCTGACCTTTTTCATTATACGGCAGGGCCGTACCTCCAAATGGTGACTCCAAGCAGTATTGGTATAGTATGGGAAACAAGCGAGCCCGCCACACATTGGATAGAATATTGGGAAGCAGGTGGAGCCCGACAAACAAGGGAAGTCAGCAAGACAACCCCTGATACAGAAATCAGGAGATTAGAAGGAGAATTGATCTCAAAATATACCCTAATTGAACTGCAGCCTGGACAGCCTTATTTTTATGAAATAAAATCCAAAGCAGCAAGTGGGAAAGAAATTAGTAGCGGAATATTAACCTTTAAAACGGCGGAGGAGCATCCGGCAAGTTTCTCGTTTTCCGTCATTGGTGATACCGAAGCAAGACCTCACGTGAATGACCGAGTTTCCAAGTTGCTTTGGGATGAGAGACCTGATTTTCTGCTCAACCTCGGAGATCTCACAGATGGGGGCAAAAAAGATCATAAGTTTCAGTGGAACTACGAATATTTCTATGGCATGAATCAACTTACCTCTCGCATTCCCATTTTTCCGGTGGCAGGCAATGGAGAAGGTGATCTGTATTGGTTCAATAAATACCATATCCTTCCCGAGGAAGGGAAGGGCTATTACAAGTTTAGTTACGGGAACGTGGATTTTTTCATGATGGACAGCAATCGAAAAGAGGGATTTTCCCAAAATGGCGAACAATACGAATGGTTAGAAGAAAAACTCAGCAAATCCACAGCAGAGTGGAAATTTGTTGCTCACCACCATGCACCCTATTCCTCGGATGAGAATGATTATGGCGATACCTGGAAAGAAGCAGGAACCTTAGGAGATCCGAAAATTAAGGAGATAGTCCCTCTCTATGAAAAATACCAGGTAGATGTGGTTTTCTTCGGTCACCTTCATACCTATCAGCGCACCCATCGAATTCGGGATGAAAAAATATCCACCGAAAATGGGGTGATGTACATACAGGCTGGTGGAGCAGGCGGCAATCTGGAAGATTTTGCCCCAACACGTTCTTGGTTTAGCGCCAAAACATTTAGGGGGCATCACTACCTAATCGTGGAAGTATTCCAGGATCAACTCGAGCTTAGAATGTACGATAGCGAGGGGAGGATGAAGGATATTTTTAAATTAAGTAAAGCCCAATAAGTGGTATAGACCAGCCAAGAATTGATGAAAGAACCTGAAATAATGATTAACACAGTAAATCAAGGAGAATCGTCGGCAAGCTTGGCGGCCACCTTGGATCAATCTCAGCAAAACCTTATAGCAAGGGATTCAGACCTCTTCTTTCATCAACAACTATCCACTCCTGTTGCTAATACGATATCAAAGGTTGAAGGTGCGTATATCTACGATGGCGAGGGCAGAAAATATCTGGATCTACATGGGAATGGTGTGCATACGGTAGGCTACAACAATCCTTTCGTACTTAAAGCAATCGCAAACAGCATTGAAACAGGTTTGACGTTTGCCCCGCGCCGATTTACTAATGAACCCGCAGTGCAATTAGCTGAAAAGCTGAAGCAGATTACACCAGTAGGTTTAGACAAAGTATTATTTTGCCCTGGTGGGTCAGAAGCCATAGAAATGGCGATTATGCTGGCAAAGCGGCATACGAATACCTGGAAGACGCTATCCTTCGAAGGAGCATTTCACGGATCGGGTTTTCAGGCAGTAACGATTGGCGCAGACCCCCATTTTCACGAAGGATTAGGCCCTTTGATGCCTGGGGCCATACATCTGGAAATGCCTGACTTTTACCGCAATCCGTGGGGATTTGATGACGAGGAAAAAGTGTATGATCATTACTTTACCCTGTTCAAAACTCTCGTCGAAAATAACGAAGACATCGCTGCTTTCATCTCAGAACCCATCTTTTATACCTCGTCGGTCCCAACAAAAAACTATTGGGAGCAAGTGCAGACACTGTGCAAACAGCACGGTATTTTGATGATCTTCGATGAGATCTACACGGCTTTTGGGCGGACTGGAAAAATGTTTGCCTGTGAACATTTTGTCACACCTGACATCTTGGTGTACGGAAAAGGATTTGGAGGAGGAGTGGTCCCATTTGCAGGGATCATAGGTCGGGATGATTTAAATACTATGCCTGATCGGTCAATAGGACATTTCACCCATGAAAAGAGCCCTTTTTGCGCTTCTGTCTCTCAGGCGGTCATTGATTATATCATCGCCCATGATTTGGTAAAAAAAACAGAAGAACTTGGCATGTACTTTAAGTCCGGTCTTGAGGAACTGCAGCAGGCGTTTGATTTTATCGGAAATATTCAAGGGTTGGGGCTTAATCTTGCGGTTGATCTGGTGGAAGACCGGAACACCAAAGCGCGGGCATATGCTCAAGCCCAATCCCTCGTCCAATATGCATTTCAGGAGGGGATCTCCTTAAAACTAATCCAAGGAAATATTTTAAGCTTAAAGCCCGCACTCGTCATCGAAAAAAATGAGATTGATGATGTTTTAAAGGTTTTGAAGCATGGTTTTGAGATAATCAGTAGAAAATGAAAGAAAAAGTTAACGAGAAAAACATCAAAGCAGTAGTGTTTGATATTGCGGGAACCACAATCAATGAGGGAGACATTGTTTATCAATCGGTGAGAAATGCTTTGCAGTTGTTTGGGTTTGATTTCCCATTACAAAAAGTGATCATGGAAGTGGGTGGAATGAGTAAGAAAGAAGGTATCACAAAATTAATTATGGAGAATTATCCGGATCGACACAGCAAAAAACTGCTAGATAAAATTTTCCATTGCTTTATAGAGGGCTTAGAAGAACGTTACCTAGGCGATCCATCCATCACCGAGATGGAAGGGGCAACCGATCTATTCCAATGGCTTAAATCCAAAGACATCATGGTAGCCCTAAATACAGGTTATTCCAGAAGTACGGCAGATATCCTGATGGAAAGGATGCAATGGAAAAAGCACATGCTTATTGACACCATAATTACATCTGACGAGGTGGAAAAAGGGAGGCCTGAACCCAATATGATTAATGAGATTGCAAATGAATTTCAACTTTTGCCCGCTAGCATGGCAAAAGTTGGGGATACACTGGTAGATATTCAAGAAGGACACAATGCTGGATGTTCGGTAATCGTTGGCATCACTTCTTCCAAGTATGATAAGGAAGCGCTTCTCAATATTGGAGCTACACATGCGATTGATCAATTAGCTGAGCTTAAAGAGCTGATATAAATGGTTGGCAATTCCGATAATCGAAAGGTAGACTTCACCGTGTTATGGATCGGGTTGGCAGCTTTTGCCACCTACAGCTGCATGTATGCATTCCGAAAATCTTTTTCTGTTGGGGTATTTGAAGGCATTTATTATTTGGGGCTGGATTTTAAGAGCTTGCTGATTATCACTCAGTCTATCGGTTATATGATCAGTAAGTTTATTGGGATAAAATTTATTTCAGAGTTGAAAAAAGGGGCTAGAATCAAGCTGATTTTAACCTTAATTGGAATCTCTGAACTAGCACTGATCTTGTTTTCATGGATTCCGGCCCCGCACAACTTTTGGTGTCTTTTCCTAAATGGACTACCGCTAGGGATGATTTGGGGTATTGTATTTAGTTACCTGGAAGGTAGATCAACCACCGAGTTGCTGGGAGTCATGCTTTCCATTTCTTTCATTATGGCATCTAATATTTCCAAATCCGTTGCACAATGGTTACTGGTAAGTTTCAATGTGTCTGAGTTTGATATGCCGTATATCACCGGGTTGCTCTTTGCTCTTCCCTTGCTGATTTCCGTTTACTTTCTCAACAGAGCACCAGAACCTTCAGAAAGTGATATCAAGCATCGGCTCAAGCGAGTTCCGATGACCGCATCTTCCCGGAACAAGAGTCTGAAGATTATCTGGCCTACCATGCTTTTGCTGGTAGTGAGCTATATACTCTTGACGGTCTTTAGAGACGTAAGAAGTAACTATGCCTCGGACGTTTGGAATGAGTTAGGTTTTCAGAATGTCCCATCCATTTATATCACCAGCTCCTTACCTAGCTCCGCCATTATTATCTTACTTATGTCTCTTCTTTATTTAATTAAAGATAATTGGAAAGCCCTTTTTTCCATTGAATGGATGATTTTTCTAGGTTTTACTTCATTAGGAATCTGTTCATTGCTCTACGAGACGGGGATCATATCTTCAGTTGTCTGGGTGATCAGCATGATGACAGCTACCTATCTTGCCTACATTCCATTTAATTGCTTCATATTTGAACGGATTATACCCACCTACCATCTTTCAGGAAGCAATATTGGCTTTTTGATATACATCGCAGATGCCTTTGGTTACTTTGGAAGTGTTCTTGTGCTACTCCACAAAAATCTATTTTCACCAGACATCAATTGGCTTCACTACCTACTCAGGTGTTCTTATTTGGTAGCAGTAATCGGGGCGGTGCTATCGGTTTTTGTATTAATTCGCTTTCAGCTCAAGCAAAAGAAACAGGCCATAGATTATGGTAAACTACGCTTACAATAGGTCATGAAATGAGCATAGACCTAACATCCTTAGCCTACCAGTGCGTCTCCGTGTTAAATTCCACATTGAAAAGAACGCTAATATTCCCCTTTATAAAGGGGTGGAGGAGAATTTTTTAAAAGAATGTTTTTTTGAATGTTGGAATCCAAGCTCTTAAGTGGATATAATTTCGTGTGCAGATTGGCATACCAACCTAGGATGAATAAGTTTATGGCAATTCCATGTGTGCAATGAAAACAAACGACATTATTGAATGAAAAAGAAAGCTATTGTTATCGGAGCAGGCATTGTAGGTCTTGCGGCGGCAAGGAAGCTTTCCTTGCTTGGATATGAAGTACAAGTGTTTGAACGTACACCTAAAGCGGTCGGTGCATCCATCAGGAATTTTGGTATGATATGGCCGATAGGTCAGCCCAATGGGCAGCTATATGAACGTGCCCTTTCTTCAAGAGCTATTTGGAAAGAAGTAATGGATATGGCCGGAGGCTGGTATGAAGAAGCCGGGAGTTTGCATATGGCCTATCGTGAAGAGGAGCTGGCCGTGATTGAAGAGTTTGTTGCCCATAGACCAGGTTGTAGTGTCCAATCGGCTGCGGAGATCACTAGTCCTGCTGTAGTCAGAGAAGGACTTCTTGGCGCATTGTGGAGTAAAGATGAGATCATCGTGGACCCAGGGGAAGCGATTGCCAAAATTCCTGAAATGCTTTCATCCATACATAATATCGCTTTTCATTGGGGGGAGGCGGTAACATCTATTAATTATCCGAGCGTGACTACCGCCCAAGATACCTATTTCGTGGACCAACTTTTTGTTTGCTCCGGCGCAGATTTTGAACTGTTATATCCTGAGGTTTACCAAAGCATACCTATTACCAAATGTAAGCTTCAAATGATGCGGATTATTTCCCAACCTGGAAATTGGCGTATTGGGCAGGCACTATGTGGCGGCTTGACCCTGGTTCACTATTCAGCTTTTAAAGCGCTTTCCTCCTATCAGGCAATGTATGATTATTACTTAAAAAATTATCCTGAGTACCTGGACTGGGGACTCAATGTGATGGTTTCACAAAATGGATCCGGAGAACTTACCATAGGTGACTCTCATGAATACGGGTTGGATCTTGACCCATTTGATCGTCATGAAGTGAATGAGATGATTTTGGATTACATGAAGACCTTCGCTCAATTTAAAGATTGGCGTATTGGAGCAAGTTGGAATGGCATTTATCCGAAGATGACCGATGGCAGCACAGAGTTTGTCCATGAACCTGAACAGGGTGTTAAGATTATCAATGGTCTCGGAGGAGCAGGTATGACCTTGTCTTTCGGATTGATGGAAGAGGTAATTGTAGAGTAAAGAGCCAAGTGGAGATCAGATTCAATAAATCAAGAAGCTCTTAAACGAATCATAAGTTGCTCTTGGCTATTTGGAGGTAGGCAGGAAAAAGAGGTTTTTTAGAAAACAAGTTTATCGGATTAGCACGCGTTACAAACGTGAGCCAGGTTAGGTGAATATTGCCGATTACAGAGCGAGCATTTCTGGTCGCCGAATGCTCATCCTCAGAACAAATGAAAAGATAAATAGCAGTACTAATAGGATGAATACATTATAAAGTTATCGTACCATGAAGAAATAATTAAGGGCACTAGATTCACCCCTCGTTGAAGGAAGTTAAGTACGAAAAATAGCTCCGAATCAAAAATACCCCCTGAAAGGAACGAATATTTCTCTTGGTTTAGGAAAGGAAATAAGGCCTCATCCGGTTATTTATGATGGGTGTTTAGGCCAATTAACACCCTAAAAATACCTGTTACCCTTCTTGACCAGGGAGAGTTTTTCTTGTATGCTTGCGGTTGAAATCAACCTTACATGAAGAGAATACCTGCATTATTGCTCCATTCCCTGTCTTTTTCTTCGAAATGGACTCCTGCCAACCAGGAATACCTTGCTTCGGGGATTTCCCCTACCACCTGTC
>JBCDKO010000012.1:0-40609 GCA_038746525.1 Bacteroidota bacterium
GGGGCATTTGCGCATCAGATGCATGTCCGGCCCACGGAAAAACGGGGAACTAGCAGACCGTTGCGCGCCCTTCAGAACAAGATCGTGACCCTCCGCCCGCCCCAGCTTTCCCTGGCAATAGTGGGTATGTTGACATTTTTCACAAATGAACCCATCGGGCCATTTGAGTTGAGCAAGGTGGTCATAGCAAGCCTGGTCATCAGGAAATTGTTGCTGGAACTGGAAGAGGGTAAGGCTTTGGTATTTTTTCTCCATAATTTTGTTCGTTAAATATTACTTTCAGTTACTGGAAAACAGTGATTTAACCAACCAATACCGCCATCAAAAATTAAATATTTATTAAGTGCCTACTTCAATAACATATTTTTAGTTGTACGCATAAAAATCCCTATAAACTTATTCATATTCAGGTGGTAGCTGAGGATTCTAAGTTTATGTCCCTCTCACAAATGGAATTCGCAATAAACCGTGTTAACGAACCAATTCATTTATTGATCATTATAGACTCGCTTTTGAATCTCTATGCTTATCTCATGTTTGTTTTCCTCCTATTTGGTTGTCTACTAACAATTGAAAAGATCTTATCTTGCGAGTTTCTTTATTAACAAACTTTTGATTAAGATTTGTATTTGATAGTGAATCTCTTAAAGTAGATTCGCTTTAAGTGTGAGGGATAAAAGAATCAGAAAATGCATATTCTTCAGATTAGTATACATTCATTTTGAAAAAGAATATAAATAAAATAGCAAGGTTTATTCTACCACTAATTCTTTTGCAAATGAGTGAGATAGGATATTCACAAGATACGAATAAGGAAATTGCAAAATTGAGGCAAGAAGTATTCGCATTAAAAAAAGAACGATCGGAACTCCAAAGAACACTGGATGAATTACATGCTACTGTGCAAGATTCCATTACTCCCACAGGGGATGTTATCAAAAAGATGTTGATTGCAATTCAATACTTAAAAAGAGAACAGGATTCTTTCATGTTGGATATAAAAAGAACCTTAAAACAAGAATCAAGCACTATGGAACGTGATTCTATTCTTCTATTAAAAATTTACACCGCATTGGACTCAATTCGTACTATGAAATAAATGGAGATGAGATCAATATTGGCTCCATTCATATTTATCATTATCGGGTGCTCAAGCGCTAAAAAAATCATAGAAAGAAATTGGAAGGATGAAAAAGATAAGATCAATTTACAATATATGGCAAAAATCCGGGCTGCAGAGAAAAAACGTAATGACGATTTCGATCAAGTATCCCTGCTATTGCCTGAGTATAATGGTATTAAAGACTTAAGGGTGTTGGTTAAAGAAAGTGTATTGAAAATCAACAAAACATATGACTCAACTTTAAGAGTAATCCACATAAAGCAAATAGAACAACTTCAGCGAGTAGATTCTTTATCGAATGAATACAGCAGGAAAATCTTAGGGCTATTTAGGAGAAAATATAAAAGCAAATAAACCCAGGATGCACCTAAGCTGCTCCAAGAGATACTCTGCAGATTGAAATAATACCTTGGAGATTAGTGCGCTGTTTTTTCAGGGTAGACACCAAACCTCTAATGGTGGCAAAAGCCTCACCCGCTTGAGGGCTTCTAAAGCAACTGGAGACCTTCTGCCGTGTTTCAATCATTCGCAAATCCCAGCCTGATTGTTGTCAAAGAGGACTACAGGGTTGGTGAGGAAAGCAGCACTTCCCGATGATAGTTGTTTAGGGCCAATAAAAAGTTGTGAGCTTCACTTTTTTAGGTTTACCCTTTTCTCCTTTTGCTTCTTCTTTTAACCCAGCCAATGCTGACCGAACCATTTGCTTGAACGTGTTTTGGGTTCGGGTGATGTAGCTTTTGGCTAGGAGCTGGCCTTGATCTACTTTGTGCTTAGGCGCCGAGCAACAAGTAGATCATTGTTTGTGCCCAGCTCACCAGATCCTTTTCCTTGATATAAATCAGTTCTCGCAGGATATGTGTTACATAACCCATGGCCTTAGGCATAGCTAAAATAAGAAGCAAATCGATCATGAACCACCGTGCTTTCATAATCAGGAAGGATCCCGGTGTGCTCTATCGCTGCTTTGCCTCGGTTTACGATCCAGATGATAGGCGGTAAATCGCTCATTGCTGGCTACATGATCCCATGCAGTTTCCCTGCTACTCGAAGGCCTCTCTCATCACTATGGGAGCACTTCCTCAGCCTGCAAGTTGGCTTTGACCCAGTCGAAAGATCTTTTTGGGCTTGCTTCTCAAAATTGAACAGGCTACCCACCGAAATAGCGCAATGAAAATGGTCTTGAAAAAACTCGCTGATGCGATGTAGGGGCAATAACTGGTAGTTTTTAAGGTTGAATTTGACATGCATTCGCCCTGCATGTCCCTCTTAGCCTAAAAGTCAAATAATACAAGTATATCTTCATTAATCAATTCTTTAGACTTTGATAAATTTAATAAAAACGTCCGCTTAGTGTTTTCTTTAATTCTAATAAAAAGATCCCTTTAAGCTTTTGAATTCATCGTGCAATTGATTGTTTTGTACTAACTTATTTAAAAATCTATTCTTATGCTCTCCGAATTTCAAAAAGAAAAAATTTCTCATTATTTCAAAGCAGTACTTGATCAGGATAAGAATGGGATATTAGAAGAACACGATTTTAAAGAGATTGGAGAATCACTTTGTTTGCTTTGGAATTATAAGCCAGGCACTCCGGAGTATAAAAAAGTGATTGATAATAACCTTGCAAGTTGGCAGGTTTTTAAGAATTATTTTGAAAATAGAAATACGAAGGCGAATGAGAAGGAATTTATTAAATTTTACGGCAAGATGCTCAGCCCAAAAGGAGAAGACCTCTATGAGAAATTTGTAGTGAAGATGGTTAGTAGTTTATTTGATGCATTTGATATTAATGAAGATGGAGTGATTTCTGTGGACGAATATGCTGATATGTTTATGTGTTATCATATTCCAATCAAGTATTCTGCAAAAGCTTTTGTGAAGTTGGATAGGGATGGAGATGAGTATATCACAAAGAAAGAACTTAAAAGAGCTGTAGATGAATTCTTTAAGTCAGAGGATGAAGGTGCACCCGGAAACTGGTTGTTTGGTTTTTGGGGAGATAAGGATTGAACTTAATAAAATACTACTTCACATTTAGGAAACATATCCTGGAACTTTTCTACTTCAAATTCCCGCAAGCGTGTGTTGTAACAAATCAATTCTTTCAAATTTTGCATTCCTTCCAGGCGATCTAGCTTAAAAATTTTAGTGTTACTGATATCAATTAATTCAATAGTTTTGATTTTTTCAATTCCTTTTAATCTTTTAATGTTTGTACCAGAGCAATTCAGCTTCCTTATTAAAGAAGTGGTAAGTAGTCCCTCGAAATTATCTACTGCAGTATTTGAAATATCCAGTTCTTGAAGTTGGGTTAATCCATTCAATCCTTCAACAGATTGTAGAGGGCCATTTATACAAGTAAGTTTTTTCAAACTGGTATGAACGTTCAGTCCATTGAAATTAAGAATAGCGACCTGATCCAATGTTAGCTCTTGAAGATGAATAAATGCAGATAAAGAAGATAGCGAGCTGATCCCAACATTTTTAATTTCTAATGAGCTACTTTGAGTGAGTTGATGTAGCTCCATGCTAGTCGGGTTCTTAAGTTGCAAAGCTACTTTCCAACTTTTATCGAGACCATTCCACCAACGGTTTAAATTTTTTGATTGCCAAATGACTACCGCATCCGGATTCGATAGGATTAGTTTTTTAATTTTTTCTTTTGGAATAGATGTTATATCCAGATTGACATAGGAGAGTTTATCCAAAGAATACAGTGAAGAAATATCTTCAATATGACTGTTCTTTAGGTTGATATAAGATAATCGCAAATTACTTTCTAACCCCTTTGCTGATTTCACCGTGCTGTTTTCAGCTATTAGGCTTTCGAGAGCTGATATGTCTTTCGTGAAATAAAAAGAATCGAACGAACAATTACTTACATTAAGATATCGGAGTTTTTTTAATCGCTGGAGAGGTAGAAGATCATTTGTTTTCATATCAGAGATATCTAAACTATCTATGTTAGATATTCTGATCAAGTCTTCCTTTCTGGGAGAATCTCCGTGAAAGAAAAGCGCAAATCTAGATTTCCATTTTGCCGATAGATTATCCCACCAATTTTCCAGTTCTTCACTGTTTACAATTACAATCACTCCAATATGCCTATCCATAAAATTGTTAGCAGAATCTGGTAGAATGTAAGTAAAGTCTGCTGCCACTTTTTCAAGGGTTTTTATATTCTCAATTGGTTTTAGTGAATTGACCAACGTTTGGTTAATATTGATGGTATTAAGAAAGGGATGATCTTCCAATCCCTCTAGATTTAGCAAGTTAGTTTCTGAGACATTTAACTCTTTTAATTTTTTTAATTGAGAAATAGGCCTTAAATCGATAACATTTGTACGCGCAATGTTTATTGATCTGAGGTTTTTAGCGTTCGAAAGAAAAATTAATTGTGTAAATGCTGTTCCAGATAAGTCGATGGACTTTAATTGGCCGAAGGGCTTTAATGGAGAAAAATCTATGACAGAAGTTTCTGATAAGTTCAATACTTCCAGTTTGGTCAAATCTTTCAACATCCCGATTTCTTGAACATGAGAATTTTTTAATTCAAGGTGAGTAATAGCATCGAAGTATTTAAGTGGGGTAAGGTCTTTGATAGGTGTGTTATTGGCAATCACAGTTTGGATAAACGTAGAATATCGGATAGGAGATAAGTCTGATATTCGGGTGTTGCTAATATTTATATAGCGGAGATTTTTCAGCGCAGTTAAGGGGCTGAGGTTAGAAAGAAATTGATTATCAGAAAGGTTGATACTGTCGATATCGGCAATCTCAAAAAGTACCTCGCTAGTTATGGAATCGTAGGTTACATATTGATAAAACACGTTAATCCATCCAAAAGATAAAGAGTTGTACCAATCTTTAAGCTCTTTTTCTCTGCTGATTTTTGTGGTGTATACACTAACAATTTTCAGATCACCGGTGGTTTCATTGACATTTACTTCAAGAAATCTTTGCTGAATCTTTTTAAAAGAGGTGCCTTCCAAAGAGGTGCCTTCCATGGTACTCTCAAAACTGACTAAGTAGAATGGTTCTCCGTCAGGTTTTTCTTTCAACGAGATTGCTATACTATCAAACTTGAAATTGATATCCTGAAAAAAGAAATCGACGTCTTTTAAATAGGCATGGATATCTTTATTGGTAATGACTTTTCTTTCCTCTAAGAGATCATCTTCAACCTGTACATTCTTATTCGAAAATGCTTTTAGGAAGCTTTCTTTTATGATTACATCTTTATCTCTTTGAGTATCATTGCTAGAGCCAACTATATTTAGCATATACTCAAAAAATTTAGTAAGACTTCTCACCTCATCCATGCGGGGATCTTCCAACTCTTGAGAATGTATTGGAGAAGTGACACAAACGAATAAGCCTAGAAAAGCTGCTTTTGCTACTCTAGTTTTTATCATAGATATAGTCCTTCATTTGTTCCTTTTGTTTGCTGTTTTCGAATTGCACAAGATTATCTATTAGCCATCCGGAATTATACCCGCGCCTATTGAAATTAGCAAGAGAAAAATACCAATTAGTAAAAACAAAAAAATGGAATTTCACGTTTTTAACCGTCTCAAAAACAAGATTTTCTTTTTCTATTTCATAGAGAAACAACGACAAATAATCGGGAATGAAATCTTTACTAGTATACTGATTCGCATTCTTCTCTTTTCCAAAGGCTTTTCTTAAAGTCATAAAGTCCAGTTCATGGCTCATTGGATGAATGAAATAGCTATAGTTATCCAAATCTTTTTTCATATGTTTTTTAAGGAAATCGAAAGATACATCTTCTATGATCCATGCGTAGCCTTTTCCTTGTTGTTCCAGGCGGAGATAGATTAAACCAGATACCAACTTGCCTTGATATTTGAAATTGGCATTTACTTCTGCTAACCAATCATTTTTGTGCCTGTCTAGAAAAAGTGGATTTCTCTTATCTATTACGCTCTTGACAAAAGACTTTACCAACGACTCTTCAAATCCCGCTGACTGATTAAACAGATTAGGAAGATAATCTTTTCGAAGAGAGGTGGACTGAAAATTCCGATCTTTTTGATAAAGTCTATTCCCTTTTTTGTCTTCCTCTCCATTAAACCGACGAAAGAATTGATTAACCTGTTTTGTAGAGGCAGCTAACATTTTTTCCGTCTCCTCCATTTTGTCAGCAAGCATTCCCTGGCCGGAAACGAAATGAAAGAAGAACAATGTGGTTAATCCAAACAAAAACCTCATGCAGAAGTCTCAGTTACCCGAATATCACCAAGCAATACATCCCAAAATTCGATGAGTCTGCCTGCAATTTGTGTTTCTTTTCTTTCTACGTAAATGGTAATATCTTTTTTGGTTGTATCCTTATAGCTAAGGCCGTTTTCCATGATACCTTCAAATCTTTGATAGACCGTGATTACTCCTACATATTTTCCATCTGGCTGTCTTTCCAAATCACTAACATAATGAATGTCATACCATTTTATGTCTACTTTATCATAATTTAATGCCATCAACCGCTTGAAGTACTCCCTCACTTTATAGTAGTTAATCTCTTCTCGGTTCAGTGAAGATACACCCATTTCACTGTCAGGGGCAAAAAGCTCTTCTGCGCGATCTATTACTCGTTGTGCTTCACTAAACTGCGTGTCCTTATTTCCTATAATACTGATGTATTTGCTTAGGTCTCTGACCTTTTCTAGTGCAAGACTATCAATAGCTTGTTTACGAGCTGGATCTACATCATCTTGAGCGAATCCATTGGTTAGATTAAAAATAAGAGCCGATATGACAATATATTTTAACTTTTTCATCTTTCCGTTCTTTGAATATTTACTTCTTTAATACAATCTCTTTGATTTTACCTTTGCCATCGGTCACGATTTCGTCTACTTTTGCACTGTTGTTCTTGGTATCCTTGAGATAATTCAAATACTTTTCAATCGTCGTAGGCTCATCATAACTAGCCTGTCCGTTTGCTTCATAAAAAACGATCAATAATGGAGCATTCGGGGAATTGAATAAAGTAAGGGCCTCAGCAATACTGCTATTGGCGGAAGAAGTAGAAGAGGCACCGGCTATGGCATTGAAGTAGTTATTTAGCGTCTGCTCTGTGGTTGATTTTGCTTCTGCTTCAAGTGGTATTCTCTTATTTTCAGGTATTTCTTCTCGTGTATCTTCCAATTCCTGTTCTACCTTCTCTTCAGGATCGCTTAGCTCAGCAACAGCTTTGTTTTTCTTGCAAGACCAGATACTTAGAGCAATTGTAACTAGTAATATGAATTTAAAGGGTTTTGATTCCATCATTTTTGTTCATTTTATTTTCCATAAATCTAAACCTTCACAAGGTATTCCAATATGTATTGAACCATCATGATACGCCTTTATTGTAGAAAAAGTTTGGATTCTACGAAGGGATTCCCGCCAGACGTTTTATCGGGTAGATTTTCCTAGCGTAGATGGTAAAAGTTGTTAAGATCTTAATGTCACCATCTGGGAATGGGAGAAAATTCGTTGCCTTTAGACGAAGATTTTAATAGTTGTGATATTCCGGTTAAGCAAAGCGATCGAAAAGGTTCACATACGCTATTTGACCTAAAATATCATTTAGTATGGATTACGAAATATCGTAAGAAAGTTCTTGTGAGAACGTTTGCCGTGCGTAGCAGGGAACTCATTGGAGAGATTTGCAAAGAGAATGAAATAGAAATTTTGAAAGGTCATGTTTCATATAGGCACACAACTTTAGCCGCCTTTAGGCGGAACTAAATCTACAGGCTTTTAACCGGTTAGTTATTTAATTTTTGGTTCAAATCAACACTTTCAATATTTTAAACCGTGGGTTACCTATATCAAACTTGGATTTTCTACCATAGAGTAATACACGATTGGGCCTGAGCTGCGAAGCCACTACGTGTAGAAATAGAGGGTGAGTTTTCAAAGGGCGCTATGGATTTAATTAAAAGAATACAATAACATAGAGAACTCTGTTGATCAGGAATCATTTTTGCGCATTTGTCTTAAGACTCCACGTAATTTTGAAGCCAAATGAGATTTATATTGCTCTTCCATGCTCTTCTAATCCTAAAGTCAGGCATAGCACAGCATACGTTTATTGGATTAAAGTCAGGCGGGCATACGAGTTCCGCTTTTATTGACCACACGATTTTTAGTTATAGTAGTGATATAGGATTTAATAATGGTTTCCACGTAGGTTTAATGCTAAAATATTTCCATGAAAGGAGGAATGTTTTTCTTAAATCCGGTCTTCAATTTTCTATCAATTACATGCAGAAGGGATGGAGGCAAAATTTTCTTAATAATGAACCGTCATATGAAGCAAGCATGAGTTATTTGGAATTTCCCGTTGAAGCAATAGGATACTTTGGAAATAGGAATAACTATTTCATCACTGCAGGATTTTATTTTGAATACTTAGTGCATTATAATCTGGATCAGCTACCTAACCTTGATGAAAATTCTTCAAGTGATCGCAATTCGGTCGGAGGGCAAGATTTTTATACTTATGAACCCGATAGGGATAATAAGATGGGCTATGGAGTACGAGCCAGCGGTGGTATTTTTCGAGAGTTTTCGTTTGGAATGATTCATTTGGAAGGTTTCTTTGGTTATAGTATTAGTAATTTTATAGATGCAGGGGACTTGACCACAAGAATACCTGACATTAGTAATCTTTGGAATGCCGGAGTTTCAATAGGATATTTATTTGAAGTAGGAGTAAATAAAGAATGAAAAGAATTGTATCCCGCAATAAACACTTGAATGTACTAATCCTACCCATTCGCACCTTCATTCGTTTTTATAAAACTAGTTGGTTCAGCTTCTTTTACTGATTGAATTAGCTGTGATTATACCTCTCTTGGAGTTAGTTTTCAAGCCGAATTCGAATAAACTTACAGAAGTTGAAGAAGTCATAAAGAATAAGATTGCATCTGTGGCAAGCAACTATATGTTATAGTTCCCATTCGGTTTCAAGTCCTTCGCTGTATTTAAAATAGTCTACAAATGCCAACAGGATATCCAGAAATGATGCTATTAGCAACTGTACCACCTTTATGGTTTAAGATCATGAATCCTAAAATACAACCTATTCAATCCCGAAAGACTTAGCTGTTTAAAGATTTAACCAATAGTTGAGCTTGACAACCAGACTTCTATTTCTAGGCATAAAGTCTGGAGTAATGTAGTTGTCAGTATAAACAATAAATAGATCGGAAACCGGTTTAAATCTCCACTGAAACCTGGAATTGTGACCTAAGTTATCTGCCTGTGTATTAAACTGAACGAAGGAAGTGAAAAATAAGTTGTTAGATAATGTAAAATCGAATCTGGTTCCTATAAGATATAAGTCAGAACCGCTGTATGGATCTGGTAGTTTCACCTGATTGTATTCTCCATTTAGCTCCACTTGGATAAGAGGCGGAAATCTAAAAGTAAAGCCTCCTTTTATATTGAGACGAGTACCATTAAAAAACTCCCCATTACTAAAATCTATTCGGTAAATAAAATTTTGTCTTCTGTCCGATCGATAAGAAAATCGGTATCGATACCAGCTGAAGTCCTCACCTTTCTTCAATTTAATACCATCATTACCTGAAGGATCAAAATTTCTGGTCAAAGTGACAAAATCCCAACCTGCAGTTACTTCGGCGGATGCTGTATTTAAGAATGAAAACCTGTATTCAAAGCGAGCTTCATTATCCAGACGGTTCCAATTGTCGTCTGTTACTCCACCAAAATCCAATGCCGGACCGTGTTGTTGGATAGGTCCATTTGTAAATGAATTCCACTCAACGCCAACGCCATAATCTGTTATGCCAATACGTGGAATAAAGCCTATTTCAGCATTATGGTTTTCACCTGTTTTAGCGAGATTAACTCTCCAACCAAATTTTGGGACTTGATAACGTAGAAATCCGCCTGTGGAGTACTTTCCATCTTGTGTTCCCGGATCGTCAGATCTATGATAATAAAAATCCCCTTCCCATCTTCCGTCTACCGACGCAAGGTTGTAATCAAGGCCAAAAACATAATTGTGCTTAGAAAGAGTAAGTAGCGTATCAGCAAATTTCACTTCTTCTCCAAATTGGTTGACAACTCTCTCATTTTCCACCCGAAAAGAATCGAGAGCGGCCGTTCCCAGGTTATTTCGTCCAACAAACATAGCGCTAAGTCTAGAGCGTTTAAATAGTTGCCTTTCTATTACTGCAACCGAGTAGTTTTGAGCAGGCGAGATTTCATCTCGAGTCCTATGTTCATCGGTGGCCATGCTTAAGAGGCCAACTCTCCATTTGCTTCCTATCTTACCGCTCATTCTTGCCCCTGCAATAATCGGAACGTTTCGTTGGGTATTACCCGATCCTTGTATTCCAATTCTCCTTGAGAAAAACGGGCGAGTAGTCACAAATCCTGCCTGCCCAAATAAGTCCTGGTTTTCAAGAAAAAATTGTCTTCTTTCAGGAAAGTCAATTTCAAATCGTTGCAAATTAGTTACTTGCCGATCCACTTCCACCTGTGAGAAATCAGGATTAAAGGTAAGGTCTAGGTTTAATGAACTAGATAAGGCTACTTTTGCATCAAACCCTGCATCTACTTCTCGGTCGGTAGGTTTCCGATTCTCTATATTTCTAGCAATACTTCCCACAGTATATGGAATAAAAACAATATTAGAAGAAGATTTTTTAGGCGCTTCGTCCCATAATATCTTACCTGAAAACGTGAGATTACTCATGCGAAAGCCTTGTTGTACCCTCGTCCAGGAGGTTCGTTCATTTCTTTTCTGATTGTTTCGAAGTACCTGAATATTCCATTCTTTTACACTATTGTATCTAATAGATTTAAAGGGGATGGCCATCTCTACAGACCAGAAACCATCACCTTGATACACTTTACTAAACCACTTATTGTCCCAATCGTCTTGAACACTTCCATTCAGGAGCACCAGCCCTTCCCGTTGCACATTATTTGGGGTAACCTGAAAAGCAAAACCATTCGTAAGGTCATTGTAAGGATCCATATAAACAGATACATTATCATTTGAGACCCATTCGAAATCCCTTCGCAGTGTTGTTGCAATGGGATCACCTTCAAGACCGTCATAACATTTAATACCTATTATGATAAACTTATCGTCATAAGTAACCATAAACTCTGTATCGTCAATAGCCGGTTGGTTGTCTGTAGGAAAATTCTGATAAAACCCAGATCCAACATCAAGGGTGGACCATAGTTTCTCATCCAAGCGTCCATCAATCTTAATGCTTTCATTAGCTTGAGAAGCGGAGATTGTGGTTGTTCTGGGAATGTTTTGAGCTATGCTTAAGATCGCGCTAGCCAGCAAAAGAAAACAGCTACTCTCTATTCTCATTTAGCAGAATAAGATACTGATGTGGCTACAGACCGAAGAAATTCTCTGTTTGAATGAATTGTTAGATCTTTATTTTTAAATGTGGACAAGTCTGCTATTACGCTCCATTTGTACACGAGGTTTAATGCGATTTTTTCACAGAATTTAATTTCATCGGTATAAATTTTTCCATCTGCTTTCATTATATGAATATTATTTGATAAATAATTGAACCTCTTGTCATGTGGAAGATTCTTAAGATTTGGAACTGGCTTTGGATAATTCAAGAGTTCTTTTGCGTTATCCTCACCCATTCCAAGTCCATCAGCAATAAATAAAATCAATTGATACTCTTCTTCCGCAACCGCATCATCAGCTTTCAATAGATGAACTAAAACACTTTTTTGTTCTTCACAAGGTAACATCTGGTGGATTTAACTGTAAAATCTTAAAAATGAGACATCATATTTACTGATGACGACTTAATTTGAAAATTTTCAGGCACTATGTCATCTATAAAATGAAATAATTTTAGCTTCGCATTCAAATGATTATAAATAAATTATATAAGTGGTACAGCAATAGGATAACCTATTGACGAGTACCTGTTATGTTTAACATATTAAACCCTGACAGAAATCGTCAGGGTTTTTTCATTTAATCCAATAACATAAACATCAAAAATCAAAAACTAAATTTTATGTTAACTAAAGAAGAAATTTTGAGAAAAGCTCTTTGCCGAATGATGAATAAGATTATGTGAATTCCATATGGCTATTTAAATAAATCAATTGAACTAGGAACTGAGTAGTAAATACAAAAAATGTGTTTTAGCATGCATATGAGCACATGTTGGGTTTAGAAATCTGTTGATTTGTAGTGTTTGTTTTATCTAATGATCCATTTTCTTTATTTGCAAGCTTGCTAGAGCTATTTATTAAGAAGCCTACTTCAATAAATCAATATATAAAATGAGCATAAAGATTCGCAGGCGAGTTTATACCAATCGTCAGATGAAACTATCTGTGGATGCGATTATCGCAAATTCTATGAGTGCAATTAAAAATAAACTACATACGCGTGAAAAAATTAGAAGTAAAAACAAGGAAAAAAAGTTTATTAGCTGATATAATCACCCCTGTTAGTGTGTACTTAAAGTTGAGAGACCGGTTTGCAAACTCTTTTCTTCTAGAAAGCTCTGACTATCATGGTGCTGAAAATAGCTTTTCTTATATCTGCTGTCATCCTTTAGCCTACATTAAACTATTCCAGAAAAATCTTGAGCTTCAATTACCAAGTCGTAGTTTAGAATTAAAAGAGTACAGTAGTCTGAAAAAAGAGCTGGAACAATTCATAAAGAACTTTAACCTAAAGTCAATCCAGAATGGAAATTATATAGAATCTGGCCTTTTCGGTTATTTGAATTATGATGTGATTGGCCGGTTTGGTGATATTTATCTGGATAAAGTAGATGAGTCTGAACCAATTTCTCAATACCATCTATTCAAGTTTGTAATTGTTTTAGACCATTTTAAGAATGAGTGTCATGTCATCGAATCCTATTTTGATGAACCAGATCATGAATTGTTTGAAGAAGTGATTTCGCTAATACAGCAGCGAAATATTCCTCTTTATCCGTTTAAAACACTGGCTAAGAAGGTTTCCAATAAGACGGATGAAGAATACCTGGAAATGGTGAAAAAAGGCATTCATTACTGTCACATTGGGGATGTTTTTCAAGTGGTATTATCCAGATACTTCACTATTCCATTCCAAGGTGATGAGTTTCAAGTGTATCGGACATTGCGTTCGGTAAATCCTTCTCCTTATTTATTTTACTTCGATTATGGCGGTTTTCGCATTTTTGGGTCTTCCCCTGAAGCTCAAATTGTGCTCAAGGATCACAAAGCAGAGATTCACCCAATAGCAGGCACTTTTAAGAGGACAGGTGACGATAAAGCTGACTCTGAACTTGCTGAAAAACTCTTAAAAGATCCGAAAGAAGATTCTGAGCATGTGATGCTAGTGGACCTTGCCCGAAATGATCTAAGTAGAAGCTGTACTAACGTACAAGTAGAGACATATAAAGAAATACAATACTATTCTCATGTGATTCACCTGGTATCTAAGGTTACGGGTACATTGAAAGAAAAATCAAGTTTTATGGACCTGGTCGCAGAGACTTTTCCTGCCGGGACGCTTTCAGGAGCACCTAAAATCAGAGCGATGGAAATCATTGAGGAGAACGAGCAAACCCCGAGGGGTTTTTATGGTGGTGCTGTCGGGTATATGGATTTTAATGGAAACTTCAATCACGCAATTATGATCCGCAGTTTTAAAAGTCAGAACAATCAACTCAAGTTTCAGGCGGGTGCCGGAGTTGTGGCTCAGTCTAGGCCGGAGAATGAGTTACAAGAAGTGTTTAATAAAATCAGCGCACTTGAACATGCAATTAGTAAGGCAGAAAGAACATGAGTAAGACCTTAATCATTGACAACTACGATTCTTTTACCT
The DNA here is from genome assembly GCA_038746525.1 of Bacteroidota bacterium. Lineage (GTDB taxonomy): Bacteria > Bacteroidota > Bacteroidia > Cytophagales > Cyclobacteriaceae > Ekhidna. Next base: position 13,992 of record JBCDKO010000012.1, read on the forward strand.
ATAATCTCGTCCATATTTTACGGGATTTAGATTCTGAAGAGAATACAAGGATTGTTCGAAATGATCAATTTGAATTAGATGAAGTTGCATTTTTTGATAATGTATTACTTTCTCCAGGGCCAGGCATTCCAAAAAATGCCGGATTAATGCCAAAAGTCGTGAAGAAATATGCTTCTACAAAAAATATTTTGGGGGTTTGCCTGGGTCATCAGGCTATTGGTGAAGCTTTTGGTTGTAGGCTCTACAACCTGCCACAGGTATTTCATGGGATGGTTACTCCTATAAATGTGACAGAACAAGATGATATATTTAACAGCTTGCCATCATCCTATAATGTATGTAGATATCATTCATGGGTGATTGATAAAGGATCAGTAGTTCCAGAACTTATTGTAACAAGTGTGGCTGAAAATGGAAACATTATGTCCATCAAACACAAAGAATTTAATGTCAGGGGAGTTCAATTCCATCCGGAGTCAATAATGACAGAGCATGGCGTACAACTCATTAAAAATTGGCTAGCTTTATGAAGGATATTTTAAATCGATTAATCAATAATCAGGTTCTTTCCAGAGAGGAGTCCAGGAACGTGCTGACTGGTTTGGCTAAGGGACAATATAATGATAGTCAAGTTGCTTCTTTTCTCACCATTTATTTGATGAGAGCCATTACTGTGCAGGAATTAGAGGGTTTTAGAGATGCGATGCTTGAGCTATGCAATCCAGTTAATTTGGACGGATACAACACCATAGATGTATGTGGAACTGGAGGTGACAGCAAAAATACATTCAATGTTTCAACCATTTCTTCTTTTATTGTAGCAGGGGCGGGAGTGAATGTGGCAAAACATGGCAACTATGGAGTTTCGTCAATTAGTGGTTCATCCAATGTTTTGGAAGTACTTGGAGTTAAATTTAGTAGTAACGTAGAACAGATGAAACGATCAGTGGATGTCTCTGGAATTTGCTTCATGCACGCTCCCTTATTTCATCCGGCCATGAAAAACGTTGGACCTATACGAAAACAACTTGGCATCAAAACCTTTTTCAATATGTTGGGTCCTATGGTAAATCCTGCTTTTCCTCCTAATCAATTGGTAGGAGTGTTTAGTTTAGAATTAGCAAGACTCTACGGATATCTTTATCAAAACACGGATAAGAATTTTTCTATTGTATATACACTTGATGGATATGATGAAATATCCTTAACTGGAGATTTTAAACTTATTTCTAACAGATCTGAAACAATAGTTTCTCCGGAATTAATCGGTTTTAACCAATTAAATAAGGTTGAACTTCATGGGGGGGAAACAGTAAATGACGCAGCAGAGATTTTCCAAACCATTTTATCGAACAATGGAAATGAATCACAGAACGCTGTAGTATTGGCAAATGCGGGACTTGCGATATCAACCGTTAGGCAAAAATCAATTTTAGATGGAATTGAAGAGGCGAGAATCTCATTAGAAAGCGGAAGGGCGTTGCAATCATTTAAGGACTTTTTAAGTATGAATAGTTAATGGATATCTTATCGGAGATAGTAGCTCATAAAAGAAAAGAAGTTGCAAGCCAAAAAGAGCTATATCCAATTAAACTACTTGAGAAAAGCATATTCTTTGAGGGACACCCCGTTTCCCTCAAAAGGTATATCCAGAGGGAGGATAAATCAGGTATTATAGCGGAGATAAAAAGAAAATCTCCTTCCAAGGGTATAATTAATCAGTACGTGTCTATAGAGCGAACCTCAATTGGCTACATGCAGGCCGGTGCTTCAGGTTTATCCATATTGACGGATAAAAACTATTTTGGAGGTTCCATAGAAGACTTGAAAGTTGCCCGTTCTTTCAATTTTTGCCCTATTTTAAGAAAGGATTTTATGGTGGATGAATATCAGATCGTTGAAGCCAAATCCATAGGAGCAGACGTAATTCTTTTAATCGCCGCTGTATTGGATAAGCAGGAAATCGAAAAGCTGGGAACTTTGGCTAGAAGCTTAGGAATGGAAGTGTTGCTAGAAGTTCACAGCGAAGAAGAGCTGAAAAAAGTTACGGATAAGATCGACCTGATTGGTGTCAATAACCGAAACTTGAAAACTTTCGAAACAGATGTAAAGACCTCAAAGGATTTGATAGATGATATTCCATCTGATTTTGTGAAAGTAACAGAAAGCGGGCTTCATTCTCCTGAAGTTGTGAACGATTTGAAAGCTGTTGGCTTTCAAGGGTTTCTCATCGGTGAAATGTTTATGAAGAATAGCAGGCCAGAGAAAGCAGCAAAGGAGTTTATAAGCCAAACAAAATAAGTGAGTGGAATTTTCCTCACAATTACAAAAGAGGAATGTCTTGTGAAAATGGAACGGAAATTCAGGAAAAAAGAAAGTGAATCATGAAATCAAAAGAATAAACAGACTTAATGAATCCTTTACAAAACTGGATTTTTGGTTCAAATCGAGGCTTTCGGAATTTCAAAAACGTAGTTTACCGATTGTAAATGAGGCTTTTGAAATTTTGAGTAACGAAGAGTTAGGCCAAAAAGCGGGTTTTTCAAAGGATTCTTAATGTGAAGAGTTAATTTTTTGATGAAAAGAGTTTTAAGTAAAACTTGCGAAGAAGTAAACACTCAATCTGACTTTAAATGGGGATAAAATTGAGAGGAGATGTTATTAAGAATTCAGAAATGTTAAAAACGTTAAAGTTAAAAGTCTGTGGAATGCGAAATGCAAAGAACATTGAGGGATTGATGGATCTGAAGCCCGATTTTATGGGTTTTATATTTTATCCTGAATCGCCAAGATATGCGCAAGATCTGAACGAAGAGCTTATGGCAAAGGTGCCTTCAAGTATCAACGGAGTAGGGGTTTTTGTGAATGAAGAAATTCATAAGATACTTGCTCTGAGCGATAAGTACAACTTAACGTATGCACAGCTTCATGGTGATGAAACCCTTAGTTATGCTATGGAGCTAAAAACAAAAGGAATCAAAATTATTAAGGTGTTTAGAATAAAGGATTCTATTCCGAGTGCTGCCCTAAGGTACGTTAACATTGCCGATTACTTACTATTTGATACCTACACAACAGGCTATGGTGGTTCTGGAAGGCATTTTGACTGGAACATCTTGAAAAATTACGATATTAAGGTTCCTTTCTTGTTAAGCGGCGGCGTGCAAATTGAAGATATAAATGAGATTAAATCAATGAAATTGCCGATGCTGGCAGGCTTAGATGTTAATAGTAAGTTTGAATTAGAACCTGGATTAAAGAATTTAGAGTTAGTAAAAGAATTAAAGAATAAGTTATGAGTCATCAAGTGAGTGAAAATATGAGCTATCAAGTGAGTGAAAAAGGATACTATGGAAAATTTGGTGGAGCGTACATTCCGGAGATGCTCTATCCTAATATTGAGGAGCTGCGTCAGAATTATTTGTTTATAATCGAATCAGATCAATTCAGGCATTCATACCACCATCTACTCAGATCGTATGTTGGGAGGCCCACTCCACTTTTTTTGGCAGAGCGTCTTTCGGAGAAGTATAAAACCAAGATTTATTTAAAAAGGGAAGATTTGTGCCATACAGGTGCTCATAAGGTGAATAACACAGTGGGACAAATTCTTCTTGCTCAAAAACTGGGAAAAGAAAAGATCGTTGCCGAGACAGGGGCAGGGCAACATGGCGTAGCAACTGCAACAGTTTGTGCCTTAATGGGCATGGAGTGCATCGTTTACATGGGTGAAATAGATATGAAACGGCAAAGGCCTAATGTAGAACGAATGAAAATACTTGGTGCTGAAGTAAGAGCGGCAACTTCTGGCAGCAAAACGTTGAAGGACGCAACCAACGAAGCCATGCGTCATTGGATCAACAATCCCGAGGATACGCATTATATCATTGGATCAGTAGTAGGACCACACCCTTATCCGGATATGGTTGCTCGCTTCCAATCGGTAATTAGTGAAGAAATTCAAAATCAGTTGCAAGAATCAGAGGGGAAGAACCATCCCGATCATATTATCGCATGTGTAGGAGGCGGGAGTAATGCAGCAGGGGCATTTTATCATTTTCTGGAAAGTGAGAAAGTAAACCTTATTGCTGCGGAGGCGGCCGGTTTAGGTGTTGCCACTGGTCATTCGGCCGCTACTACACAACTAGGAAAGTCGGGGGTGCTCCATGGTAGTCGAACGTTGCTGATGCAAACATCCGACGGTCAGGTTATTGAACCATACAGTATTTCTGCAGGATTGGATTATCCAGGAATCGGCCCTATGCATGCACATCTATTTGATGCAGCCAGGGCTGAGTTTTTTGCAATTACGGATGAAGAGGCAATGGTTGCAGGTGTAGAATTGAGCAAGCTGGAAGGAATCATTCCTGCTATTGAAACCGCACATGCGTTGGCCGTTTTTGCTAAGAGAAAATTTGCTGAAAATGAGATCATTGTTTTAAACCTCTCGGGAAGAGGAGACAAGGATCTGGAAACCTACATCAAATGGGGAAAATATTAGAGAGATGAGTGCCAATGAACCAGTCATGAACCGGATAGATTTTACCATGTCTGAGAAAAGTGAAATCTTAAATGTCTATTTCACCGCTGGATACCCAAGAATTGAAGATACAATTCGGATTGCCAAGAGCTTGCAGGAAGGAGGAGCAGATATCTTAGAAATAGGAATACCATTCTCTGATCCGATTGCAGACGGTCCAACGATTCAGGAAAGCTCAACCCAAGCTTTGAAAAACGGGATGACGTTGACCAATTTGTTTAAGCAACTGACTGATCTGCGCAAAGAAGTAGTACTTCCGGTTTTGCTTATGGGGTATGTCAATCCTATTATTCAATTCGGCATAAAGGAGTTCTGCAAAGAATGTGAACGAGTGGGAGTAGATGGGATCATCGTGCCTGATTTGCCCATCCAGGAATACCTAGATGAATACCAAGAACTTTTTCAGGTACATGGTCTTTATAATATTTTCCTTATCAGCCCGAATACTAGTGAAGAACGTATTCGATTGATTGACAAGCAATCAAATGGGTTCATATACATGGTTTCTTCTTCCAGTATCACGGGAGCAAAAAAAAGAATAGATACAAGACAGATAGCCTATTTTGATCGCATTCGAAAGATGCATCTGAAAAATCCAAAGCTCATCGGTTTTGGAATTTCAGATCATGCGTCTTTCAAGAAAGCATGTGAGTTTGCTGAAGGTGCAATTATTGGAAGTGCGTTCATAAACTACCTTAAAAGAGACGCTTCGGATGAAGCAATTGTAGATTTTGCTAAAAGCATAAAACAGTGATTGTACAGTTAGATAAGCAAGCTGATGGTGAAATAAGGGAAAAGGTGATGAAAACCTTGTCTTCTTTGAAATATAAGACCACTGAAGTAAATACTCAGTTTGGGAGTTATATCATTGGCACTGGGGAAAAAGCATATGATATACGCAACATTGGTCATCTGGAGGGAATCAAGGACATTCATATTGTATCTGATAACTATAAGTTGGTTTCCTCCAAATGGAAAATAAGTAACACCATCATTGATTTAGGAGACGATGTGAAAATTGGGTGCGATCATTTCGCTTTCATGGCCGGTCCCTGTAGCATAGAAGGTGAGGAAAATATTGTGAATACCATCCATTTCCTCAAAGAGAACAACATCAAAATCATGAGAGGTGGTGTATATAAGCCCAGGAGCTCTCCTTATTCGTTTCGAGGTTTGGGCATTGATGGATTGAAGCTTTGGCATAATTTAGCAAAAGAAAAAGGCATAAAAATCATTACAGAGGTAATGCAAGTTTCTCAGATCGAAGCCATGTATGACTATGTGGATATATTTCAGGTAGGCGCTCGCAATACTCAAAACTTTAATCTGCTCGACGAACTAGGTAAGGTAAATAAACCGGTAATGATCAAAAGAGGTATTTCAGGAACGATCGATGAATTGCTTCAAAGTGCCGAATATGTTTTTTCAGGGGGCAATGAAAGACTACTATTATGTGAACGTGGCATTCGCACTTACGAAAGGGCTTCAAGAAATACATTTGATATTAATGCTATCCCAATTCTTAAAGAGAAAACGCACCTGCCGGTAATAGCAGATCCCTCACATGGCATTGGAATAAGGGATCACGTGAGCGCTGTAGCGCTGGCCTCAACTGTTGCAGGAGCTGATGGCGTAATTTTTGAAACACATGGTCAACCTGAAGAAGCGTTTTCGGATGGGCAACAAACATTAGACTTTGATGAGAGTATGCGATTAATCGTGCAAATCAATGAGCTTAGAAAGGTTCTTATTTTTTAAGGCACCTCTAAAAACCTACTTTCAATTTTTGAGATGATCTTTTTTTCCTGATACTTCGTTATCGAAATACTTATTTAACGCTGCTAAACTCCGTTTTTGACGTCTTGTCTCAGAAAAAAACGCTACCTCAAATTCTTGAACTGAGTTTTTAAAGGTGACTTTTAATGAAACAAGTTGATGAAAAGGACACAGAAATGATGCTTTCACTCAACTAGTGTGAAGATTGCTCTTGAATATGGCATTTTGGTAGGAACCAGGAAGGCTCTGCTATTAGTGGTCTATTCAATAATCCAGAATGTGAACTCAGCAATGGACAGGAGATCAGAATGCGGCAGGAATCATGCCTGTCGATTGGACTAATAATAAAACAAGTATCCACAAAGAAGTAAGAGAAATCTACGAATTGAATCTTACAGTCGAGCTTGATGAGTAGTGAGGCAAACCAACTAAAGCATTGCCGAATGGATGATGTAATTCATCTTTGTTTTAAGGTCCGGGAGGAGGTCCCTGACTATGGTCATACCCCGATAACACAGGAATCAATTCCCCGAACATCTCTTGAAAAGCTGAAAGCTGATCTTCATTACATAGCGCTTGTATATCTTTAAAATGATTATAGGTTACGCTCACTTTCTCTCCGTGCAATACACGTATTTCATCTAGAAGCTTGTCTTTCAGATGTACACTTTCATCCTCTTTTGCCATCTCTCCAAAAAATTCAATGATTAGCACTCGTTGCTTTTTATTAAGCACAGTAATTTTTTCTCTATGTTCAAAAGCCAAATCCATAAGTTGATCGTTTTGTTTTTGATCTAGCCTTAATCTTTCGCTTATTTTTTCTCTTATATTAACAATTCTGCGAGGGTTTGGTCTGCCTTGAAAAAGCAAAACCAATAAGACTATATTCAGGAGTAATAGTAGAAAAAACCCGACCTTGAATATTTGAATTTTCATATCAATAAAGGTTAAAACTTGAGATTAATGAGTAGCTGCTGTCAGGATTGATTGGTAGGTCATCAGCCGTAAGATGGTAGAATACGGCAAAGACATTTGAACAGATAATCATAGCAACTGCAGCCGCTACAGCCATCCAGTATCTATTTGTTTTCTTTTTTGTTTCTTGTTTAGTGATTCTATCTTGGATCTTTGCAAACGCAGAAGTGGGAGCTTTTGCTCTACTTATTCCTTCAACACTTTTCATTATTTCATTTATAGGGTCTTGTTCCATAATCTTCTAGATGTTAAAATTTTTCATACCTCCAGTCAGAATAAATCTTTCTAATGTTGTTCTCAAGTTCTTTTTAGCCCGTCCTAATAGGGACTCTACTGATTTTCGGGTAGTATTCATTATTTCTGCTACTTCATTTTGAGGCAGGCCTTCAATCTGCGTTAAAATAAATGCAGTCTTTTGCATATCTGGAATTTGATCTAACGCATCAAATAAAAGTCGGGCATTTTCTTTTTTCTCTAACTTAATACCCGGATGATCAAAATCTACCGGCTCTAATTTCACTTCTTCCTCTCCTTTTACATAAATGGAAGTAAAAAGTACCTTTCGTTTTTTTGAGTTCTTCTTTCTTAAAAAATCAAGAGATTTATTTACTGTAACACGATAAATCCATGTACTAACTGAAGACTTATAATTAAATTTTTCCGCTGCATTAAAAATAGTTATAAATACATCCTGCATTACCTCTTCTGCATCTTCTGCATTCTTTAAATAGCTTATAATTGTATTATATACTTTATCTGAATAAAGATGATAGAGTTGTTCCAGGGCCTTTTCATTACCCAAAGCCACTGAATTAATACAAGCTATTTCATCCATAAATCAATCAATGGATAATAAGTGCCTTGATGATTTTCATTAAGTCTGAATGAATACAAAAATGAAATGGAAACGCCTTACCAGATGGATGAGAAGGTTCATTTTAAGAATTAAAAATAGAATTCTTATCCCTAAAAGTCAGGGAAGAAGCCACAAACAGATTCTGTAATAAATTAGACATTTATTGCCGGGAGTTAAAAGAAAAAGGAGCTCCATTGGCTCCCTTAATAAACTACTACAATTATTAATTTCTAAGTGGCTTTGGGGCATTTTCGAGTTCACTTTCTGTTATAAACCCGTCTTCGTCCGAATCCACTCTGGCAAAGTCATTTGCCAATGGCCCTTTCACTTCACTCTTAGAAAGCTTACTATCCCCATTGGAATCCATTTGAGAGAGTAGCTGAGAAAAACTCGGTGATCCTACCTGACCCCCTCGTCCTCCGGGGCCATGTTGCCCTCGTTGAGCCGTTGGACTCCTATTATCGCTCGTCTGATTGTTCTGAGAAGCACACCCTACCATCATCAAAATGCATGATGCGAGTATGGTTGTTTTTGCAATTTTTTTCATAACCTTATCTTTTATCTTTTAGACGTAGACCTAAGTACTATCCCTCTCCTGAAGAAACATTTTTCGAATTTTTTTCTATCCATGTATGGACTCCATTAATGAGTTTTATGCAGATAAATATATTCCTATTGAAGTAAGCTTTTGATAAATATCTTTAACAAGCTTTAAACAAAAAAATGGATCATTTAGATAAAGCAAACACTACGAATCAACAGATTTCTAAATCCAAATGTGCTCATATGCATGCTGAACCACATTTTTCATCTTTTAATTAAATGCGTAGTTTAATGGAATCCTTTGAAAAACCCGCCTTTTGGCGCAACTCATCGTTACTCAAAATTTCAAAAGCCTCATTTACGACCAGTAAACTACGTTTTTGAAATTCTGAAAGCCTCGATTTGAGCCAAAAATCCAGTTTTGCAAAGGATTCTAATGTTCTTAAAGCTTGACCATAATATTCTTCTAATCAGCCTTCTAGGTCAAGCTCCTAAATGACATTGTTTGACCAGTTATGCTCTAGCGGTCACATTCTGAAAACCTGCGCACCTGTTAATCACTCCTACTTAATTCATTTCTTCCTTCCTCAAATCTGCTCAATGGATAAGCGCCGGCCTTCCTTATTGCGATTTGTTGTAAGTCGTCCCGATGTCTAATACAAAAGAAGTATTTCACCATACCTTCGGGGTCTTTTCTCATGATGAGTTGTAGCTTTAGTAGAGTACCTTTTTGCCTCTTCGTGCATATCCGCACCTATTTTTGATGGAAATAGGCTTTTATTTTTGTTTGTTTTTCTCGCTGAAAGCTACCTGGTAGAAGTCATTTTCCAGAGTCAGCGTAGCATTTTATTGTCCTGATGAATAAGGTTGGTTGGTCAGCTACAGGCCATTAATGGTTTAGTCTGGTGGTTGATGTGATCAAAGTATGTTTTGCCTTTTCCTCCGCTAAACATCCTCCTGCCAGCTTTCAGGCATAAAAACCGTTAAATAGACCACATTTACAGGAAAAGACTTTTGAGAAAGAGGGTAGGTCTTGTAAAGAAGCGTCTTTTGAATGGATTCAGTGCTTGAATCAAGCTCAAGTATCATGTTCTCAATGGCTTGGATTGTGTAAAAGTTATCGTTTTTTCCCATCTATTTTATCGCGGCCTTTTATATAGGTTTGGCGCACATTACTTTATATGATTAAACATATAAAGTAGCTGCTGTTACTTGAACAGCTTTTTGCCTTTTTATAACTTGATAGTGTAGGATTATTTAATCCAGAATTAAATGCATTCTAAATTAAAATTAAGTACAAGTTCTATGCTGGTTAGTATTATTGTAAACTAAAAAAGCATACACACCAAAATGAGAAAAAAGATTGTTGCCGGAAACTGGAAAATGAATTGTACTATTCCCGATGGGAAAAAACTTGCATCTGAAGTTGTCAATATGATCGAAGATGAAGTTAACAATGAAACTGAAGTGGTACTTATCCCGCCTTTTGTGCATTTGGTTGGCATTCAACCTTTAATAGGCTCTAACCGTGATATTTCTTTGGGTGCCCAAAATTGTCATCAAAACGAAAGTGGAGCTTACACTGGTGAAGTCTCAGCGGACATGCTTGTTTCAGTAGGTGTCAAATATGTGGTATTGGGGCACTCGGAAAGGCGAGAGTATTTTCATGAAACAGATGAACTGCTTGCAAAGAAAGTGCAGCATGTTATCAATAAAAATCTACTTTCAATGTATTGCTGTGGAGAAAAATTGGAAAGCAGAGAAGCAGATCAACATGAAGACGTTGTGGGAAAACAAATTGAAACGGCTCTCTTTGCTCTTTCAGAAGAGCATATTAAATCAGTGGTTATTGCATATGAACCAGTATGGGCCATTGGGACAGGGAAAACCGCCACCGCCAAGCAAGCCCAACAAATGCATGCATTTATTAGAAAAAAAATCGAAGAAAAGTACCCTCGAGAGATAGCAAATTCTATACCTATACTTTACGGCGGTAGTGTGAAACCCAACAACGCAGAAGAGATATTCGCTCAACCTGATGTAGATGGCGGGTTAATCGGTGGAGCTAGTTTAAAATCAAGAGACTTTATTGATATTGTCAAAGCCTTTTAGTTTGTTTTGAACAAGGTAATGTGAGTTTCAGTGAAATGTAGATAAAGTGAGTGTAGTAAGTACCTCTTCTCTTCTGATTTAAAAATATAAACTAAAACTTTCTACATCTTCTTATTGAGATCACATGGATAATCGGATTTCTAATACATCTTCATGCATAATGTTTTTTCTTGGTGGATCATGAATATATCGTATCCTAAGTGTTGACTAAAACGCTACTATCTCCCTCATTTTCTCCGCGATTCGTTTTGCATTGGGAATCACCGATCCCATCAGGGAAACGTTGTGTGGCAATGGAATGTCTGGTATAGCGATTCTTTTTACCGGGGCATCTAAGCAATCAAACCCTTGCGATACAAGCGTTGCAGCAATCTCCGCTCCGAACCCGGCGGTTAACGCATCTTCGTGAACAATAAGGCATCTATTGGTTTTCTTCACTGAATTCAATGTTGTTTTTACATCCCATGGCATGATGGTCCTGAGATCAATTAAATCAGCAGATATACCTGATTGTTCCACGGCTCCTTCACAAGCTTCACACATAGCACCCCAGGTAATTATTGTGATGTCGGTTCCCTCTCTAAGAATCCTGGCCTTCCCAAATAAGACGACATATTCATCGCCTGGATAAGGTCTGCGAGCATAGCGATTATCATTTAGGTTTCGGTGTTCAAAAAACATGGTTGGGTTATCAGATCGCATAGCTGATCTCAAAAGGCCAACAGCATCCTCCGCATTACTAGGAAACGCGACTTGCCATCCAATCGCGTGTGCAAACATCACCTCATTAGTGACTGAATGCCAAGGGTCACCCACTTTAGCAAAGCCTCCAGGCATCCGTGCCACAATAGGTGCTGCGAACCGATTGGCGGTTCGCCACCGGGTAGTCCCGCAGTTGTTGAGCTGCTCCATCGCAGGGTCGGCATATTTTCTGAATTGGATTTCTGCCACGGGCATCAATCCTGCATAAGCCATACCCACAGCTCGTCCAATGATACCTTCCTCGGAAAGGGAAGTATCAAAGACTCGGTCCTTTCCATATTTAGATTGGAGTCCCATTGTGACAGCATGGACACCTCCTTTCATTCCTACATCTTCTCCAAAGACTACCAGCTTGGGATTGGTCTGCAATTCGTAATCCAATGTCAAATTGATGGCCTCACCAATGTTAATCCTTCGCTTATCTGGTTTGGCTTGTTCACCAGAAGATGGAAATTTATGACCTGAAGGTCTTAAGCCACCGATTGCCTGAATTTCATCTGGTTCGGAGAAAACGTACTTTTTGATTTTACCGACATCTGGCACGGGTCGATCAAGTGCCATTACAGCAGCTTCATCTACAATTGTTTGAGCTTTGCTTTCAAGCTTTGTCCATTCCTCCCCAGAAAACATCTTTTGAATGGCTTTTAACGGATCATTTGCAAGCTCTAATTTTAAAATATTTTCGTTTTTGTAAGCTTGATTATCTTGGTAGGAATGACCATTTAGTCGAGGTACAGTCAACCGAACCAACGCTGGCCCTTTTCTGCTTCGGACATATTCAGTTCCTTCTTTTAATAATTTGTAAGCTTCTTGGGGCTTTGTTCCATTGCCATCCCAGATTTCAAGATGCTTAAAAGACTCTAGGTTTTCAGCGATGTTTTTTCCAGGTGTTTGGAATTCACTTGTTACAGAAATGCCGTAGCCATTATCTTCGATATAGAAAAACACCGGTAGTTTTTGTGTTGTCGCAATAGTCAATGCTGACCAGAATCCGTTTGTTGCTACCGATCCATCCCCACCTAGGATGGCCGCAATGGAGTCTTTGTATGTATTGTCTTTGATGGTATGTGAATAGTATTCAATACTCTGTGCCCAACCGATTCCAGGTGTATATTGGGCACCGACATCACCAGCCATCGGAAGCACTACACAGCCTCTCTCTGATTTGGGCATATTGCAAACCACACCAATGTCTCTGCCATCACTATAACTTCCTGAGCGAGTTAGCGGAGCAGCGAGTGCATCTTCTACGGATAATCCTAAACCTATCATTAATGGGCGTGACCGATAGTAGGCACTTGCAGCATCTTTGGGTTTATCAAGAAGATGTGCAAGGATTAACTGTCCAAGTTCATGACCTCTAGCCGAAAACTGATAAAGCACTTTTTTCTCCGGAACTAGTTTGTTCTCTTCCAGATCATCCATCGCTCTGGAGATGAGCATCTTCAAAGCGATATCGTTCCAATTGATGGATTTTTCCTTCTTTTCTAGCGTCCTGGTTGCTGTTGTAGACATACATATTATTTTGTAGCGACTAAATTAAAACGACTAAGGGTTTTTGATGTTTTGGCAACCATCAGACATCAAAAATTGAAAAAATTAATGTTTACTTTAATCGTCAAACTACCTAAGGATGTCTGAAGAAAAAACACAAGATCAGATTATACAGTGGCTAAAAAAGCTCGAACGAGAAAGTTGGCAGTTGGAGCTTTTGGTTTCTGCTTTTACTATTTTCCTCCTAATCGCTGCGACTGAAAATTTTGGTGATTTCCTCACAGATCTTAATTTTCAATATTCCTTTAGCGACAACCTGGTAAGTTTGGCGGTGTTTTTTATGGCCCTACTCTATACCTCTATGCAGGTGTTAACCGCATTTTTGGTTATCCATTTGCTCTTACGAGGGTTTTGGATTGGCGCAATCGGATTGCGGTCGGTACAACCCTCAATCGATTACAACAAACTTAACTACTCGGAATTTTTCTTGGAGAGACTTAAGAAAAAGGTAATAGGCTTAGATCGCCTGGTAGTGATTCTGGATGAGATGTGTAGCGTCTTATTCTCGCTTTCTTTTCTTATCATTTTTATGATTATTTCTTTCGGGCTTTACAATGTATTTCTTGGAGTTACTATTATCTCGGTGGCTGGTCTGTTTTCACTTGTAGGGGTAGAACCTGACTCTGGGATTCCATTTCTTCTCTTGATCTCCATTACCTTAATCATTTTAGTCACAGGGATACTTTACTTGATTGACTATTTTACGTTGGGGTTTTTCAAGAAAAGCAAACGAGTAAGTAGGATTTACTACCCTATTTATCGCTTATATAGTGTCATCACTCTTAGTATTATTTCTCGGAGTATCTATTATAATTTGATCAGCAAGTACTCTAAAAAGCGAATACGGTTGATATACTTGGCGATTGCCCTTATTGTACTACCTGTCTGGTTTGTAAATTTTGATCAGTATCAGTATTTCCCTGTGGGGGATACAACATTTTTGTTGGAAACTAATTTCTACGACGATTTGAGACCCGAGAATGAGCATGTGCAAAGTGTGAGTCTGGAATCCAAATATGTCAAAGGAGACTTTGTTTCACTTTTTATTAGGTATTTACCGGAAGACAACCGTCATATTAAGACCAATTGCCCGGATTTCGAACCGCTCAAAAATGATGGCATAAATCCACGTCTCAGAATAAAAGTTAATAACACAGGTCTTCGTATCAATCCGGAAAATTTTGAAGAAGAAGACAAGGAGATGCTTTTATCTTGTTTGAGTGAATTTTATGCGGTTTCTGTCAATGATTCTATCTATACAGATCAAAAATTCTACTTTTATGAGCATTCACAAAAAGAGCAAAAGGGAATGCTTACTGTCCTTTCCACAAAAGGGTTCAAGCATGGAGAAAATACTGTAAAGGTAACGAAGTCATATGTGAGTGACACTGACAGTACCGTTATACAAGATAACTTTGCGGTGGTACCTTTTTGGTACTCCAGACATTGAAAATAGGCCAGGTGTATTGATTTGTTAGTTAGTGCCTCTTAGAAAACAGTATCTTTTGAAAGAAAGCAGTGTTTTTGGATCATAAAGCGTGTTTTTTCGAAATTTCGATGCGCAAATGGTCATTGAATCTATTTTCGAAATTTTAGTGAAAATGCAATAAAATCATAGGTTTACCTTCAATTCGTTTAAAATTCATCTGAATTTTTGAGGAGTTGAAAAATTGATTCCAAATTATGAAATAGATTAGATTCATTGTTTTGCTAAAAAACTACGCTGCAGGTGTCAATAAGCGTGTTTTTCGTCTTTTCTTGGAGACACTAGCTACCAAATAGAAGATGTAGTAGGCCTTGAAAATGGGGAACTTCACTTGATGAAAAAGCGTGTTGCTGGGTGGGGATGGCTTGATAGCTACATTGGGTACACTGACGAGTCCGCCCCAGCTTTCCCTTGCAATAGCAGGTGTGTTGACATTTTTCACAAATGAAACCGTCGGGCCATTTGAGTTGAGCAAGGTAGTCATAGCAAGCCTGGTCATCAGGAAATTGTTGCTGGAACTGGAAGAGGGGGAGGCTTTGGTATTTTTTTTCCATGATTTTGATGGGTTAAATATTACTTTCAGTTACTGAAAAACAGTGATTTAACCAACCAATACCGCCATCAAAATGAAATATTTATTAAGTGTCTACTTAAAAAAAAATTAAATGATAAGGCACTTCAGTCCGATTAATGTGACCGGATCTGTAGGCTATACATTAAACAGCAAAGCAATCCATATCGCGGAATACTCTGTCAGGTTTTTCCGAAGGTGAGAAAGCGCTTTAGTCATATGAGATTCCACTGTTTTTTCAGAAATCAAGAACATGGAAGCTATTTCTTTATTGGTCAGTCCCTTTTCGCGACTTAGTTGATACACTTTTCTGAAGGTAAGAGGCAGAGGCAACTGATAAACTAAGAATTCAACTTTATCTTTGAGTTCGTTGTATAAGTAATAGTTTTCTGTGAGATTTTCGGCTCCGCAGTGATCTTCTACATCAAAGGTTTCCAGGTTGGTTTTGCTTGTTTTTCGGCGAAAGTAATCAATGGTCTTAAGCTTAACAGCTCTAACAAGATAGCGTTCTATTGAGCCGTCTTCATTGATAATTTCATTTCTTCGTTCCCAAATTGACTGAAATATATTGTGAATAGTTTCTTCTGATTCTACCCGATTTTGGATTCTGCCAAAGCAAATGGTAAAAAGTTTTCTTGCGTGTTGTTCATACAGAATACCAAAACCTTTTTTAGTTCTAAAATCTAAATGTGTGTCGCTATCTTTTGGCCTAGAAAACAAACGGATGATTAGAGTCATTTTGAATAATCATAAAAGCAGGGTCCAGTCCAGAATACACCAAATTGGATTATCGAATAGAATTTGATTGGACTTATTGAACTTGTTTTGAAGCGAAAGCGGACCTGAAGTTTTCTTAAGAAAAAAGTCTGAGATAACCTTAATCTATTACTTGAAACGCTCGAACTAACTGCTATCAAGTTTAGTTCAATGTGAATTAAGGTTCATCTAAAGTAACACCTTTTTATCTCTATGATCATTCTGTTTAATGCTATTCGAGGTTTGATCTGATCTAGAATAGTCTCTGGCATTTTTGTCTTTTCTTTTCCATCACTCATCAACTT
The DNA here is from genome assembly GCA_038746525.1 of Bacteroidota bacterium. GTDB lineage: Bacteria > Bacteroidota > Bacteroidia > Cytophagales > Cyclobacteriaceae > Ekhidna. The sequence goes on from JBCDKO010000012.1 coordinate 30,228, forward strand.
ATAAGGTGATCCATCGCCAATCTTTTTCTTTTTCTTCCTCAAAAATTCCAAACACCGCACTACCAGACCCTGTCATAGCAGCATACAAGGCGCCTTCCTTGTACATCTCATCTTTTAGCTGTTGGATTTCAGGATGATTCCTAAAAATGGATTTCTCAAAGTCGTTTTTTAGATGCTTTTGCCATTGATTAATTGGAAGCTTCAGGATGTCTACAACTGATTTATCAAGTGTTTTCGGAACAATCATTCGGTAAGCCTCTTTCGTGGAAATGTGAACTTCTGGATTATGGATCGCCAGATAGTAGCTGGAAAGATCAAGATCTATTGGCTCTAAGATTTCCCCTCTTCCACTCACTACAGCCACCCGGTTTTTGATGAAAAAAGGACAGTCACTCCCAAGTACTAGCGCATATTTTTCCAAAGTAGGGATGGAGAGCCCTAGCTGAAAAAAGTCGTTTAATAATTTAAGCGTAAAAGCTCCATCGGCCGAGCCACCTCCAAGTCCCGCTCCCATTGGTATTTGCTTAAGCAAATGAATAGCAACAGGAGCCACATCAAAATCTTTCTTGAATAGCTGGTAGGCTTTAATACATAAATTAGAATCAGTGTTGCCTGGAATGTTTAAACCATAGGAATGAAAAGCAAACGAATTAGCTTCTACCACCTCTATGCTATCCTGCCACTTAATGGGATAGAAGCAGCTTTTAATTGTATGATATCCATCTTCCCTCCTGCGCAAAACATTGAGGCCGAGATTGATTTTGGCATTAGGGAATGAAATCATGGAGTTTTGTCAAGAGTTGATCTAAAAAGACATGTTGATGAATGAAGTGTCTCTTCCTGAATGCAAACAAATTTACTTTTTCAAATCTTCGATAAGTGCATCGGTGATTCCTGATGCGGAGAATCCTCCATCGTGCATCAAATTCTGCATCGTGACCATTCGGCTCAAATCTGAGAACAACAGGATGCAATAGTCCGCACAGCTTTCTGCATCTGCATTTCCAAGTGGTGACATTTTATCGGCATAATCAAAGAAGGTTTCAAAACCCGGAACACCCGAACCGGCGGTGGTCATGGTTGGTGATTGCGATATTGTATTGACACGTACTTTCTTTTCTTTTCCCATTCGGTAACCGTAGCTTCTGGCAATTGATTCTAACAATGCTTTTGCCTGAGCCATATCTGAATAGTCCGGGAACGTTCGTTGAGCTGCAATGTAAGATAGGCCTAAGATAGATCCCCACTCGTTCATGGCACCAAGCTTTTCTGCGGTTTGCATCATTTTATGAAAAGACAAGGCAGAAATATCCAAGGTTTTTTGAAACCAATCGTAATTTAAGTTACCATAATCCCTTTTTTTCCTCACGTTTGGACTCATGCCGATCGAATGTAGGACGAAATCAATTTTTCCTCCCAGGAGATCCATTGATTGATGATAAAGGTTTTCAAGATCTTCTATGGAAGTAGCATCGGCTGGAATGATTTCGGTATTCACTTTTTCTCCAAGTTTGGGAAGTTCGCCCATTCTCAGAGCGATAGGGGCATTCGTCAGTGTGAATGTTGCCCCTTCTTCATGCGCTTTTTCAGCAACCTTCCAGGCAATGGAGTTTTGATCTAAAGCACCTGAGATAATACCTCGTTTGCCTTTTAATAGATGATATGACATGTATGTTATGAATTTAGCTCTTAGTTGATTTTGTGATTTATAATGATTGAAGCAACTCTTTCGCGCTTTCATAAGCTGAGCCCCCGGGCCTCTCTCCTCCAATCATTTTAGCGATTTCGTTTACTCTATCTTCTCCTTCCAGTTTTTTTATTTTGCTTACAGACCTATCGGAAGTGTGATCCTTGTAAACAAAGTAGTGTACATTTCCGCCAGCCGCAAACTGTGGAAGATGAGAAATACTTATTACCTGATGATTTTGTGCCATATTTTTCATCATCTGGATCATCTGCGAGGCTACCTCTCCCGAAACTCCCGTATCTATTTCATCAAAGATGACAGTAGGTAAAGCTGTTTTATCTGCAATGAGGAATTTTATAGCGAAAATTAATCGGGAAAATTCCCCTCCTGAAGCTACCTCTTTTAACTCTTGTGGCTTAATGCCTTTGTTTGCACTGAATAACAGCTCTATTTTATCTAAACCGTTTTCTGTTGGTAACTGGGATTTTATCAATACATCGATAGTACCGTTTTCTATTCCTATTCGGTGAATGATTTTCTCTATTTCGTCCGCAAGGTTTAGTGCCGAGAGTTTTCGGGATTCGGTAAGCTTAGCGCCAACCTCATTCAAGAGTTTTTCGTTTTTGACTAGTTCGTTCTTCGCCTTCGTTATTTCCGCATCCAGATTTAAGGTCGTCTGGAGTTCTTTATCTAATAAATCTCTGATTTCTCTGAGTTCCTCTACCTCAAGAACATGATGTTTTTTCTCTAATCGATTTAATAGATCTAACCTTTCCTTGAGCGTCTGTACGCGTTCCGGATCATGCGCGGTTCTATCTTGAATTCGTTGAAATTCATTAAAGATATCTTTAAGTTCAATCTCTGCGCTTTCCAGACGTTCTTTTGATTGTTCTAATTCTTTGGAAAAACCGGAAATAGCTTGTATGAGCGTTTTGACCTCAGTGAGTTGTTGAAGAATAGCAATTTCTGATTCATCCAACATCCCCATAGCTTGAGCAAGTTTCAATTTAATATCTTCGGCATTTTCCAAGACCTCCAATTCTTCTTCCAGCTCTTTTTTGTGCAGATTATCCAGATCAGCCTTTATAAGCTCTTCCAGTTGAAACTGTTTATAGTCTGCATCTTCGGCACTCTCAGAAGCTCGTTTTTCAAGTTGCTGAAGTTTTTTCTTCGTTTTTTCATAAGAGAAAAATATTTCACGGTAAGCTTTGATAAGTTCATGATGAGATGCGAAAGTATCAAGGACTTCCAGTTGATAGGAATGGTCACCTAAAGCTAAGGACTCATGTTGCGAATGGACGTCCATCAACTTTTCTCCGATTGTTTTTAGAACAGGAAGAGTAGTAGGGGTGTCATTGATAAATGCGCGCGATTTACCTGCCGGGCTAATTTCTCTGCGGATGATACAATCGTTAGCGTAGTCTAGTTCGTGATGATCAAACAATGGTTGAAGCTTGTAACTTGAAACATCGAAGGTCCCTTCTACAATACACTTTTCACTTTCATCCAGTAACAACTTCGTGTCCGCCCTTTTTCCTAATAATAATCCTACAGCACCTAATATAATGGATTTTCCAGCCCCAGTCTCTCCTGTGATGATATTCAAGCGTTGGTCTGGGGTCATCTTTAGCTCTTTGATTAGCGCATAATTCTTGATAGAAAGAGAAGTGATCATAATCCTTTTTGCAGTGTGCAAAGATAGGATAGTGCTACTCTATCAACGCCTTATATTCAGATGTTCTTGATGGATCCAGATTATTGAGTAAGTTATAGGCCTGTCTTCTGGTGGGCAAGTCACTTTCGGAAAAAAGCTGAATTAATTCTCCGGATTTAGCATCTATAAAACTGATCATCAAAATAGACCTGGGTCGTACCCGGTTTGCCTTTTGGATGTCTGCAAGTGCGCCTAAAATGATTTTCTCTGAAGCTACCCTGTCTTCAGAGATCGTATCTAAACCTAGACGATGATAGCTATACATCGCCTTGCGAATGGGTTCAAGTTGAGGATTTCTGATGTTTTCTATCAGCCAGTAGCGGTTTCTGACACTGTTGAATTGTTCCCATCCCGTATAGTTTGTGTTCTGGGCATTGTTTACAATCTCAAAGGCTTTTTCAAAATAAGGTTCACCTCCTAATTCGGAAAAGGTATCATAATCAAAGCCAATGATCATGTATGCGTAATAAGCAAGCAATGAAGTGATGTTGTTCGTAAATGTATTCTCGTTAAACTGGAGAGGTTGAGATTGTAGAAATTCAAATGACCAATCCCGATCTGCAAAATTGAGTACTACTGTTTCATAGGCGGAACCATATACCGGACGGCTTGCCAGCACTTGTACTGATGCGCTGAAAAAACCTACACTTGGCATTTCTGTAATAGTGAGTAAGATATTACAATTGATGACTTCTTCTGGCTCAAATTTATCATTGGTCCATTTAGTGCTGTTCAAAAATTGCGCAAAATCTGTTTCCATCTCGGCGAAAATCGCCCGTTCTGTTGTCTGAATTTGCTGAGCATTGACAATAACCCTGCAATTCAACTCTTGGGCACTGGATGCAAAACCCGAAAAAAAAAATAGGATAAAAAGTTTTCTCATTGATGTTGAATCACATAAGCTACAATATCTTCCGCTACTTCTTGTTTACTCTTCAACTCAAATCTTTGTTCATTATTCTCTCTATCATAGAAAGTAACCTGATTCGTATTTTTCTGAAATCCTGCCCCTTTATTATTCAAAGAATTTAATACAATGAGATCAAAGTTTTTCTTTATAAGTTTTTCTTTTGCATTATTCTCCTCATTAGCCGTTTCTAAGGCAAAACCAATATGTAATTGGTGCTTTTTCACCTTTCCCAGCGTTGCGGCAATGTCAGGGTTTTTGATAAGTTTTAAACCTAAGATTTCCTCTCCTTCCCTCTTTTTTATTTTTTGTTGTGATGGATTGGAGGGTTTAAAATCAGATACTGCTGCATTAAAAACAACAATATCACTTTGACTGTGCTTTTTTTCAGCCTCCCGGAGCATCTCTTCAGCTGAGGTGATCTGAATTACCTCTACATCTAGTGGCAACTGATGGACTGGTCCGGATATCATGGTTACTTTTGCTCCTACTGCTTTAAATTTCTCTGCAAGTGCCTTGCCCATTTTACCAGAGGAATGATTTCCTACAAACCTCACAGGGTCTATGGCTTCATAGGTTGGCCCTGAAGTGATCAACACTTTCTTGCCGGCTAGCTTTTCTGAATAGGGCAATTTTTTTTTCACGATTTCAAGTAGCTCTTCTGGTTCAGCCATTCGTCCCTGTCCTGAAAGTCCGCTTGCCAGTTCACCATCGCGTGCTTCTACTACTTCATTGCCAAAAGCACAAAGTTTTTTTAGATTGTTCTGAGTGGTAGGATGCTGATACATATCCAAGTCCATGGCTGGGGCCACAATCACCGGACATTTTGCTGAAAGATAAGTTGCTAATAAAAGATTGTTGCAGATTCCATTTGCCATTTTGCCGAGTGTATTAGCACTTAATGGAGCAATGACCATTAAATCTGCCCATAACCCAAGTGCTACATGGTTACTCCACTCGCCATTTTCTTTATTAAAATAGGAAGCATGTATAGGGTTTTTTGAGAGCGTAGCCAAGGTAAGTGGTGTGATGAAATCCTTGGAGCTTTTCGTCATGATGATTTGCACTTCCGCACCCTCCTTCTTTAATAATCGTACAAAAAAAGCGGTCTTATAGGCTGCAATAGAACCACAAACCGCTACTAATATTTTTTTGCCCGCCAACATGGCGATTGATTTATGACAAATTGATCAGGAGTTCGTCCTTTCTTCGGGTAATCTGAAGTTCAATTCGCCGTTCAAAAATTCATCAACTGCCGTAGTAGAAGGCTTGGGCATACGCTCATAAAATCTGGAAATTTCTATTTGCTCTCTGTTTTCGAAAATTTCTTCGAGGTTATCTACAGACGATGCAAATTCTGCAAGTTTAGAATTTAGCTCTTCTTTTTGATTACTACTTACTTGTCTGGCTCTTTTTGCAATGATTGCAATAGACTCATACAGATTACCGGTAGGTTCCAAAATTTCTCTATTGTCTCTGGTTATAATGGAACTATTTATATGCTGCATGTCGCTTGTTTATTTTGAATTTGCAAATCTAGTAATTTCCTCTATGCTTTCCGCATAAATTTTTTCTGCTTCTTTTAGGTATTCACTATTTGGATATTTATCTATTAATTCCAGGTATGCATCAATAGTCGTCTGAAAACGTTCTTCTTGTTTTGATGAAATACTTTCTTTGGCATAATCAAAGGAGGTTTGAATTTTAAGAAACGCTACTTCTTCCTGATATTTTGAATCCGGATAGTCATCTTTAAAATTATCGTATACCGTCAGCGCAGACTTATACCTTCTTAACCTGAAATAAAGTTTACACTGCTCGTATGCTTTTTTTTCAAGCTTTTGTTGCATGCGATCGATGATTCGATCGGCTTCAGCAGCATAATCAGAACTGGGATATCGGTTAATGAAGTTTTGCATAGCGGCAATTGACTGGTAGGTTACTGTTTGATCTAATTGATAATCCGGTGATTGCAGATAAAGAGAGTGGGCATACCTGTAAGAAGCCTCCATCATATATTCTGAACGTCCATAGACTCTCACGAATTCTTCAAAATGATGCGCGCTAAGGATATACTGTTTTTGATAATAATAACAATAAGCTAAATAAAATTCTCCAAGCTCGGCTTCAGCGGTACCCCTCATGATGGGCCTAATTTCATCTAAAAGTATTTCGGCTCTGTGATAATCTCTGTCTTGATAATATTGAAGTGCTGCTTCATATTTTGCTTTCCAATCCCCACTTTTCTGGATTCTTCTGAATCTACTGCAACTTCCAACTCCAACAACTAAGAGAAAGAGAAAAAATAATCGAATTTCCTTCATGATTTTATTAATTCGCAAAAGTAAAGACTTGCATGCTAAACGGAACCCCGTTTTAGGTCTTTACCCCTCAGACTTCATTTTTTTTAACATCTCTTTTTTGGGAACTTCTTTTAGTCCTTTAATCAAGGTTTCCGTAGTTGGCGAGGGAGGTATTGTCTTCATTTCTTTTGGTGGCAGATTTCTGGAGGTTCCCTGAAGCACTTCTTCCAGAGTAGGTCGTTCGTCTGATCGCCAAACAAAACCGCTGAGTACCTGTACGTCAGGAGTTAATTCATGAGGAGGAATGAATTTTCCTTCGGGCTTAATATAAAAAGAAATATTGGCCAATTCTTCATTGATAAATCGAATGGTGATATCGCTGCAAAGAATACGATTCATTCCTAAGAGGAACATGTCATTTGGATCACTTTCATCCACTTCATAATAAACACTCTCACCGTTTCCATTAACGTAAATTTTATCGATGATGGATTCCTTAAAAATGGCCTCCATGGTGCGACCTTTGACTTGGTTGTGATTACCTAATGTATCCTCATCGGCCAGAAGCGCATTTTGTTGTAAGAACATGGTTTTTATCTCATCCTCGGTAATTTCTGCGATGACTGTATCTCCCCATATTTGGTTCTTTCGATTCCAGAAAATGGGATCCTCATAGAAAAATAATAGCGAGTCTTTTAAGAAATAGGAAGCAGAGTCAGCTAGACCTTGCAAATTGAATCTCCAAACTTTTACGTTTGGATAAGCAAGAATTCGTTTGGCTGAATCGTATTCGCTCTCAATCGATACGAGAGTATCTGCGGAAAGATATAGGGTATCTTGTTCCAGGATCCTTCTCATCACCGCATTTCCATAAACTTTGCTGATTCCGTTTTTATCATCGTTGTAGCCTTCATCTCCTGTAATGATCACATCATCGTTCTTAGCGGTAAGCTTCACATTTCCTGTTGCATCATAATGCTTTTTGAGGTCATCAAAGAATAGCTCGTCTGCTTCCATGTAATAATCTTCTGTTTCAATCGTCCCTTCGATAAAGTCAGATTGATCAATTTCTGTGCGGAACTCTCCGCCATCCGCATGAAGAATGGTTTCATCTTCTGTAGTGATAATGGTATTTCCTGTGGTATTAGCGATTTTGGTAATGGTGTTGTAACGCAGTGTATCTGTTTCAAGTGTGTAATCAGGGGCTATCAAAACAACATCTGTCCAGAAAAGGGCATAGTCAGCAAGACCATAGAAATAACCCACTTCACTTTCCAATATATTGGTGGAGTCACTTAATGTTCCAGAGTTGAAGTAGTTCCCTACTTCGGTATCCATATTATAATCCAAAAAGTCGGTGACTAGTTTTCGCTCCCCCTTTGTGTATACCACCTTTTCGCGAAGGTTGGCATCTCTTGTATTGCCATTGTAAATCAATTTTCTTGAGGTTATAGTGACTGAGTCGTCGACAATTTTGACCCTTCCGTAGGCTTCCATCACATTATCTTTCACATAATAAAGCGAACTATCACAATACATCGTAGAAGTCTCCTGGACAAAGATCACATTCCCAATCAATCGCCGTATTTTCTGACCTTTTTTCTTGAATTCATATAATTCATCAGCTTTGTATTTAATGCGGTCCACCTCCTGCGATAAAGCGTGAAAAGCGGTGCACAGAGAAAGAAAACTAATACTGACCTGGAGAATTTTCCGCATAAACCATAAAATTAACGATTAAGCCCTTGTTTGAATTACAAAAACAGTTCCACAATTTCATTCTGAGAAATAGACTGCTAAAAAAAGAAGAGAAAGTCTTACTGGCAGTAAGTGGTGGGCTGGATTCCATGGTGATGCTTGAACTCTTTCGCGAAACAAATTTTGGAATAGCTGTTGCTCACTGCAACTTTGGTTTACGTGGACAGGCATCCGATGAAGACGAAGATTTTGTTTCGGAGTGGATGCAGAGGAAAGGTATTGCTTGTTTTGTAAAAAAAATTGAATTACCAGAAAAGTCCATTCAAACGGAAGCGCGTAAAAAGCGGTATGAGTGGTTCGGAGAACTGTGTCAGGAAGAGGGATACCAGAAAATAGCCACTGCTCATCACCTCAATGATTGCCTGGAAACCACACTCTTAAATCTTACTCGTGGGACTGGCGTTAAGGGCCTAGCCGGAATACCCGTTGAGAATGAACAAATCATCCGGCCCTTGTTGTTTGCAACCAAAAAAGAGCTTCTTTTCTTTGCGCAAGAAAAAGGACTTTTATGGAGAGAAGATGCTTCTAATGCTAAAACAGACTATCATCGAAACAAGGTCAGGCTGAAAGTGATTCCTACCCTGCAAGAAATTAATCCTTCGCTGGAAGGTACGTTTAAGAATACCCATGAACGGCTGAACCTCCTTGCTGATTTCCTTCATCAGCAAACTCAAAAAACACTTGAGCTATATTTTAATCAGATAGAAAAAGAGCTGAATCTGAGTTGGATTACAGCGCATACAGACCTTTTGATCTTGTATGAAATACTTTCCAACTATGGGTTTAATTATGTGACTACTAAGGATATTTTTGAAGCAAGAAGTCATTCCGGAAAGGTCTTCGAAACACTGGAATGGAAGGTGCTGATGGATCGGGATTCATTGTTCTTACGGAAATCAACTACTCATGAATATAAAGAAGTATGGATTGATGGTGAAGGGACCTATAAAATAGGTTTTGGGAGGTCATTGGAAGTCCAACTGCAGAAATTGAGGAGAGGAAAAAATTCTTTAAAGAATTTAATGGTAAAAGATAAAAATATAGCGCTATTGGATCGCAGCAAGCTAACCTTTCCTTTGAGGGTTAGAAGATGGAAATTGGGGGATCAGTTTCAACCTTTAGGTATGCAAGGCTCAAAAAAGGTAAGTGATTTATTGATCGACTTAAAAGTACCTGTAGCAAAGAAAGAACAAGTATTAGTGCTTGTGTCAGGGAATGAAATTGCCTGGATCATAGGTTATAGAATTTCGGATAGATTTAAGATACAGGAAAGGAGTGAGGAGATGGTAAAGGTATGGGTGGATTACCTAGTGCTATCCTGAAAAGCACGTTAACAAAAATTACTCTCACATGGTCGCTTTTTAGTGGAGTATAAATCTCTTTAGCAAACCCGCTAGTTTGAAAATTTGTGATTTGACGTACTAAAAATTCTATTTTAATCAGCTAGAATCTTTGATTTTATCATAAATATTAATTTGCTTATTAAATAATTTTTACCCTGACCGGTGCTTTTATCAATTTTATCTGAACTTCACTGCTCCACTACCCCATTCTGAAAGCTTTTACTCAGATAGCGCTCGTTTGCAACACGTGCACTTGTGTATAGAAGAATTCTTTGAAAATGTAGGACTATAGTAGAGATAAGAGGGTTTTTAGAAATAAGCATATGGGATTAATACGCGTTGCAAACCCGAGCTATTGAATGTAATAAATTTAGGCATTCATTAAAGGTTAATCAAAAAGAATTTTGAAGTTCTTCCTTCTCTATCCCTCTTCTACATGAAGGGCACCTCTAAAAACCCACTTTCAATTTTTGAGATGATCTTTTTTCTGATACTTCGTTATCAAAATATTTATTTAGGGCCTGCTGAAAAACGTTTTTTCAATTCAAAAAACACGTTTATGTGGTCAAAAGATACTGTTTAGTAAATTTCTTTTTCAATAGGTGCAAGGTTTTCGAGCAGATGCTTCCATTTTCGGTGCACTGAAAAATTTCGATTTCGAGATTTTTCA
>JBCDKO010000013.1:2500-39858 GCA_038746525.1 Bacteroidota bacterium
CCCGTTTCCAATAATATTAATAATCCCCTGATGAAAAATACCTGAAGGTATTTGATGAAGAACATGCTTGATTCCTTCGAATTCTAAGGTATGGCCTGCATTAGGGCCACCCTGAAATCTAGCTACAATATCGTAACGGGGAGCTAAATAATCCACAGCCTTCCCCTTACCTTCGTCTCCCCATTGAAGGCCAAGTAGTACATCTACTTTTGACATTGATTATTTAGTTTTTCCTAAAATTTCTTCTTTGGAACTCGCAATGTTAAATATTGCTTGAAGCTTGGTCATTATTAGTAGCTTATTGACGTGACTTGATGGATTTATAAGATAAAGCTCACCATTCTTATTTCGGAATTTTGTTAACAGAGTAATTAGAACTCCAATACCGCTGCTATTAATATACCTAACTTCGGATACATCAAGTAAGCATTGTGTAACCCCTTTTCCAATTACATCATTTGCCAATTCTACTAATTCAGGACCGTTATTTTCTCCAATTAAATCTCCATCAAACCTTAAGTATAGAATGTTGTCTTGTATCTCTTTTGTGTATTTCATCTGTTTATTACTTATGAACTAAGATTTTGCCTTAACTCGACTTTAATCAGAGTTGTATGGAAAAGCTTATTTATAAGGCTATCTTATTTTCACAATCTTCTTTCTTACAGCTTGCATAAAAAATCAAAGAATGATGTATGACATTAAATTGTAATAATTGACCTACGGTAGTCTGTATATTGTGTATGCGTGGATCACAAAATTCATGCACTTTGTTGCAGTCTGTACAAATTAAATGATCATGTTGGCGAAAACCGTAAGCCTTTTCAAATTGCGCTAGGTTTTTGCCAAATTGATGTTTTGTGACTAAGTCACAATCTACCAAAAGATCAAGTGTATTGTAAACAGTAGCCCTACTTACCCGGTAGTTCTTTTCTTTCATACTAACATAAAGTGTCTCTACGTCAAAATGACCTTGCTTGGAATAGATTTCTTCTAGAATAGCAAAGCGCTCCGGGGTTTTCCTGAGATTTTTGTTTTCTAAATGGGCTTGAAATATTTTCTGTACTTCTTCTAAAACACTCTTTTTAAACATTTAGCAAATATAAATTAAGCATAGAATCAATTAGATCTACTTACTTTCACTACACCAATGACTTTTTCAAGTTTTCTTACGAGCAAATCCAAATGTGATGTATCTTCTACATATAACCTAATAGTACCCTCAAAAATTCCCCCTTCTGTATTAATAGACAAGGAGCGCATATTCACTTTCAATACCTCAGATATGATATTAGAAACATCACTAATAAGACCCAGTCTGTCAGTTCCAATAATTGCCAGTGTAGTTTCAAATGAGTGCTTTTTTGAAGAAGCCCACTTTGCCTTAATAATTCTGTAACCATAATTCGATAGCAATTCGGCAGCATTGGGACAAGTAGTCCGATGAATTTTTATGCCATCGCTTACAGTAACAAATCCGAATACGTCATCACCTGCAATGGGATTGCAACATTTAGCAAACTTATAATCGACAATATCCAGATCTTCCCCCAAAAGCAGAAGATCATGATCTATCTTTCTTACTTTTTTAAGTTGCTCTTCTACAGCTTTTGCATCTTTTATTTCTTTGTTCTTGTACTCATCGACTTTACGAAAAGACTTAATCAAACTATGATCTATTTTACCTAAGCCTACTAGGTAAAATAGGTCTGTTACAGTCTTTAAATTAAAATAATAGACAATTTCGTCTAGAACAGATTGGCTGTAGGCCAACTTTAACTGCTTGAGCTTTCTGTTAACAATTTCCTTGCCTTCATCAATAAAAGACTTTCTCTCCTCTTTTAAAGCATCTTTAATTTTAGATTTTGCTCTTGAGCTTACTACATATTGCAACCAACTTTCATTAGGTTTTTGTTTTTTAGAAGTAAGTATTTCTACCTGATCGCCATTTTTAAGTTCATAATTTAATGGCACTAATTTTTGATTGACCTTGGCCCCTAAGCAATGTGCCCCAATTTCCGTATGTATATCAAATGCAAAATCTAGTGCCGTTGCCCCTTGGGGAAGTGTTTTTAAATCTCCTTTAGGGGTAAACACAAAAACTTCATCGCTGTATAGGTTTGACCTAAAATCATCTACAAATTCTATCGCATTACCGTCATTTTGCTCTAAAATCTCACGAACCTTAGTAATCCACATTTCTAGACCGGTCTCCTCTGATGTTTTGCCGTCTTTATATTTCCAGTGAGCTGCATACCCCTTTTCTGCAATTTCATCCATACGTTTCGTTCTGATCTGAACTTCTACCCAACTACCGTTCCCACTCATAACCGTAGTATGTAATGATTCATAACCATTTGCCTTTGGCAGGCTTATCCAATCTCTTAAACGATCTGGGTTTGGCTGATAATAATCTGTAACTAAGGAATATACCTGCCAGCAATAGGCTTTCTCTTCTTCGTACTTTACATCTAAAATAATTCTGATCGCAAAAAGATCGTAGACTTCCTCAAAAGGTATATCCTGTTTTTTCATCTTATTCCAAATGGAGTGGATGGATTTAGGCCTTCCTTTTATCTCATATTTGATGTTGAGTAAGCTAAGTCTATTCTTAATTGGTTTTATGAAGCTTCTTATAAACTTATTCCTGGCGTCTTTTGCCTCACTAATTTTTGAGATAATCTCTTCATAAATATCGGGCTCACTGCATTTTAGATATAAGTCTTCTAATTCTGACTTAAAAGCATACAAGCCTAAGCGATGAGCTAGTGGTGCATAGAGATAGATGGTTTCATTAGCGACTTTCAGTTGTTTGTTTCTAGGCATACTTTGCAGTGTCCTCATATTATGAAGACGATCTGCTAATTTTATGAGAATTACCCTTACATCATCAGAAAGCGTGAGAAGCATTTTCCTGAAATTCTCTGCTTGTTGAGAACTTCCTTGCTCAAAAACTCCAGATATTTTGGTTAAACCATCAATGATCGTAGCCACTTTTTTTCCAAAAAGTCGCTCAATGTCATCAAGTTTATACTCGGTATCTTCTACAACATCATGTAATAATGCTGCTACAATTGATGTAGTTCCTAAACCGATTTCGGAAACACATATCTTTGCTACTTCCAACGGGTGAAATATGTAAGGCTCTCCAGACCTTCTTCTCATCCCACTATGTGCCCCCATTGAGGTATAAAAAGCCTTTTTTATCAACTTAGCGTCTCCTTCCTTCAAAACTGGTTTAGCTTTTCTTAATAATTTCCTATATCGACGAATGATTTCCTTTCTTTCTTCTTCTAATTCTTCCTCAACAACCATAGTACTTTTCAAAATATTCGCTTGTGTAATGAAAAACATTATTTAATTTTGCCATCCAATTTTCAAAAACAGGATAATGTTCCTGATAAGCGGATGTGGCGAAATTGGTAGACGCACTAGACTTAGGATCTAGCGCCGTGAGGCATGGGGGTTCGAGTCCCTCCATCCGCACCGAAAGATAACCCTCTTTGTTGTATCCATGAATTTCGATCACTATCGGTATGGAGACTTGTAAGAGGGTTTTTATTTTGTGAAAATCAAACAATCGTACGTTGGAAATAAATTTTGACAAACAACAAAAAAATCTGGGTGTTATTAAAATTAGCGTAAACAAGACTGATTTTCAACCAAGAGTAGATCAAAAAATTAAAGAGTACAGTAAAACTGCGAACTTTAAAGGTTTCCGCCCAGGAAAAGTACCTCCCGGCTTGATACGCAAAATGTACGGTAACGCCTTGATTGTAGAAGAAATCAATAGACTTGTTTCTGAAAAATTAGATACCTACCTGAAAAATTCGGATTTACAGTTCTTAGGTGAACCTATTCCCATACAAAAGGACAAATCGTTTGATTGGGAAAATGAGGAGCCATTCGAATTCGAATATGAAGTAGGATTCGCTGAACCATTTAAAATTGTACTAGATAAAAAATTTAAAATATACAAATATTCTGTAAAAATTAATGATGAGGTAATTAATGACACAGTCGAAAATCTTCAACGTCAGTTTGGTGAAGTAGAACAGACAGATATCGCAAATGAAAAAGATACGCTTACAGGACAGGTTACTTCCAAAGATAGAGTTATAAAAGAAAGCTTAAATATTGACTTAAGAAATGCCAAAAAAGCTACTTTAGAGAAATTGATAGGGATAAGGATAGGTGAAGAGGTTCAAATCAACCTGAAAAAAGGATTTAAAAATGAAATAGTCATCAAGAATCAGTTAAAATTTGATGAAGAAGAGTTTAAAAAACTAGAAAAAATTAAATTCAAAGTAGAGGTTATTAATCACTACAAATTAGCACCAATAGACCAAAATCTGTTTGATAAGACTTTTGGAAAAGACCGTGTAAAAGATGAAAGTTCCTTTCGTGAAAAGCTAAAAGCCACTGTAACCGAAAACTATTCTAATGAAGAGGAACAATTTTTTAATCATCAAATAAGAGAGAAACTTATTAAGAATTCAAAAATCAGCATACCTGATGATTTCCTGAAGAAGTGGCTTGAGAAATCCAGCAACGTCACTACACCAGAGTTTTTAGATTCTAGATACAACTTGTATGCAAAAGACCTGAAATGGTCGCTCATTCAAGATCTCATTATAAAAAATAAAGAAATTAAAATAGAACATAACGACATCGTATCAGAAGCCAGGATTCTTATCAAGAAGCAACTGGTAAACCTTAACATCGAAAATCAAGAAAATGATCAGATCGATGCTTATGCAAACAGCTACCTTCAGGATGAGAATAGCGAAAACTATATAAAGGTATTTAATCAGGTCAGATCAAATAAAGTGTTTAACTTCATAAAGGGTGAAATTTCTATTAAAGAAAGAGAAGTATCTTTAGACGAATTCAGAAAACTCTAGTTTGAACCATCTTAAGCCGTTTACGGTTAATTACGCGTCCTTTCAAAAGGACTTTCTTATATTTACTTATCTCGACAAATCTTAATAATGATTAATAAAGAAGAATTTAGAAATTACGCTGTGAAGGGTCAGAACCTAAGCGGTACTGCTATAGATGATTATACTAACCATGTAGAAAACATGACCAGAGCAGTAATCGAAGAACGACCCACCAATTTCCGAGAAATTGACGTATTCTCAAGATTAATCATGGACAGGATCATTTTCTTAGGCATGCAAGTCGAAGAAAATATTGCCAATATTATTACAGCTCAATTACTTTTCCTAGAATCAGTAGATGCGAAAAAAGATATACTTCTCTATATAAATAGTCCGGGAGGATCAGTTTATGCGGGCTTAGGCATGTATGATACCATGCAGTTTATTGGTCCTGACGTAGGAACGATCTGTACCGGTATGGCGGCTTCTATGGGTGCAGTGTTACTTTCAGGTGGTGCAGATGGTAAAAGATCCGCCTTACCTCACTCTAGAATAATGATACACCAACCAAGTGGAGGAATGCAGGGTCAATCAAAAGACATGGAAATTACACTTAAGCAAATGCAGGAACTTAGAAAAGATCTATATGGCATCTTATCCAAGCACTCAGGGAAATCATTTGACCAAATAGAAAAAGATTCTGATAGAGATTATTGGTTGAGAGCCACCGAAGCAAAAGAGTATGGTTTAATTGATGAGGTATTAGAAAAGAAATAATTATGGCGCAGGTTACATGTAGTTTTTGTGGACGAAATAAAAAAGATGTAGACTTAATGATTTCTGGAATACATGCTCACATATGCGATAAATGTATCGCGCAAGCCCAACAGATCTTAAATGAAGAGTTAAAAACTACATCAGAAAACGAAGCGCCCAACTTTAAACTGATTAAACCTGCCGATATGAAAGAGCATCTTGATGAATTTGTCATAGGACAAGATGAAGCTAAAAAATATATCTCCGTAGCTGTTTACAATCATTATAAACGATTGATGCAGAAAACTGACAAAGACGATATTGTCATTGAAAAGTCTAACATTATTATGGTAGGTCAGACAGGTACTGGAAAGACTTATCTTGCGAGGACTTTAGCGAAGATTTTGCAAGTTCCATTTTGTATTGCAGATGCTACTGTGCTAACAGAAGCCGGCTATGTTGGTGAAGACGTAGAAAGTATTTTGACAAGATTATTACAATCTGCTAATTATGATGTAGAGGCTGCTGAGCGTGGCATCGTCTACATCGATGAAATAGATAAAATTGCTAGAAAATCTGATAATCCTTCAATCACCAGGGACGTAAGCGGTGAAGGTGTACAACAAGCTTTACTTAAATTGCTGGAAGGAACCATTGTCAATGTACCCCCGCAAGGCGGAAGAAAGCATCCCGATCAGAAGATGATCAATGTAAACACAGAAAATATTTTATTTATATGTGGCGGTGCTTTTGATGGAATAGAAAGGCACATTGCGAATAGACTTAATACCAGACCTATTGGTTTTTCTACTGATAATGAGTTTAACTCAGGATTAATTGATAAAGAAAATCTATTACAATATATTACCGCTCAAGATATCAAGAGCTTTGGCCTAATACCGGAATTGATTGGTAGGTTACCCGTACTTACACACCTTGATCCATTAAATGATTCAGCACTAAAGAAGATTTTAACAAAACCTAAAAATGCCTTAATCAAGCAATACACTAAGCTATTTGAAATGGAGGACGTACAACTCTTCTTAGAAGAAGATGCACTTGATTATATTGTGGAAAAAGCTATGGAATTTAAATTGGGCGCAAGGGGATTGAGATCAATTTGCGAAGCAATTATTACGGATGCCATGTTTGAATTGCCATCAAACAAAGACATCAAAGAAATGACGATAGATAGGTCTTACGCAGCTGAGAAATTCGAGAAATCTAAATTCAATAAGTTAAGGGCAGCATAATATCCTAGCCAAGATAACGTCTTTAATGCATTAAGTGTCATTTACAATATAATTGATAAGTAGTTAATGATAAACTTCCAATTGTTAAAATCCTTTGAAAAACCTGCGTTTTGGCCCAACTCTTCGTAACTCAAAATTTCAAAAGCCTCATTTACAACCAGTAAACTACGTTTTTGAAATTCTGAAAGCCTTGATTTGAACCAAAATCCAGTTTTGCAAAGGGTTCTGTTAGTTATTCTCTATAAGTTTTAGTTTTTTTAGTTAAACTGGGTGACAGAATTTAACTCTACCCTTATTTATCCTTTTACCCAGAATTTGACGTGATCTATTGCGGATGTTCTTTTAAGGCACCTTTAAAAACCCACTTTCAATTTTTGAGATGATCTTTTTTCCTGATACTTCGTTCTCAAAATACTTATTCAACACCGCTGAACCCTGTTTTTGACGTCTTGTCTCAAAAAAAAACGCTACCTCAAATTCTTGAACTGAGTTTTTTAGAGGTGTCCTTTTAGAATTCAGGTTATCTCTACTGATGCAAAGCCTTTAAATGAATCTCAGTTATTGAGTAACAGAAAAAGATGAGGAGATTAAGAATTTTTTTTCTAAACTTTTTCTTCGGTTGTCTCATCATACTCGAATAGCATTCAATTTCATAAAAGCAAAAAGACAAAAACTACGTCATTTGGTTTAAGACCAACACAAATTAAAGTAAATCATGTCTTCAGATATTCCAGTCGGCGAATTTCGTGAAGGAGATATGGAGCAGAGCTCTATTAAAATAGAGCGAATGGAGGAAATTTTCGATAAAGCCAATGGCCAGATTGATACCCCTCACAGGCATGGATATAATACGGTAGTTTGGGTAAGAGAAGGAGAAGGATCCCACATTATCGACTTCAATGAATACCAATTCGGAAAAGATCATGTTTTCTTCGTGGGGCCCGGTCAGATCCATCAAGTCAAGACGTTAGATAGGCCTCATGGCTGGGTCATCACTTTTCAAAATGATTTTGTTCTTCAGTCCGGGCTCGGGAGGGATTTTCTTATGAATGTGAATCTTTTCCGACAATACAGCGAAAGCCCTCCCATCATTATCAATAGGCCATCACGCCTCCTGGAAATCCTGAATTTACTTTATGATGCATTCAAAGAGAAAACATTTGAATACAGAAGCGAAGCACAAGGCGCTGCCTTAAAACTCTTTCTTATAGAATGCATCAAATTTTGCGATCCGGAAAATAAAAAGACAAGTAAAGTTGGATCACCGCTATTGATTAAGTTTAAAAGTTTGGTCAATACGCATTTTAAAGAAACACATAAAGTAGCTGAATATGCCGAAATGCTTTCTGTTACACCCAAATATCTGAATGAAGTCATTAAAAATACGATTGGCATGACGGCAAAGGATTATATCATCGATCGGATTCTTATAGAGGCCAAAAGACGGCTGCTGTATACAGATGATTCTGTAAAGATGATCGCACTGTCATTGGGCTTTCCGGAACCGCTCCATTTCAATTCCTTTTTTAAGAAAAAAATCAACATAACCCCACTACAATACAGGAAAGAATCAAAAAATTCCTAGAAGAGCTCAAAAAATCAATAAAGCGAAATTTCAATACTCCTTTCTGACATTTTCGTAATACCCTCCTCTTTATATGCACGTACATTTGATGTATAAACATATAATGTTAATTGTGAATCGAAAAAATTTTTTATCGAAACTGACAAAAGGCTCTTTATCAACCCTATTAGGAGCATCTGCATTGAAAGCTTCAGCGGTAGAAGAGTCCAAAAAAGAAATGGTAGAACAAGTAGGATTTAATCATATAAAGACAATGGAAACAAAAACAGCAACAACGGTACTGCACAAGGCAGATACCAGAGGGCATGCTAACCACGGATGGTTAGACTCCCGACATACCTTCAGCTTTGCCAATTATTACAATCCTGAAAGGATGCACTTTGGGATGTTAAGAGTGCTAAACGATGATACTGTGGCAGCAGGAAGAGGATTTAGTACACACTCACATGACAATATGGAGATTATATCCATCCCGCTAAGTGGAGACCTTGAGCATAAAGATAGTATGGGGACAAAAGCGGTTATTAAAGAAGGAGAAATCCAGGTGATGAGCGCAGGAACGGGAGTATACCATAGCGAATACAATAAGAATAGTGATAAAGAAGTCAAATTCTTGCAGATCTGGGTCTTCCCGAGTGAAAAGAATGTGACGCCGCGTTACGATCAAATTCAGATAGGAGATTTACTGAAGGCCAATTCATTTTCACAAATTCTTTCTCCCAACAAAGACGACCAAGGAGTTTGGATTCATCAGGATGCATGGTTCCATATGGGACAATTTGATTCTGATATCGAGACAAGCTATGAATTGAAGAAAGAAGGAAATGGGGTCTATGCCTTTGTCTTAGAAGGAGAAGCCGAGATGGATGGTCAGCGGTTAGAGAAACGAGACGGTCTTGGCATTTGGAATACGGATCACTTTTTGGTGAAAGCACAGGCAGGATCAAAAATTTTACTTATGGAAATACCCATGAATTAATTCAACAAAAACAATAAATCAAACAACTAAAATGAAAAAACAAGTTTTAACTCTAGCGATGATAATGACAGTTATATTCTCATTCGCACAATGGAAGCAATACAACCCGAATCCGGATAATGATCCTGCAAATGGCGCAGCGCAATTGTTGAATCCAACTAATCATACGCTAATGTTAATTGATCACGAAAGTCAAATGGCTTTTGCGGTAGAATCACAGCCAATTGAGGAATTGAGAAACAATGCTGGTTTGGTAGCGGCAACCTCGAAAATTTATGATATTGCGACAATTATCACAACGGTGGCAGAAAAGT
Source organism: Bacteroidota bacterium (assembly GCA_038746525.1). Lineage (GTDB taxonomy): Bacteria > Bacteroidota > Bacteroidia > Cytophagales > Cyclobacteriaceae > Ekhidna. The sequence goes on from JBCDKO010000013.1 coordinate 12,271, forward strand.
CATTTAGCGGGCCGTTATTTCCTGAGATTAAAGAATACTATCCTGACGATAAAGAGTATATCGACAGAACTACAATGAATGCCTGGGAAGACACCAGAGTAGTAAAAATGGTTGAAGAGATGGGCAATAAGAAGCTTGTGATAGCAGGTCTTTGGACCGAAGTATGTACGCTCACTGCGTCGCTTTCCTCTCTTGAAGATGGTTATGAAGTATACGTAATTACCGATGCCTCTGGTGGAATTTCACAGGAAGCTCATAATATGGCTATTACAAGAATGGTTCAAGCTGGTGTTATTCCAATAACTTCCCTTCAGTATTTACTTGAAATCCACAGAGATTGGGCCAGGTCTGAGATGTATCAGGAGGTACTCAAAGTTTCTAAAAAATATGGTGGAGCGTATGGTTTGGGGATCGATTATATCAAAACTATGAGCGAGTGGATGGCTAAAGGTGAAGGACACTAACTATTTAAGAGCTCGGCCTAACCAGGTAGAGCTTATTTCTTTACAAATATATTCAGCTACTATTTTCGATACTATTTAAGCTAGGAATTGTACACGGCTAATTGAATGATAGGGCTTAGAAATGTTTAAACAATGAAAATTCAAATCACTAACAAATGAAAAATTTTGATCCGAAACGTCGAGATTTCTTAAAGGGATCATTCGCAGCTGGTGTAACCGGAATCGCTTTGTCATCACCTCTGGGAAAGTTACTAGCGCAACAATCTGGCAATGCAGACCTGGTAGTACGAAATGCAAAGGTATCAACCATGAATTCCAATCTCCCATCCGCTGAAGCATTTGCCATCAAAGATGGGGTATATAATAGAGTAGGCTCTAACAGTGCAGTTGCAGATTTGATTGGTACAAAGACTAAAGTGATAGATGCTAAAGGTCATCGGGTGATCCCAGGCCTTCACGATTCTCATACTCATGGTGTTCGTGAAGGCCTTCATTATGCAATGGAACTTCGTTGGGATTGGGTTGATTCCGTTGAAGAGGCACTTGCCATGCTTGCTGAAGAAGTAAAACATACGCCTAAGGGGCAGTGGATAAGAATTGTAGGTGGCTTCTCTTGGGAGCAATTCCGTGAAAAAAGAATGATTACACTAGCAGAGATCAATAAGATTGCTCCTAATCATCCAGTGTACATTTTTTATCTCTATGCATATGGTATGCTAAACAAAAAGGCCGTTGAAGTGCTGAATTATGATAATGAGCCAATAGATCTTTATTACAAAGGAAGAATAGAAAAGGATAAGAGAGGAAAAGCAACAGGTATTGTTACATCAGCTCCATCTGGACTGATCATGTACAAAACATTAACTAAACTTCCAGCAAAAACTAAAGAGCAACAGCTTCTGGGTACACGACACTACATGAACGAGATGAATGTGCTTGGGCTCACCTCAATTTCAGATGCTGGTGGAGGAGGTATGCAATATCCGGATGCCTATGATGTCATCTACGATGTTCACAAACAAGGATTATCAACCGTAAGAGTTGGAATCCATACTTTCCCACAAGTAGGAGGACGCGAGTATGAAGACTATAAACGATGGATTGGAATGACAAAACCAGGGGACGGGGATAACATGCTTCGATTTATAGGTGGTGGCGAAAACATATGTTGGGCAGCCTATGATTATGAGATTTTTGCGCAAGAGCGCCCCAATCTCGATGCTGATGTTCGGGAGAAAGCAATGCCAATTTATAAGCTTCTAGCTGAAAACAATTGGCCATGGCGTCAACATATCACTTATAATGAGTCTGCGGAAATTCTACTCGATATGTATGAAGAAGTGGCGAAAGCTGGAGATGGTAAGTTACCTAAGGGCACGATGATTGACCATGGAGAAACCTTCTCTGATAAGACGCTAGAACGCATTGCTAAACTAGGGATGGGCATTGCGATTCAGAATAGAATCTGTTATCAAGCTGAGGATTTTGTTGAGCGCTATGGTGCTGCGAAACTTGCACAAACACCTCCTATAAGGAAAATGCTTAAAATGGGCATCCCTGTTGGAGGAGGAACAGACGCTACTCGTGTCAGTTCATATAATCCTTGGTATTCTATCTATTGGTTAGCTACCGGAAAATCAAGAGGTGGAAGACAAATGTACGGTGATGACAATATTCTTACACGAGAGGAGGCCTTACAGCTTTGGACTACCGGTTCTTCCTGGTTTACAAGTGATTTTGGAAGAAAAGGAGCCATTCAAAAAGGTCAATTAGCTGATTTTTCCGTTTTGAATCAAGATTTTATGACAATTCCTGATGCACTCATTCCCCGAACACATGCAAAGCTTACTGCAGTTGGAGGAAAAGTAGTTCATGCATATGATTCATTTGAAAAATTCGCGCCTAAAGCATTGCCAGAGGTTTCTCCCGACTGGTCGCCTCTGTATCGCACCGGCGATTTTAGAAGGTTGTATATGAGCTAAACCGTGGAAATCAAATTTGAACAAAATTCTTGGAGGGCTTTCAATAGTATTTCAGTTTTCTGGTACTAGAACCAATCCTGGATTGGTTTTGTATAAAATTTTCCGAAGGATATCAAAACCGAAGTCGATTTCTACATTCTTCCAGCTCCCGTTCCATGTCGGCTTCAAAGAACAGTAATCTCTTTTGAGCCGATACGGAATAGGGACTATAAAAATTGTCTTTAAAGAGTTCAATAAACCTATGCAAAAAGCTGAAAATCCATCAAGAAACAATTAAAACAAATAAAAATGGAAACAGCGATTGCCTATGTATAGAAAATTGATTCCATTCACAAACAGAAAATTCTCTTTAAAGCAAAGAATCTGGGGTGATGATTTCAGAAACATAAAGGTTTTATTTTCTTATAGGACGGAAAGCGTTAAACATATATTTTTCTATTGTATTCCATATACATAATTTGTCAAAGATGTCCATCGATCAGCATTTTATGAATTAATTAAAATTTGAAGAAAGAATAAAACATGAAGTCTTTGTTAATACTTCTTGCCATTGTATCAGGAGCAGTACTACCGATACAAGCAGCTTTGAATGGGAAAATGGGAAAAGCAGTGGGTGATCCGATATATGCTTCATTGATCTCATTTATCGTCGGGTCATTTGGCTTGTTAATTTATGTCTTGGCATCCAAAACACCACTTTCATCAATTACCCAAGCCACACAAGTCAATTGGACAGTGTGGTTAGCCGGTATTCTGGGAGCTTTCTACGTTGCCTTTATGATCATCTTGGCTCCAAAACTTGGGGTGTCCTTGACCTTCGGGCTGGTTGTAACGGGGCAATTGGGCATTTCCTTAATTATCGATCACTTTGGCCTAATAGGAATTCCTATTCACCATATTAGCTGGCAACGGATCCTCGGCATACTATTCATCATTGCAGGTGTTATCATGATAAGAAGATTTTAGATATGAGGGTTGTACTTTTCTTATTTATGTTTGGATGCTCTTTCATGACTTTTGGTCAAGAAAAAGATTTCAGCTTTAGTTTGCTACGGCAAGAGGACGAGATTGAACCGTTTGCTTCTAAAGAAGAAAGATCATTTTACCAAGATTTAAAATATACTCCGCTGTTCTATGATGGTTTTCTTTCTTTTGGTGGTAGTTATCGAGGACAATTCGAATATTTCAACAATGAAGAATTTTCTTTTTCTCCTAATCGCGAGAATGGATGGTATTTACATCGGATTTTCCTTCATACGGATTTGTGGTTAAATAAGAATTTTCGAGTATTCGGGGAGTTGGGTTCAAGCTTGATCAGTGGTAAGGAAGATTTGGCGCCTGTGGATAGAGATCAATTGTATGTGAATCAGCTTTTTGCGCAATTCATTTCGGAAAACCTAACGATTACCGCTGGTCGGGAAAACCTGAAGCTAGGCAGCAAAAGACTACTAGATCCCAGAGAAGGACCTAATGTTCGGAGAGCTTTCGACCACTTATCTGTAAAGTGGATGAGTGGAGAGCGTAGTTTTTTGGTGTTTGGAGGCAGTCCAATGGTACCTCGTACAGGAGTATTTGACAACCAAGATTTTCAAAATCAGGAATGGTTATGGGGCGCCTACATAAGCAAACTCTTAACTGGTGATTTCAGCTTGGATGTATACTATCTTGGATCGCATTATGGTTCTATCACCTATGAGCTAGGTACTGAAGAAGAATTAAGGCACAGCCTGGGTGCGAGGACCTGGAGAACAGTGGGAAAGTGGCGGTATGATAATGAAGCAGTACTTCAATTCGGTTCTTTCGGTGAACAGGATATTTTGGCTTGGACCATTTCCTTTAATATCAAAAACCAGTTGAATAAGAAGAATCAACTGGGTGTTAAAACCGAACTAATCAGCGGTACGACTTCCGAGAATACGCTAGGTACTTTTAATCCTTTGTATCCGAGGGGAGCTTATTTTGGGAGAGTGGCTCGTTTTGGTCCTGCCAACTTGATCGATATTCATCCATACTGGAATTTCCGCTCAGGCAAGTTTATAATGGAAATTGATTATGATGTGTTCTGGAGATTTTCCACAGATGACGCAGTATACGGCCCACCGATGAACGTTGTACTAGAAGGAGAATCCAACCACCGGTTTATTGCGCAGCAAATAGGAACCATCTTTAACTACGAGTTTAGTCCATTTGCTGTAGTGGAGTTGGAGACCAACTTTATCTTTCCGGCGGATTATATTGAAGAGGTTAGGCCAGGAGCGAAGACCTTATTACATATGGTAATCACTACTGAAATTCGATTCTAATGAAAAAGGAATGGATAACGGTAAAAAAGGAATCTCAGAAACGAACCTCCTAGAGTATAAGTTAGATATTTAACCGAAAAAGTCAAGTAGGAATTCATTTAACCATATATGAGTCGACTCTGAAAAGTCAAAATCAGATTAAAAATCGACCCATAAGATTAAATTCGAAGGTTGAAAAAGCCTGAAATAGGGTTTTCGGAGCTGACTTATTATAGGATTTATTCATGTTTGTAGTGGCTTTATCAAAGAAGAAGAACATGCTTTGTTTAATTTAAAGGAAATCTTTATTCACTAATTTCAAAGTAATGGAATACAATAGCGAAGAGCATATTTATTAGTTAAACTAAAAAGAAGCATTCAATAATTTAAGCATTCATGGATCTGCACATTTTACTCAACATCTTCATACTCTTCAGCCTCACCTTGTTGATAATTATCGTTTGTAATTTTTTCAAAATACCTCATCTTGTGGGTTACCTTATTGCCGGGATTATTCTAAGTCCAAATACCACTTCACTGCTAAGTGCCGCGCATGAAGTAGAGGTGTATGCAGAAATTGGTGTCATCTTGCTTTTATTCACTGTAGGCCTTGAATTTTCATTTGGGAACTTAAAGAAGATAAAAAAATATGTTTTGTTGGGAGGGTTCATGCAGGTAATACTCACTATCATTATTACAGCGGGGTTAATTATGTTGATGGGTCGTCAAGTGCAGGAAAGTGTTTTTTGGGGGTTTGTTACCGCTTTGAGTAGCACAGCTATTGTCATAAAAATACTGCAAGATCGGGTTAAGCTTAATACTCCTCATGGCAAAGTGGTATTGGCAGTATTGCTATTTCAGGATATCATCATCGTACCTTTGATGCTTTTTACTCCGCTCCTTGCAGGAGAAGGGGATAGCCCATTAATAGAAATTGGAATGTTGATCCTAAAACTAGGTCTCATCGCACTCATTGCCTGGATACTGGCTAGGTTTATTATTCCTAGGCTACTATATCAAGTCATGAAAATCCAAAGCCAGGAAGTTTTCTTGATTGCTTCGATTGCCATCGTAACAGGAATAACTGTGCTGACATCCTGGATGGGCTTGTCCCTTGCTTTAGGAGCTTTCATTTCAGGCCTGATCATCGCAGAAACAGATTATAACCGTTTGGCGATTTCCTGTTTTCTTCCTTTTCGATATGTATTCATCAGTTTCTTTTTCATCTCAATGGGTATGCTATTGAATTACAGGGTGTTCATCGAACAATTCCAAAGCATCCTATTCTGGCTCACCTTCATATTGAGTGTAAAAATTGCTGCAGGTTTTTTGGCAGGAACTACCCTGAAAGTGGGCTTACGCACATCCTTGATGGTTGGACTGGCATTAGCTCAAATAGGTGAGTTCTCCTTCTTGCTGGCTAGGTATGGACTAGATTACAAACTGATTTCAACAATCAACTATCAGGTGTTCTTAGCTGTTTCCATCATTACCATGGCTGTTACACCATTTGTTCTAAATAACCTGGAAAACATTACAAGTTCTCTCGTCAAATTAAGAAAAAGGATATGGAAAACAGCTTGAAAGTGTATGGGACCGATTGGTGCCCCAAAACGGCATTGCTAAAAAATTATTTACAATCTGAGTGGATTGACTTTGATTATTACAACGTGGATACGGATGAGGATGCTAAACAAGATTTAATGAATATTTACGACGGAAAAGCGAAGTTTCCTATGGTTATCAATGGGGAGAAGCACATAAAAAATCCATCCGTTGGGGATCTAAAGAAATTTTTGAATGAGGATAAGTAAATGTGTTTTAACCTTTAGCCGGATTAAAACGCTCAAAATGACAATAGCTCAAGAAGAAGTTGAATCAAAAGGTTGATTGGGTAGCGTAAAAAGAAGAATTATACTTTTGAATACAACTCAATTTTAAGGACAAATAAAAAATCGAACTTAACTCAAAATTCAGATATCATTAGCCCTTGATCTCGGTCTACAAAAAGAACCTAAGAATTAATCACTATCATTGAAGGTCACTGATATTTCTTAGAAGCTATTTTTCTGTTTTTATTTAAGCATTATATAGAATAAAACAAGATCGTTCTTGATTTAACTTATAAGAGGATTTACGCTGTAATTTGATCGTTCCAGTTGAGGGTTTTAGCTTCGAGGCATTGTTTGTTCGCAAAATGCGGAATAAGAATGTGCTAGTCAGTATCAGTAAGTGTTCTTGCAGTTTAGGAATATACTATTTCAAGTTCCTTAATATGTTTAAAGGGCACCTTAAAGCATTCGATGAGAGGAGATTTCAATCTCTCAAAGCTGTCGCAGATTGATAAAGCTCTTTGCAACCTAAAGAAATCATTACAACCAGTATTTTCATGTTTTTTCAAGGGAATTCTTGTTTTCAGCGCCTTTGCTTAACTTGTTATTTGCTCGTGAATCTTAAAATCGTATATCCTATGATAGCAGAAGTTACAGAGCCAATAATGATCCCCACTTTCGCTGAATTGATAGATATCAGTTCCTCGTAAAATGCCAAGTTGTCAATAAAAATTGACATAGTAAATCCAACACCTGCAATCGCCGAAATTCCTATTATTTGCTTGAAATGGACACCACTTGGCAATTCGGTGATTCCAAGTTTATTTCCTATGTATGAGAACGATGCCACTCCGATGAATTTACCGACAAATAGACTTATGGCGATATTAATCATCAGTGAGAAGTCAAAATCGTTGTTGAGGCTTATAGCTACTCCTGCATTTGCAAAAGCAAAGACAGGTAAGATAAAATAAGCAACTAAATGATGAAGTTTATGCTCGAGATGCTGTAGAGGTGAGCGCACTTCAAAGGTCAAATCATCCAAGTGATCAATACATTTTATCTCATCTTTAGTCAATAGATGCCTTTCATCATCGTCCTGAACATTTACTAATTCCTTTGAAATTGCGTTAAGATGAGTTGAATACAGTTTTATATTTATCCTTCTTTTTAGTGGAATGGTAAAAGCCAGAAGGACTCCTGCAATTGTAGGGTGAACACCGGATTTTAAGAATAAAAACCAAATAATGATCGCTAAAACTATGCCTAGTTCAAATGAATATTTCCTTGTATAATAAAGTAGACCTAGAGATGCAATAAGTATAAGGCCATACAAAATATAGTACCAACCTACATTAACACTGTAAAATAAGGCAATCACAAGAACTGCTGCAATATCATCTATGATTGCAAAAGCGGTTAGAAATATTTTAAGGCTCAGAGGAACTCGCTTGCCCAGTGTACTCAAAAGTGCTAAAGCAAAAGCGATATCTGTTGCCATAGGGATACCCCAACCCTTTACTGTTTCTGGGTTCTGATTTAAAAGGAGATATAAGCTAATCGGTACTAAAACACCACCTAATGCGGCAATAAACGGGAAGGCTGCTTTTTTCACAGAATTTATTTCTCCAATGAGTAGTTCTCTTTTTAGTTCTAAGCCTATTAAAAAGAAAAAAACCGCCATTAAGCCGTCATTTATCCAAAGAATTAACGGCTTCTTCAATTCAAAGCTTTGAAAAGATATTCCTATGGTTCGTTGCCATAAACCTTCATATAATTCACTGTAAGATGAATTCGCCCAAATAAGCGCAATAATGGTCGCTCCAAAGAGTAATATTCCTGCTAAACTTTCGGTTTTGACAAACTTTTGAAATGGAGTTAGTAATAGCTTTTTGATCATGTATCCTTATTTCCAGGCTAAAATAAGATGTATTTTTATTCTACCTGTCGATGAAAGCCGTTGACGGATGGAGTCAATGGTTTGCAGTTTTTGCTAGATGCTGTGTGGAGAGATATGTGCTACTCTCGTTAGTTGCTGTTACGACTATAAAGTATGCAATAAAAAATATAAGCGGTTAAAGAGAAAACCATACAGGAAGGGATAAGCTGGCGAGAAATGGGTTAGTTAGTGAGATATACATGAGTCTGCTCTGAAAATTCTATTTCAGGCTTTTTTCAACCCTCGAATTTGACCATATGGGTCCATTTTTGATCTGATTTTGACTTTTCAGAGTGGACTCATACATCCTTTCCTAACCTTATTGGTTAACGGCAATATGGGTTCTATTAAAGCAGTCTGATTTGAAGAGCCCCATAATGAGCGACCTTCACGAAAGGTTTAGGAATGAGATTTGTCTTTATCTACTCCACTTGCTTTCCAGTTTTTCTATTCGTTGTTGTTGCTTTTGGAGTTGTTCGTTTTGTAGGTCAAGTTTTTCCAGAAGTTCAATCTGATATAGGGTCAATTCCTCAATTTTCTTCAAAAGTCGCATATTCATGTCACCAAGATTTACACCATCGGCTTGCATTTCCTTAGCTGATGGAATTTCCGGAAGGTGTTTGTTTTCTGAGATGTACTCCTTAGTTTCCTGCAGGGTTCTGAGATCATAATCTGATTCAAAAACATAGTCTGGACCGTTAATTATCTCAACCTTGACCTCTTCACTATGAATTGTACCTTTTACTACCAATTTAGAATTAGGATTACTTACTCCTATTCCCACATTCCCATTTGATTTAATAATAAATCTCTCTGCTCCGGGGTTAAAGATTCTAAATCTTCCTGACGCATTATCAATTTCAAACGGGGTATATCCTTGATTGTCCAATATAATTCTTGGTGTTCCTGCCAAGATCCCAAAGCGTATATTGTTTGACCCCTTGGAGTCTTCTACTGACAGAATGCTTTTAACTTCAAATCCATCTGGAAATTCTGTTTGAATTCCTACGTTTCCATTCTTTATGACAAAATCATTTGCTGAAATAGTGCCAATATTAATCTGATTATCCATTTTCGAATGAATGAAAGACCATTGATTGGTACCTTCTGAATTTGTAAACTGAATACCAGATTGATTATTGGCAGCTACCGATCTAATTCTTAGTCCAGCATCAGACATAGTCTTTACGTCTAAAGGTTTGCCTGGATCATTCACTCCTATTCCTACATTCCCATTTGATTTAATCGTAAATCTTTCTACTCCAGGATTAAAGATTCTAAATCTTCCTGATGCATTATCAATTTCAAACGGGGTATATCCTTGATTGTCTAAGATAATTCTAGGCGTCCCTGCTAATATTCCTATTCTCAGGTTATCATATCCAAGAGAAGTTTCCTCACTCATTTAGTGTTGAGAAATTTGAGATAGTGATGAAATTGAATTTGCCACTATTATTAAAACGAAATAGTATCTCATATTGAAGGATTTAAAATTGAATATGATGTTCAAGACCAGGCGTGTTTTACCAGCACGTATCTCACACTAAAGTTTCCATACTTGAAACTAGCAAAACCTTTTAATGGCATGTTTTTCTTTCGATGAAAAGGAGGAAAATCAGGTCAGAAACTTTCTTATAAATAAATAACTGTGCCGAAAATGATTTCTCAATTTCTAAATTGATATATTTAGTATTTGACTCCATCAACCTATGAAATGAACATCAAGATTCAAGGGTGAATCCATACCCACCACCAGATGAATCTTTGTTGTGAATTCCATGTGGCCATTGGAAATAAAACTTATACACATGAATAAAAAAGATATTAACCCTGAGGTATTCCGAATCTATGATGATTACGCGCATAGCCGTATAGACCGTAGAGAGTTCATTGGAAAGTTGTCCGTTTATGCTGTAGGAGGAATTACGTTGACTTCTTTGATGAGTTTTATGATGCCTGATTATAGCATTGTACAAACGAGTCAGGATGACCTGGAACTGAAAACAGAAACCATTGAATACATTTCTCCAAAAGGAGGAGGTTCAGTCAAAGCTCAACTTTCCCGACCCAAGGGCGAAAGAGGAAGGCTACCGGGGATAGTGGTAGTTCATGAAAATAGAGGACTCAACCCTCACATTGCTGATGTAGGAAGGCGAGCTGCCAAAGCGGGATTTATTTCCATTGCTCCAGACGCATTATCCCCTTTAGGTGGCTATCCAGGAAACGACGATGATGGACGCACCATGCAGAGAAAACGAGATAGAAATGAAATGCTTGAAGATTTTATTGCAGCATTTTACTATCTCAAAGAGCATAAGGAATGCACAGGAAATGTAGGAGTAGTGGGTTTTTGTTTTGGTGGATGGATTTCTAACATGATGGCAGTAAAAGTGTCAGATCTAAAAGCAGCGGTACCTTTTTATGGAAGTCAGCCTTCAGCTGAAATGGTTCCAAAGATTCAAGCGCCACTGCTGCTTCATTTTGGGGAGTTAGATCAACGGGTAAACGCTGGATGGCCTGCATACGAAGAGGCATTAAAAAAAAATAACAAAACCTACACGGCTTACGTTTATTCCGACGCAAATCACGGATTTCACAATGATACTACTCCAAGATATGATAAAGAGGCAGCCGAATTAGCGTGGAATCGAACCATAGATTTTTTCAATGAATCTTTAAAACAGTAGGTTTTTCGTATTCCGAGGTTTGGTATAAGGTATTTTCTCATTACGAAATTTCTGGCATCATTTTTCCTATTCTGGTAAATATGTTTTACTGAAATGAATCACTTATGAATAGGTTTTATCTGCTATTGGTTGCATCATTAATTACTTTCGGTTGCGATGATGGGACTGTAGGGCCTCCTGGAAGAGATGGAGTAGATGGAATAGACGGAGTAAATGGATTGAATGGAGAAGAGTCCTTCGTCTTTGAATATGAATTTGATTTTACAGCTCCAGAATACAGTGTTCTCCTTGAATTACCTGGTAGTTTCACCATGTTAGATTCAGACGTGATGCTCATTTACCTCTTATGGGAAGTGACCAGCGATGAAGAAGAGATCTGGCGAACATTGCCACAAACGCTTTATTTACCGGAAGGAATCTTAGCGTACAATTACGATTTCACCAAGTTTGATGCAAGCGTATTTCTCGAAGGAACTATTATTATGGATGAACTGGGGGCAGATTTTACAGATAATTGGATTGCCAGAGTAGTTGTGGTTCCTGGCCGGTTTAATGGTAGAGCCTCTATCGATTATTCAGATTATAATCAGGTAAAAGAGTATTTTGATTTATCACCATCTAATTTGGCAACTGAGGATTACGGTAAGAAACCGTTTTAGCTTTTTCACTTTTATTTGGAAAGTTAAAATAAAATTTTCGCTGTTCCGTCTCTGAATTTAATTTGGACTGAATTTTTTTAGAGTTTCGTACAATAAAGACAACGTTAATCCAATCATTTTCAAAGATGAAAAAAGTTCAAAGATGAGTTTCATAGACGCCTTCTAGTCTGACTGTCAGAACTCTTCATTTTCTATATTCATAATCGTCAATTTTCCAACTGTACCAGTTCCGGTATCTCAATTCCATACATTGAAAGCTTTCATTGGAGTACTTTTACACCCCCCCCCAATTTAATGTTGGGGTATGCCCAATGTAGATTTCATTGAAGTTAGCCAGTAAATCAGGTTTCTTCAATTTATCTTCTCCTGCCAAGGCATTTCTCCACAAATTTCTATCCCAATAACAAACTGCAGAATCTATTTCATAAGTTGGACCCTCTGAATTTGTAAATCCTCGATGCACAAAGACCCTGCAATCAGCATCTATATAAAAACCTCGTTGAATTTCAGAAAGAACTGAAAATGTTTTCTTTATCAAGAATCTCATTGTTTCGTTTATAAGATGTAACCGTATTAAACCCACAGTGCTCAAGCCGCGCAACATCATTATCCCCGCTCTTCCAGTTTTGTAAACTGGGTGCTGGGCCTGAATTAATGTCATTAAAGCGTTTTGGTAAAAAGGAGTAATCTCTTTTCCGATACCGGCTAAGGGCGAGAAAATATGTGGCATATCGGGGCTTTTTTTGAAAATCCTGAACTGGCTATAAAAACGTTAAATCATCTACATTAACAGTAATAAAGTAGAATTCTGCATCCTTACTGACCCATACTTTAGCTATCTTACTGATAATCCTAGATGAACTGCAACCAAAATTGGAGAAATAATGGATAACGAATTCAATAAGTCTAATCCAATAAATATCACAGTTAATTGTTTTATAAAAATTTCACTTTCAATAAATTTGCAGTGCTCATCCAACGAAATCTCCGGTTTGCCTTCTGCATCTCTTTATCCTCTTGTTCAATGTAGCTTTCCAAAAAGGAGATCTTCTGAAAAAAAGCTTAGTTTTTACCCATAGATTATTGAACGTTTTGCCAAACCAACCCTTACTTTCCATGCCATTTAGCGGTTCCACAATGTATTCAAATCCCATTCGATGTGTTTCTTGGGTAGCGCAAGCATTCCCGTAAAGAATACCTTGAGCAGATTTGACATAAATCAATGTAATCTTCTTTCGCTTAGGTCTATTTGAAACATTATTGGCATCTTTCCTTGCTTTAAGATTTTCGGTTGGAAGATAATCTCGGACAGGCTTCTCTTTTTTTTGTGCAAACACAGAAAATCCAAGAACAGAAATGAAAAGAACAAATGCATATTTCATAGCTAATTCAAAATAATAGAATTTTTGAGCAATGATTGCTTGGAGAAAACTGAATAAATAACTTACAAACCGAAAAACGAAGTGGCTTGAAATTTCTTATCTCTTTTTTGCTTAGAAAAATTCCAAGAAAGTGCCTCCAGTTAATAGGTCATCAAGCACTAAAAATAGTAGCGATATTTTATATCGGGAATAAAGTACAGTGTCCTATCTGCGAAGCAAAATTTAGCAAATTTCTTCCATACGGTCGTTTAAAATCAAGAAGCAATGCGCTTTGCCCAAAATGTCTTTCACTGGAAAGACACAGATTAATTTGGCTATACCTGAAAGAAAAAACAGATTTTTTTGTGTCCGAAAAAAAAATGCTTCACATAGCTCCTGAGCGCTGTTTTATGGATCGCTTTGAGTCAATGAAAAGCTTGGATTATTTAACGGCAGATATTGAGTCACCTCTTGCCAAGATCAAAATGGATATTCACAATATTCCACTTAAAGATAATTCTATAGATGTGATATTTTGTAATCATGTGCTGGAGCATGTTGATGATGACATTAAGGCGCTTAAAGAAATAAAACGGGTATTAAAACCATTAGGATGGGCGATACTACAAATTCCATTTTTCTACCCTCTGCGAGAAAAGACTTATGAGAATAAAAAGATTACAGATCCCAAGGAACGTGAAAAGGCCTTTGGCCAGAATGATCATGTCAGATTGTATGGTGAGGATTATGGAGATAGACTCTCAAGTGTAGGTTTTGAAGTCTTTGCTGAGAATTTTGTTAAAGAACTACCATCTCACACAATTAAAAAATATGCTTTGCCTCGAAAAGAAATTATCTACAAAGTGCTCAAAGTAGGCTAAAATTTCAATTTTCTACCAAACTCCATATCACTAAGCTCAATATCTAAAGCTTTAGTAGATAATTGTATTTCTCTTAAAGAAATAAAGAGTGAAAGCAATAGTATAATCAATGAAACACCGAAAACAACCTCTCCCCAAAATCTTACCTCTATATACAGAAAAAACATAGCAAGTACGCAAAGAAATAGACTTAGAACACCCAAAAGTTGCATTAAGCGAATGAGATAAAGTCTCTTTCTCAGGTTTTTAAGTTGCCCTTCTAGTACGTTTTTAGGGTTATTAAGGTAATTGCTATGTAGTTGACGGATAAGTGTTGCAATAGCTAAAAATCGATTAGTGAAGGCTAAAAGCAATAATGATACTGCAGGAAAAAGTAGGGCTGGTGTCGTAACCGAAATCTCCATCTACAACAAACCCCTTATTAATGCAATAGTTCCATTCTTAAAAAATCCATATCCATAGGCAATAAGCTGTACAAAAGATGCTATAATAGACAAGCATCCAACCTTAATGCTTCTGGTTTTCAAGTAAGAATGTATCCATATCAGCGTAAAGTAGCAGGAATAAATCACTAATCCAATCCACCCGAGCACTGGAAAAAGTAAGACGAATATAAGAGAGACAACAAACCCAAGTGTAAAAATTCCTGGAAATAGATGTACAAGTTTGAGCGAACCTTTGTGAAGCTGTGATAATAAAATCCTGGCCTCCCCTGAATGCTTAATTTGCTTAAAAAATTCCCAAAAGGAGGTTCTTCTTTTATGATAGACAAAGGCATCAGGAATGTAAGCGGTGTTGAAGCGTGAATTTTCGATTCGAATACTCAAGTCAATATCTTCACCATATCTCATTTTTCTATAGCCATTAAGATGCTCAAATATGTTTTTTTTTATCCCCATGTTAAAGCTTCTAGGTTTGAACTTCTCCATGGATCTTTTACTCCCTCGAATACCTCCTGTGGTGAGAAAAGAGGTCATACTATAGCTAATCGCCTTTTGAATAGGTAAGAAATCACTTTTATCACGGTCAGCTCCGCCAAAGGCATCAACTTCATTTTCTTCTAAAAAGGCCTTAATTGAAACCAAATAGTTTTGAGGGATGAGTGTATCTGAATCTAAAAAGATAAACCAATCACCCGATGCTTGACTTGCTCCGTAGTTACGTGCCCTTCCAGGTCCGGAGTTGGGTATGCGAAAATACTTTAAGGCTAGTTTGTCTCGATACACATTAATGACTGACTCACAATCATCTTTGGAACCATCTTCCACTATAATGACTTCAAAATCATCAACCACTTGGAGGACTAAACTACTCAGAAGTTCGGCTACTTCATGTGGACGATTATAAACCGGAACGATGAATGAATATTTTGGCATATGATTGATTAACCCGATTTCAGGACTCAGTAATTGAAAAAGTATGACCCTTTCAATACATTATTAGTACAAATAAAGGTTGGAAAGTTTTATCGTTACTCCATGCTTTTTTGCAACACTAAAATCAGGCTTCCATTAAATTTGATCTGTGGAGTTTATTGAATACTTAAAAAGTAAAAAAATTGATCCGGAGAAATATCGCAATGGATACCCAGAACAATATCGAGCATGGGAGACACTCTTTAATGAAGTGCATCCCAACAGCTTTACTCAACAAAAACTTTTCTTACTCAACAAAACAAGAAGAGAGTTTCCCTTTAAAGAAACAATTACTGAAAAAAAGCCCTCATCAAAAGCAGTAATGAGGCCCAAAGTAAAACCTTTCAAACCCAAGATGGAATAACAATGTATACAGCACTAAAACAAAGACTTCAAAAAGAACTAGCGGAAATAAAAGATACAGGTTTGTTTAAAAGAGAGCGGGTAATTGCATCTCCACAAGCTGCAGACATTACTTTAAATGACGAATCGGAAGTCATCAATTTTTGCGCAAATAACTACCTGGGACTTTCTTCTCACCCCAAAGTGATAGAGACAGCTAAAGCAGCTATTGATACCCATGGGTTCGGTATGTCTTCCGTAAGATTTATTTGTGGTACTCAAAATATTCATAAGGAACTGGAACAAAAAATCTCAGAATTTCTGACTACCGAAGATACCATCTTATATGCCGCAGCTTTTGATGCAAATGGCGGTGTGTTTGAACCGCTATTGGGTCCGGAGGATGCTATCCTATCAGACACCTTAAACCACGCTTCTATCATTGATGGTGTTCGTTTATGTAAAGCCCGACGCTTTAGATATAAAAACAATGATATGGAAGATCTAGAAGTACAACTTAAAGCATCTAAAGATGCTAAGGTTAGAATCATTGCAACAGATGGTGTTTTTTCCATGGATGGTACCATCGCTCAACTAGACAAGATCTGCGACCTTGCAGAAAAGTACGATGCTTTAGTTATGACAGATGAGTGCCACTCTACCGGATTTGTAGGAAAAACCGGAAGAGGAGTTCATGAATATCGAAATTGTATGGACAGAGTGGATATCATTACGGGAACGCTTGGCAAAGCGCTTGGAGGCGCTTCTGGTGGATTCACTTCTGGAAAAAAAGAAATTATCGAGATGCTTCGTCAGCGGTCAAGACCTTATCTTTTTTCTAATACGCTCGCACCCTCTATTGTAGGCGCTTCTATAGCGGTTATCAACATGCTCAGTGAAACCACAGAGCTAAGAGACAAACTAGAAGAAAACACTAAGTATTTTAGGACAAAAATGAATGAGGTTGGGTTTGATATCAAACCAGGAGAACATCCTATTGTGCCTGTAATGCTCTACGACGCAAAACTATCGCAAAGAATGGCCAGCATGCTTTTGGAAAAAGGGATCTATGTAATAGGATTTTATTATCCGGTGGTTCCAAAAGGCGAGGCGAGAATCAGAGTTCAAATAAGTGCTGTACATGAAAGAAAGCATCTAGACAAAGCGATCTCAGCTTTTACAGAAGTAGGAAAAGAGCTGAATGTTATTTAGATCATTTTACTTAGAATCATTAAATTTAAAAACATGAAATGAGCATAAGAATTGTTAGCATCCCGACCAATGATTAATTAGTTTGTAGGAATTCCATCAGGCCATCGCAAATAAACTCTTACATGAAATGAGCATAATAGTTAGAAGGCGAATTTATACCAACTGCTAGATAAAAACGGTCCGCCAACTCAGTGGCGAATTCAATGTGTGGAATTGAAAATAGACCATGTATACACGTAGAAAATTACAAGGACCTTGAGTTAAATAAGTGATCATAGCTTATATAACTGAGACATTAAGATTATAAGAAAGGATAGCATAGAGGACACTTCTAAAAACCTACTTTCAATTTTTGAGATGATCTTTTTTCCTGATACCTGGTTATCAAAATACTTATTTAACCCCACTAAACTCCGTTTTTGACGTTTTGTCCCAGAAAAAGAATCTCTACCTCAAATTCTTGAACTGAGTTTTTAGAAGTGCCCTGGAAAGAAAACTTAACCTTTAAGCCATTTCCTCACTAACACTTGTCTTGATTTTAGTTTCTGCGGGCTCTTTTTTCTTTTTAAGCTCAAGTGGCTCATTAAGGTAAATATTAATCTGTCTTCTAAGCTCCTGAGTTGAAATGTTATGATTTAGCTTTCCATTTTTCATTACGGAAATCTGACCTGTCTCTTCTGAAACAACTATAATGAGGGTCTCTGTATTTTCGGACATTCCAAGACCTGCTCTATGCCTTAAACCATATTGTGCTTCCAATTCTCTTTCTGTAACCGGTAAAATGCATCTGGCAGCGACGATCCGATCTTTATATATGATTACAGCACCGTCATGTAAAGGACTGTATTTATTGAAAATCGCTAATAAAAGTCTTTTTGAAAGAAGAGAATCCATCTCATCGCCCGACTCTGCGTAAAACTTTAGGGGAGAAGTTGCAGACAATACAATAAGTGCGCCTGTACTCGAGCCTGCTAGTGATTTGACGGCCTCAACAATTGGCGTAATATTCGCCCGCTTATTGTTACCATTTTGAGACCAAAAGCGCACATTCTTGATAAATTTCCCTTCTTCAAAAATGTTAGTTCTTCCAACCAGCAACAAAAACTTTCTAATTTCTTGTTGGAAAAGAATAATCGCCGCTAAAACTCCTACACCCATAAACTGTCCAAGTATAGTACTTAACAATTCCATTTGAAGGGCACTCACAACTAGGTAGACTAGATATAACAGAAGAAATCCAACAAATACTTTGATAGCGACACTTCCCCGCATCAGCTTATAAACTTGTGTAAGTAGCAATGTGACCAATAGGATATCAAGGATGTCTTTAAATCCAAATTGCAAAAAACCTATTTCAAATGCTAAAATCACTTTAACTGATCTACTAATTTAACTGTCTCTATTGCTTCTTTAACATCATGTACACGAAGAATACTCGCACCCCTAAATAAAGCTAGTGTGTTTAAAACCGAAGTACCATTTAGAGCTTCTTCTGCCGTAACATCTAACGTTCGATAAATCATCGATTTTCGGGAAACGCCTACTAAAAGTGGTCGCTCCAGCCAACGAAAATATTCTAAGTCTTTCAATAGTCTAAAGCTTTGATCCGCAGATTTGGAAAATCCAAACCCCGGGTCTATGATGACGTCTTTAATGCCAAGATCGTTGCAATTCAGAATCACATTTGAAAAATACTCGACGACTTCCTTTAAAACATCGTCATAATTCGCCATCTGTATCATCGTCTGAGGAGTTCCCCTCATGTGCATAGCAATGTATGGAACGTTGAGCTCTACAATCGTCTTCAACATTCTTTCATCAAGATTTCCAGCGGAGATATCGTTTATCATTTTTGCTCCTGCGTTAACTCCTTCCCGGGCAATCTTAGACCTAAAAGTATCAATAGAGATGATAGCATTAGGAAATTCCTTAACGATAGCTTTTATTGGCCCCATGATGCGAGTTAGCTCTTCACTTTCCGAAATATCTTTAGCTCCAGGCCTGGAAGAGTAGCCACCCACATCTAGAAAAGTAGCTCCATCCAACAGCATTTTCTCCGCTGTTTTGAGCACTTCTTTTATCGAGTTTTTTCTGCTTCCTGAGAAAAAAGAATCAGGCGTGATATTGATAATACCCATCACTCTGGGTTGTGATAGATCCAGTATTTCTCCTTTTATGTTAATGGTATGATTGGAATGCAATGGATTAGTTTTGCTGGGGAATAAAATTAAATGAGAGCGCAGACAGAGCAACAATACATTGATATCATTTCTTCTTGTAAAGAAGTATTTAAAAAAAAAACAAAGGATTATGGCAGTGCCTGGAGAATCTTAAGGTTACCCTCAATAACCGATCAAATTTTTATTAAAGCGCAGCGCATCCGCTCTATTCAGGAAAAAGGTAAAAACAAGGTTGGTGAAGATATTCGCAATGAATTCGTTGGTATTGTGAACTACAGCATCATCGCTATCCTTCAAATGGAACTAAAAGAAAACGAAGAGATGGAAATTCCTTTAGAAAAATTAGAGCCTTTATATGATAAAGCCGTAAAGGATACGATGGGTTTGTTGGAGGCTAAAAATCATGATTACGATGAGGCATGGAGAGACATGCGAATCAGCTCCATGACAGATATTATCCTGATGAAATTGCTTAGAATAAAACAAATAGAGGATAATGCCGGTAAAACACTTATTTCTGAAGGAGTTGATGCTAATTATCATGATATGATTAATTATTCGGTATTCTGTTTAATCAAGTTGAAAGAAAAATGAGGATGTTAAAAGAGTTTGCACGGTATGCTGTTGGGGCGTTGTTTGTTTTCTCAGGAATCATAAAAGTGAATGATCCTGTCGGTACGCAAATTAAATTAACGGAATATTTTGAAGTGTTTGCTTCAGATATCGCCCCTTTCTTTGAATGGTTCGTTCCAGCTGCTCTGTTTCTTAGTGTTTTTCTATCCGTTTTAGAAGTTGTCTTGGGAGCCGCTCTGATTTTGGGATATCGTATGAAAATTACCGCATGGACATTACTCGGAATGATAATATTCTTTACGTTTTTGACCTTTTACTCAGCATATTTCAATAAAGTGACCGATTGTGGATGTTTTGGAGATGCTATCAAACTAACCCCATGGCAGTCTTTTTATAAGGATATTATCCTATTGATCTTGATAGGGGTTATTTTTTGGACAAAAGATTCTTACACTCCTTGGTTTGGTCAGAAATTTCGAGAAGTTAAAATGATTGGAATAACCATTTTTATGGCAGGAATTGCAGTTTATGCAATCAGGCACCTTCCCTTTATTGACTTCAGAGCTTACAAAGTTGGAAATCACCTTCCTTCGCTTATGCAAAACTCAGAACCACTCAGATATAGGTATATAATGGAGAAAGATGGAGAAAGATTTGAATTTGAAAGATACCCCTCCGATCCTGGCTATACCTATGTGGATTCTGAATTGATTAATCCTGAGGCCGCCGCTAAAATTACAGATCTTAATGTCTGGGAAGGCGATAACGACTACACGGATGCACTTTTGAGCGGAAATAAATTAGTTATCATAGTTCATCAAGTAGAAAAAGCATCTACCAAGCAGATCGATCGACTGAAAAGTTTGACCTTTGATAATCAAAACTTTGAAACCTGGCTTTTGACCTCTTCAGGATATAAAACATTTGAGGCTTTCAGGCATAAAAATCAATTAGCCTCTCCTTACTTTTTTGCAGATGCAACTGTATTAAAGACCATGGTCAGATCCAACCCTGGTGTTCTTTTACTAAAAGATGGAAAAGTATTGGGTAAATGGCATTATAACGATACCCCTTCATCTAGTAATGTGGAAGATATTTTAGGTTGGTATTGAATAAAAAAATTTTCTTGGTTGGCCTACCAGGTACTGGAAAAACTACACTAGGCATGGAGCTTGCGGTTTACCTGGGTCTCCCGTTTGTAGATTTAGATCAGGAAATAGAGAAGAATACCAGGCAAAAAATAAGAAGCATTTTTCAAGAAAAGGGCGAGTCTTATTTCAGACAACTGGAATACTTTCATTTAAGAAGGGTGATAAACGAAATACCCGAATTTGTACTAGCCACCGGGGGCGGAACCCCATGCTTTTTTGACAATATGCATCTGATGAAAGATGAAGGTACTACCGTTTTTATAAATACTCCTATCCATCAGATTAAGCAAAGATTACAGCAGGATGCTGTTCGACCTTTGATGCAAACGAATACACTGGAACATTTATTGAAAGAAAGGAAAAAATGGTACGAACAGGCCCATAGTACCATTACAGGTCTTACAGAACTTTTGGAGCTTTTTGATGCTAAAAATTCAAACCAAAAGTGATTGTAACAGTAGTGTCCTCAATTTCTGATGAGGCGATCGGTTGAAATTCGTCAAAAGATTGATAAGGAATGTATTCTATTGTTCTGTTGCTATTTACCACTCCTAAATCTATAAAATAATTAGCATTTCTATATCCAAAGCCAAAACTCACGTTTGTCTGCTCGTTTAAATCAGAAGTTTGATAAGGGCTTGGGAAAAAAGCGTAACCCGCACGTAGCATAAATTTATTGATTCTGTATTCTCCACCTATACGAACGTTCATAACGGAAGAATAAATATCTTCTATTGCCTGGTTATCTCCTGAGGTAGAAAAATCATCAGAGCTCAAATTTGCGTCCCCGTAATCTACAAATTCTGCATCTCCACTCAAGAATCCTTTTTTTCCAAAAAATAATGTAGCGCCTAAACCTAGTCTCGAAGGTGTTCGAAGATTATAGTCTGATATAAACAGCGTGCCTTGATAAAGATCAATGGTACTTAAGTCAACAATCTCTCCATCGTTATCAGCTGTAACTCCTGCCTTCCAATTTGCATCTAAGTCAAGGAAAGACTCTTCGTCTAAAGACAAAAAACTTGGAGAGGTATAACTTACACCCACTGTTATAAAATTCACCGGGCGCGCAATAATACCAAAGTTGAAATTCACACCGGCACCACTTACATCTAAATCATCAATCAAAGTAAAATCATTCAGATCAGGATCAGGATTAAATTCTCCATTATTGTTGAATGTTCCGAAATCAAACTCTTGGTATATCCTCTGCTGACGATAATTTATAAATTGTACTCCCATTCCACCACCGAAATACAAGCGATCATCATAATTTCCGCCCCAGGCTATATTCATTTGATAATGTGAACCCCTTTCTTCGATTACTTCATTCTGAACAGGAAATCCTTCAAAATCTGCAACATAAACCAAGTCATTATTTTCATCAATCATAGGAGATATCAAATATTGATCGAAGGCCGCATAAGCCAATTCAGGCAAATCATTTGGCTCTATAGCAAATGACAAATCAGCTACCGCATCAGCAAGACTGTTAAAGTTATTCTCACCTTCATATGATCTATCCAAACGATAATTATTTGCTCTATTAATGGAAATAGCCAAAGTACTGCCCTTGAATTTGTTATCAGAAAAGCGCCCTTTATTCCAATTAATCACTGCTCCTATATTCGCAAAATTGAAGTGAGTGTTATCAGATTTTCTGGAACCTTGAATTCCGTTAATGTCACCACTTACAAAATAATCTGTAGATACATCTGAAAGATGAATAGAAGGTGAAAAAGTGAAGATACTTTTATTAAAAAATCCTAAACCAGCAGGATTAGATGCTGCTGAACTAATATCACCCCCCAGGGAAATTTGCGCTCCGCCAATTGCTTGCATCCTTGCAGAACTTCCTAAACTGTAATTCGACTGACTGAAACGCAATGCATCCTCAAAATAGCCAAACACATCCAATTGAGCTTGACTTATAACGGAATAGAAAATAGCTCCTATCAGTAGTGCAATTTTTTTCATTCTTTAATCTAGTTACCTCTTCTAGAACCAGACCTTCCAGACGACGATCTGCCTGAAGAAGACCTTCCTGATGAGCGACTTCTCGAGGAACTACCAGAGCGTACTGATCCTGAGCTTCTACCTGAACTGGAAGATGGTCGACTATAGCTTGATGATCTTGACCGCGACGAATTGCGATAACCAGAAGACCTGCTCGATCTCGACCTAGAAGTGTTTCCATAATTGGAATTTCTTGATGTATTGCCTCTGTTTAGCGAAGAATTATTACGAGAGCTTCTTCGGGACAATGAATTGTCATTCAAATTCCTACTTCTTGTCGATCTTGTATTGGTAACTGTGTTGGAATAACGACTACTTCTAGATTGATTCAAGTAATCCCTTTGCTGACGAGCATAGCTTCTAGCGCCACTTCCTTCACCAACAACAGCATTATCTACTCTAGTTGATCTACCAGAAGAAGTAACTGCACCTCCTCTGGTACTTCTGGCTCCTTGAACAACGTTTCTTCTGTATCTGTAGTCGTTTACTACGTAGATAGGTCTATTATAAAATCCGCCATAAGGTGGACACCAAGCATTTCTATAGAAACCTCCTCTCCATCCCCAATTATTCCATCCCCAAGTGGGTCCCAAAAAGGGGTCCCAAAAAGGATCATGCCATCCTCCCCATCCATAGGAAACGTTCCAAAAATTTCCACCCCAATTATTCCACCCCCAACCCATGTTCCATCTTGGGTTTCTCCATCCTGGACGATTCCAGCTATTCCATCCATTATTCCAGCTATTCCATCCATTATTATTATAGTAGTAATTATTGATTATGACTGGATCGTCTTGATCATTTTGATAGGTGTCTTGAGGGTCACCAAAATTAGGATTGGATTCAGGTTGACGGGTTTCAATGTTCTCATCCGGGATAGAATAGTTTGGATTAGTGTATGATTCTATCGTCTTTCCTGATTTATAATAATCAATTGACTTTTGACTGACATGACCATTAAAGAGTGTATCTTCTGGCTCTGATTCATAATTATATTGCTTACCCAGAAAAGATGTTACTTCTAATGTCTCCGGAACCTCAGCCTGTGAGGTTTCCTCTGACCCATATTGTGATTCATACGGTACCATCTGTTTTCTTTTCTGTTTCTCACGGTCAGATTTAGTAAAGTATAAATCATCGTACTCTTGTCCAATACCTGCTGCCGGTCCAATTAAACTTAGTAGCAAAAAGAGGTTTTTAATATATTGTCCCATAGTTCTTTGCTTTTATTATTTAAACGATATCTCTCCCTTGTCTGTTCAACTCCTCTACTATATTTGCTTTTCTTCAAAAATTAACATTTTTTATAAAATTACGCAAACTCCATACCAAATAGTATAATTTTCATGGCAAAAGCAATTCCCTCTCGTTCAGAAGATTATTCATTGTGGTATAACGAATTAGTCAAAAAATCAGGTCTGGCGGAAAATTCCCCGGTAAGGGGGTGTATGGTAATTAAACCTTACGGTTTTGCGATATGGGAAAAAATGCAGTGGACTTTAGATCAAATGTTTAAGGATACAGGCCATGAAAATGCTTATTTCCCTCTTTTAATTCCTAAATCCTTTTTGAGCAGGGAAGCAGATCACATAGAAGGTTTTGCAAAAGAGTGTGCTGTAGTTACTCATTATAGGCTCAAAAATAGCGATGAAGGAAAAGGGGTAGTAGTAGATCCTGAGGCACAGCTGGAAGAAGAGCTAATCATTCGCCCTACCTCAGAAACAGTTATTTGGAATTCTTATAAAAACTGGATTCAATCGTATCGTGATCTTCCTGTTTTAGTGAATCAGTGGGCTAACGTACTACGATGGGAAATGCGAACAAGGCTTTTCTTAAGGACTGCGGAATTTCTTTGGCAGGAAGGCCATACAGCACATGCGACGCAAGAAGAAGCAGAAGCCGAAACCAAACAAATGCTTGATGTCTATGCAACTTTTGCTGAAGAATACATGGCTTTGCCAGTAATCAAAGGGTTAAAAACGGAAAGCGAAAAATTCGCCGGAGCAGTTGATACCTATTGTATCGAAGCGATGATGCAAGACGGGAAAGCCCTTCAAGCCGGTACTTCACATTTCCTAGGCCAAAATTTTGCCAAGGCCTTTGACGTAAAGTTTACTACAAAAGAAGGAAAAGAAGACTTGGTTTGGGGAACCTCATGGGGAGTAAGCACACGTTTAATGGGTGCACTAATTATGGCTCATTCAGATGATGATGGACTCGTCCTTCCTCCTAAACTTGCTCCTATTCAAGTAGTAATTGTGCCTATTTATTTTAAAAATGAAGATTTAGAAAAAATTAAAAGGGTTGTTGAGCCTATCCTAAAAGTTTTAAAAGAACGAGGCATCTCCGTTAAATTCGATACAAGAGATACACATAAACCAGGTTGGAAGTTTTCAGAATATGAGTTAAAAGGTGTTCCTGTACGCTTAGCAATAGGTCCAAAAGACCTTGAAGAAGGAACAGTAGAAGTTGCTCGAAGAGATACGAAGGAAAAATCATTCCATCCTATAGAATCAATTGAAAATTACACAGTAGAACTACTGAAAGAAATCCAAAAGAGTATCTATGACAAGGCTAAAAATTCCCGCGAAGGGAACACAAAGCAAGCCAATACATATGAAGAGTTCAATAAATTTGTAGATAAAGGATTTGTATACGCTCACTGGGATGGTACAGTGGAAACAGAGGAAAAAATCAAAGAAGAAACAAAAGCAACTATTCGTTGTATTCCTTTAAATCAGGTAAGGGAAAAAGGAAAATGTATTTTTACCGGAAAACCTTCTCAAGGTAGGGCGCTTTTTGCTAAAGCATATTAAGTTCATGGAGTGGTTAATAATACTTAGTTTGATGCTTTTCGGTACCTTTTTATTGATTGCCGAAATCGTATTTGTGCCAGGAGCAACGGTCGTCGGCATTCTGGGATTTATTTTTTCAGCGTATTGCATCTATCTTGGTTACAATTATTATGGGCCAGGCATTGGGACGCTAATCTTGATTGGGGGACTTGCACTAAATATAATCGCCTTAATCATTTCATTTAAAGGGAAATCCTGGGAACGCTTTTCCTTAAAGCATTCAATGACTGGGAAATTCAACGATGATTTCAGATATGATATCAAAGAAGGCGATAGAGGAACGACCATCTCTTCATTAAAACCGATTGGTAAAGCAATATTTAATGAGCATATCATTGAAGTAAGATCTGATGGTGGTTTTGTCGCTGAAAATATTGAAATTGAGGTGAAAAGAATTGAATCCTCGAAAATTATTGTACAACCTGTTAAAATAATAACTGAATACTAACTATGGGTAGCATTATCCCAATTTTATTTGTCGTAGGTGGAATTATCCTATTCTTTGTTTTCCTGTATTTTGTACCAGTCAACCTATGGATCACCGCCATATTTTCTGGTGTGCGAGTTGGTTTACTGGAACTCGTTTTCATGAGGATACGAAAAGTCCCTCCTTCGATCATTGTAAATTCATTAATAACGGCCACAAAAGCCGGATTGAAAATAACAGAAGTAGAAGGAGAAGAGCGGCGTGACTTAAGAACGCAGGATCTGGAAACACACTATCTGGCAGGTGGCAATGTCCCTCAGGTGATTAAAGCATTGATATCTGCTGATAAGGCTAATATCAATTTAACTTTCAAGCAAGCAACCGCTATTGACTTAGCTGGTCGTGATGTTTTCGAAGCAGTCCAGATTTCAGTGAATCCGAAAGTAATCAATACACCTTCTGTAGCTGCTGTAGCTGCGGATGGTATTCAACTTGTAGCCAAGGCGAGGGTTACGATTAGGGCCAATATCCAACAATTAGTAGGAGGAGCAGGAGAAGAAACCATTCTTGCAAGGGTTGGAGAAGGAATTGTTACCTCAGTAGGTTCAGCAGCTACGCATAAAGAAGTACTCGAAAATCCCGACAAGATATCTAAGCTTGTCCTGCAGCGTGGGCTTGATGCGGGTACCGCCTTCGAAATCCTTTCTATTGATATCGCTGATGTTGATGTAGGAGCTAATATTGGCGCGAAACTTCAAACTGATCAGGCGTCTGCTGATTTGAAAGTTGCGGAGGCAAAAGCGGAGGAGAGGCGAGCTATGGCAGTTGCAGAAGAACAAGAAATGGTAGCGAAAGCTCAAGAAGCAAGGGCCAAAGTAATTTTAGCCGAAGCAGAAGTACCTAAAGCACTGGCAGAAGCCTTCAGAAGTGGGAATTTAGGTGTAATGGACTACTATAAATTTCAAAATATTGAAGCAGACACAGATATGAGAAGCTCCATAGCGGAATCTGATAAAAGCAAGAAATAGGATTTACTAAAACAGATCAAAGAATTGCCAATCTAACCTAAAGTCTTGTTTAGAAAACAAGACTTTTTTTGCTACAATACAGTAATATATCCTGGTTTTTAACTTCTACATGCTTTAATTGCATACAGAGGCTTAGTATCCTGTAAAAGAAGGATAATACTTAGGGCTTGCTGAGAAAGTCACAGGTGTATCAGATACTAGGCAGCAAGGTGAAGATGTATGCTTATACTTCGATCCGCAGCGAACGACGCAGCTGATGTACCTGTGACTAGTTGAAAAATCTCGAAATCGAAATTTTTCAG
>JBCDKO010000014.1:0-39033 GCA_038746525.1 Bacteroidota bacterium
CAACCGAACCCATGCACTGGCCACTATGGTGGATATGGTCGTGCCTCTTTTAGGAAGAAAAAGAATCAGAGACTCCATCGAAGCATTTGATAGCATGGTTTATCACACCAGAGAAATTGTACGTCCCGACCGATCGAACCCCAGGCTACACAAACCCAAGAGATCTTATTATCAAAATTATAAACCACTATGAAAATAAATGCTTAACTAAACGACATTGTAGCATGATTATATAATCTAAACTATGAGAATATCGCCCAAAGGCTGCCTTAGCACAAAACCTAGTTTTGTTATATAATGGCCTGCGTTATGTTAGTGTAGCTTCGGTTTAGGGCGGGATTAATAGTTTAGGGGCGGACGGCCAGTCATGGCCTCTAACATCAATTAAAAACGTACTCGTCAATCTGTAGCTGGAACGAAGCACTCTTTTGCCACTCGTCACGAGTGAGACAGTCTGTCGAGGAAATCATCATGCCGCAGCGAGGAACGTTGGTAGCAGGGCAGGAGAGTGGCAAATTGTACGGATAATTAAGTAATATCTTAGCTTTGAGTCAAGAGATAAGAATATGTACTTCACGAAAATTGGAATAGAAAATATAAAGTGCTTTGGTAGTCCAGTAGAGCTTGACTTTGACTAATAGTGATGGAACAATATGAGTAATACTAAACCGCAAAATATAAGGATTAGCGAGAGAAGTAAATAAAATATATCTCCATACTTTTTCATTCTTGGGATAATAGATAATCGAGACTCTTAGAAAACACCTTCTTGATTTTTTACCTGGTGTGCGAAGAACCCCTGGTTAAGCATGGTCGCAGGATGTGGTGAAATTAGCATCGACAGGATTTTACTGGAAGACATTATTTGTGATGCTTCAAGATTATGGATTTGAAGTCATTTTGGTCAATGCCCGTCAGAGTCAAGCCCCTGTAGTAACCCCTTAAAAGATAGAGGGAGCGATCAAAGTAGTCAAAGTAGATGGCAGGCTTAATGAAAATGATTGGTAAGGCGAGGCTTTTGCCACCATTAGAGGTTTCGTGTCTACCTTAAAAAAACAGCGCACTCATCTCTTCGACGGAATCTACACTATAAACCACTTTACGGTCCAATAGATTGTGATTACATGAATGAACTGATCAAAACCAATAATCAAATAAAATATCCTGAGATTAACCTGATATTTTGCAGCTAGTTTGCTGGTAAAAAAATCTGTAAAGAAATGAAATAATCCGTTTATCAAAACAAACTGTAAAGCGATTACGGGGAGTAAAAAGAGTGAAAACAAGGCTATTATAAATGTATAAGTCAACACGTGTATGACTAACCATTTTAGCGAACGACTTTTGTTCAAGGCCATTTTGTTGGTCTGGAAAACAAAATCTCCTACCCAATGCGCAAAGAGAAACAAACTAAAAGTCACGATTGGAATTTATCATTAATAGAAATTTTTGCCAAATTGTTAACACAATGGTAAAAAAGACATTCTTATATTAATAAAATGATCCTATAATCTAAGATTCTATGTTTCGAACTTTTAGACATCGGTTGCTTTTTTGGTTTCTTGTATTCATCAATTCCAGTGTGTTGGTTATTGCTCTTTCTTTCGCTTATATCAATGAACGAGAATCAATTTTCAATAACGCTGATCTGGTAGATCAATCCTACGTTTTACTCCTTAAAAGCGTAAAAGCACAGCAGGATTTTTTTAGTTACGAAACAAAAAATGAATCCTATTTTCAAACCTCTGAGAGTCCTTATTTAGATCGGTATGAAATCCTGCTGGATAGTACATTACAAATTCTCGGAAACTTAAAATTGCCCAATGAAGAGAATCTTGGTCAGGCAATTATAAGTCAAAAAAAGGCAATCAACGAAACCGATTCATTATTCAAAATTTTAGTTGATAAAATAAGAGAAAGAGGTTATAAGGATTTCAGCTTAGAAGGATCAATGCGAGACGATGTCCATTGGTTAGAGGAAAATACGTTATTATTCACCAAAGATATTCTTTCTTTAAGACGACACGAAAAAGATTTCATTATACGCAATGAGCAATCTTATATAGATAAGCTAAACTTTGAGGTCAACAGATTAAAGGATCAAATCCCCTCTAGCAGCTTTGATAAGGTGATGATAGCATCCGTTTTAAGTAGACTAAATGATTATCAGCAGAAATTTAATAAGTTAGTATCTCTGGATAAATTGATTGGTATTAAGGACAATACGGGATTAAAAAAGCAACTCGATAAACAAATATTTTCTTTAGAAGCCAACTTTGGAAATGTAGTAGAAGCCACCCGTGATTGGTCTAGAAAGGCCTTTGACAGGCTTACCCTCTATTTTGGAATCACTGTTCTGGTGTTGCTGATAGTAAGCATTATCATCAGCGCGCTTATAGCCCGAAAAATAACTAAGCCATTAACAGAATTGACCAATTACATCACCCAATTTGTAGAAAGTAATTTCACACTGGAGACGGATCATCCGGTAGTAAAATCTAAGGACGAAATAGGGAGTCTAACCCAAAATTTTTCTGTATTAAAGGATGAAGTCATTTCTCAGATGAAATTCTTCAAGCAAAAAGTAGAGGAGCGGACCAAAGAATTAGCTGAAGCAAACAAACGTCTCGTTCGTTTAAGTGAAGCAAATAGTCGATTCGTTCCCAGCGAATTCCTAGATCGTCTAGGCAAAGAAGGGATAGAGGAAGTTAATCTTGGAGATCATGTGGAACAAGAGATGACGGTAATGTTTTCCGATATTAGAGATTTTACCAAGATATCCGAAGGACTTGACCCACAGCAAAATTTTGATTTTATCAATAGCTATCTAAATGGAATTGTTCCTATCATTAAAGAACATGGCGGCTTCATTGATAAGTTTGTTGGAGATTCTGTTATGGCGTTATTTCCGGGCTCACCTGATGGCGCTATCCATGCTACATTGGCTTTCGAACGGTTTTTAGAAGAATTTAACTCCGGGCTGGAAAAACTTGGGAAAAACGCAATATATATTGGCACAGGCTTTCATACCGGGAACCTTATTTTGGGCACAATCGGGCATGCTCACCATTTAGAAACTACCGTAATTTCAGATGCGGTAAATACTGCGTCCAGAGTAGAAGGACTGACCAAATATTACGGAGCTAAGGCTATTTTCACAGGATATACACTTTCGAAAGTATGGAATACTAATGGAATTTACTATCGGTTTTTAGACCAGGTCAGAGTGAAAGGAAAATCAAAAACCAATTCAATTTATGAGCTAATAGACCCCTCAGATAAATTAAAAATAGAAGGGCTTGCGATGTATAAAGAGGCAATACAATTGTTAGACACCAATCATATTGAAGAAGCAAATGAGATCCTCCGAAAACTCGTTGATAAAAATCCAAATGATAAAGGAGTTGCCATACTACTGGACAAATCCACAAATTATCTTGAGTCAGATACCAAGATTTGGAATACATCTACTACTAATATGATAAATAAATAGTTCTTGAAAAATGAGGCTATAAGAAAATAGGAAAGTAATGAAAACTTTTGATCTCATCGTGATTGGATCCGGACCTGCAGGAGAAAAGGCAGCGGTAAAAGCAGCTTATTTTGGATATAAGGTTGCCCTCATAGAAAAAGATGAGCAGTATGGAGGGGCAGGGGTACAAACCGGAACGTTACCATCAAAGACGCTCAAAGAGACCGCATTGTATCTCTCCGGAATTTATCAAAAAGGAATATTTAGCATTGACAAAGCGCTTGGTAGAGAAACAGGGGTTACTGATTTTTTATATCGAAAAAACATTGTCACACCTCAAAAGGATAAGATTGTGAAGTACAATCTTGAAAAGCATGGGGTTGAGGTTTTTGAGGGATTTGCAAGCTTTGAAAGTAAACATCAAATCAAGATTTCCGGATCTATAGAACAGATCATTGAAGGGGACCAAATTCTAATAGCTACAGGCTCTTATCCCTATCAGCCATCTACCATTCCCTTTGATGATCAGCGAGTGCACGACTCTGATTCTATTTTAAGAATAAGACGGTTCCCTAAATCCATATGTGTATTGGGCGCCGGGGTAATTGGATGCGAATATGCAACCATTTTTGCTGCGATGGGCGTAAAAACCTACATTGTCAATGATAGAAATAAAATACTCGGCTTTCTTGATGAGGACATATCCGACGCCTTGGTGAAGCAAATGAAAGAGAAAGGGATTACTATTCTTTTCAATAATTCTATTGATGATTTTCACACCTCAGTCGACGAGTCTGAACTTTTGTCATTGACCCTAAAAACCAGAGAAACACTGAGGGTAGATATGTTTTTGTTTGCCGCAGGTAGGAGCGGAAACATTAAGGGATTGAATTGTGAAGGAATTGGCCTGGAAACCGGAAAGCGGGAAACCATCCTGGTGAATGAACAATATCAAACAAATATTCCCAATATCTATGCAGTAGGGGATGTGATTGGGTTCCCTGCATTGGCAAGCACAAGTATGGAACAGGGCCGTATTGCGGTTTCACACATGTTCAAGACTTCCGATTTAGATGCTCTTGCTGATATTTTCCCCTATGGCATCTACACTGTTCCGGAAGTGAGTATGGTTGGAATCACCGAAAATCAGGCAAAGGAGCAAGGGTTGAATTATGGTATTGGCGTGAGTTACTACAGAGACACCTCGCGGGGAATGATCATGGGTGATCAGGACAATGGATTTTTAAAGCTGGTCTTTTCTAAATCCAATAAGGTGATCAAAGGGGTTCATATCATTGGAAACCAAGCTACGGAGCTTATCCACTACGGCATGGAATTGGTAAAAGCGCAAAAAACACTTGATGCCATCATTGGTACGGTATTTAATTACCCCACACTACATGACCTGTATAAATATGCGAGTTATGATGGACTAGGCAATATTACGGGTAAAAAAATCAAGCAAGCCGGAGAGATGCTTAAATCTTATTAGATCAATAGAATCCTTTGAAAAACCCGCCTTTTGGCCCAACTCTTCGTTACTCAAAATTTCAAAAGCCTCATTTACGACCAACTACGTTTTTGAAATTCTGAAAGCCTCGATTTGAGCCAAAAATCCAGTTCTGCAAAGGATTCTAATAAATTAAATCAAAGGGTAACATTTAGCGGCCCTAATTTTTGGTTGTTTTGAAATTTAATCGAATTTTTGGTGTATTATGCCGAAAAAGAAAAACACGATTATTCTAGAAGGATATAGAGACTTGAAGCAAAGTATCTCTAGAGAGTCTTCCAAATCCCTAAGAAAAGAAGTGGACAAACTAGGTGAGGCTGTCATTTTCACCTACAAATATTGCCCCGATAAAAATGATCTTAATGCCATGACCGCTGCAAAAGCAGTTATTGCAGCAGAAAAGCAAGGACTCTCTGAGGAGCTCTACCAGTCAATCATGTCCAGCAAAGAAGAAAGATCTGAGGCTTTTGTCTTTCAAACGGCTAAGAATTTAGGTATAGAGATGGATGCTTTCAAAGAGGATTTTGAAAGTGAGGAAACCTTGGCAAGGATCTACCAGGATATGGAAGATGCAAAAAAAAGCGGACTAAAAGTTTTTCCAGGTCTTGCCATAAATGGAGCGCCTTATAAAGGAGCCTGGGACAACAGATCCTTACTAAATACCCTCGAAAAACAGGGCGGTAAACATATTAAAATGGCTATTGAAAGCTTTTTGAGTTGGGGAGCTTCGGCGGCAGCCGTTCTTATTATTGCGACACTCATCGCGCTTGCAATGGTAAACGTTGGTTTTGATGAAATCTATGAACACTGGCGTCACACCAAGCTAGGGCTGGTCTTTAGCCAGCAAAATCTTATTCTTCCTCTTGAAATCTGGATCAACGACTTTCTCATGGCTATTTTCTTTCTCATGATTGGGCTGGAGATCAAGCGAGAGGTAGTAGACGGTGAACTCTCAGATATCAAAAGCGCTGCCATGCCAATTATAGGAGCATTGGGAGGGATGGTTATTCCGGCAGTCATATACATAATCACCAATATTGGAGCGGATACCATCATAGGATGGGGGATTCCTATGGCCACCGATATTGCATTTACCCTGGGTTTAATGGCGCTTCTTGGAACAAAAATTCCTCTTTCTCTGAAGATTTTCATTTCAGCCCTTGCCGTGGCAGATGATTTAGGCGCTATCGTCGTTATCGCAATTTTTTACGGACATGGTTTTCATTTGATCCCATTTCTTGGTGCCATAGTAATCGCGGGGGTGATGTTTTACCTGAACAAGAGAAATGTTTATAATATCTCTGCATACATCGGCCTTGGTTTGGTGTTGTGGCTGTTTGTATTTGAAAGTGGATTTCATGCGACACTCGCAGGGGTGATCACGGCGATCCTCATTCCATCAAGAGGGAAAGC
The DNA here is from genome assembly GCA_038746525.1 of Bacteroidota bacterium. Classification (GTDB taxonomy): domain Bacteria; phylum Bacteroidota; class Bacteroidia; order Cytophagales; family Cyclobacteriaceae; genus Ekhidna. The sequence goes on from JBCDKO010000014.1 coordinate 6,396, forward strand.
CGACCTGCCTTTGATCGCCCAGCAAGCCAATATCATTTTTGATAGAGAAGTAAAGCAAGTGCAGGATGAAAGCACAGACCAGAGCAAGATAACCCATGGGAGTCTGGAGGTCTTAAAAAATGCCATTGGCCGACTTAGAGAACCGAATGAAGAACTTCAGCACGCCTTAGAAAAGGTAGTCAATTACTCCATCTTACCACTTTTTGCTTTTTTCAATACAGGGATTCTTTTGTCAGGAATTGCGCTGAATTTGACAAGTCCTGGTAATCTGGGCATTCTATTAGGCCTGGTGGTAGGTAAGCCATTAGGAATAGTAGGTGCCTGCTGGATAGCCTCTAAAATGAAGATTGCTAAGCTCTCTCAAGAAATTAAATGGCCGCAGTTAATAGGAGCATCATGTCTTGCCGGTGTCGGCTTTACTATGTCGATTGTTGTTGCTTCGGGGGCTTTTTCGGATGAAATCTTAACCGCTTCAAAAATCAGTATTTTATTGGCTTCTACAATTTCCGCTGTGATTGGACTGGTTATATTGAGCATAGTTTCCAAAAAACCGATACAGAGGGGGGAGTAATAGTTTTCTCAGAGACATTAAAAGAGGTTGAAAATGGAGAAGGTATTACTTAACATAATATAAATTATACAACAATACTAATGATTTGCGTATGCGCAGCATATCGAAGCTTGTTATATAATTAGCCGTTATTTTAAATAGCTGCCGCTTCGGCGGACCGACGGCCAGCGCACAATCCTTCGCTCGGCCCGTTCCCTGACCAAACGGCTATTAATAGTTTTCCCACCCGCTTTGTGAGCTAAGGCTCACTGACCAGCCCTAAGCAAGAGAATCTCAGGCAAAAGCTTATCGTTCTATTTTGAAGTATTCCGTACCAATACAGAATCAGAATAGCTCACAGATCATCTGTCTTTTATCTATCTTTTATCTATGTTCGCTGTGTCGCTCTAGCCGCTGGGCTTTTACTTTTTCATTGATAAAAAAGTAAACAAAAAATCTAGACAAAATAATCACTCCTAACACACAGCCCACCGCACCCCCCGGTATTTTGCCTTGCCAGCCCCGCCTTGATGCAGATTGGATTTCTACTTAGTGTCTCTAAGAAAACAGTATCTTTTGAAAGAAAACGATGTTTTTAGCTCTTAGAGCGTGTTTTTTTGAAATTTCGATGCACATATGGTCATTGAATCTATTTTTGAAATTTTAGTGAAAATGCAATAAAATCACAGGTTTACCTTCAATCGTTCAAAATTCATCTGAATTTTTGAGAAATTGAGAAATTGATTCTAAAGTATATAAATAGATTCGATTCATTGTTTTGCTAAAAAACTACGCTGCAGGTGTCATTAAGCGTGTTTTTCGTCTTTTCTTAGAGACACTACTTAACATAATATTCGAACGAATCAATCTGAGCTAAACCACTATTCTTATATACTTTCAAGTTTTGAATGCCTTTAATTGTGATTGGCCAATTCGGATACGCCTTATTAAGTGCCTCAACCATATATTCTTCAGAATGGATTTTGAATAACTCATAAATTTTGTATCTAGTCTTCTTATCAAATTGATTGTAGAAGGAAAAATCAGGAAAGTATATTCGATCATTATTAACCGTACCACTACTCATTAATTCAAGCTGAAATCCGATGTTACTGTAAACAAACTGTGCTTTGTCGCATGTACAGAAATAATTTAATGGCGTTAGAGTTTTATCAATTTCAATACCGTTAGATTTTTGAGCGATTTCAGCAATCGCTATGTCTATGCTAAAATGGTCTGGTTCTTTTCTGAATTTCTTAATTGAGCCTCGTAATAGTGAATTTTTTTGATCTGAGGTAAGTAAAACTTGAAGACAGAAATCATATAGCTTAGGTGTATATCTGTCTAATTGTGCTACACTATTTCTAAATAGTTCGACTTTTTCAAAGCTATTTCTTCCATTACTATAAGATTCTCGTGTGAAATCGAATAATAGTCTTGTAATATTTACTTCGAATTCCTTGGCTTGTTCCAAAAAACAAATGCTTTTTCAACGACAAATGTCTTTACAAACTCATTCGCTAATTCATTAAGATTATCGCATTTGAAGGGATATTGAGATATTATATATTCAACTCTATTTGGATCTAGAACCCAATTATTTAGGTTTGAAGAGTCTAGCTTTTCTAAATCTATACACTGAGCCCTCAAAAAGGCAAGAGAAATATTAAATGCTACTTCTATATCTACCTTTTTGCAATTTAGATCCTTGCTAGTCCTAGCACCTTCGATTACAGATAGAGGCATCAAATTAAAGTTTTCAGAAGACAGGCGACGTATCAGCTCATACACAGAGAAGGTTGAATTTTGTCTATTTCACCCGTTCTCTCAATAAATATTTTGGAAAGTAACACCAAGACTGATGTATCTGGGAATATCCATAGTTCTTTTAAAACAAATGGTAACAAGCATTCGGGATAAACATCTGTGTTTGTTCTAGTATCATTGATATAGCACTCAATCATACTTTGAGAATCATTTTATCAAAAGAATATTTCTCTACAAACTCCTTCATCGTATACTGATTCAAATTGATTCCATACACAGGATTCTTAACTGCAGAATCTGTAAATAGCTGATTTGGTTCATTCCATACTGTGCTTGGAAATAGATATTTAGTAGGCTTTTGGCCATCGTAAAACAACACTAAACCAATCCAAAGGTCATCTCTTAATCCTCTTTCTAAATCCGGTTTGCTTACAAAAGCATAGTTCGTTTTCTCACCATTGATTTGACGACATAAAACATCAAACTCAGACTCCCCTACTCTATTCACAACTCTAAAGTGTGCCTCTTTGTGATTTAAGTAGCTCTGTACAACATGATGGTTTTCAGACAGTATGAAACCCGGTTTTCATGATGGCCTCTGCTAGCTGATCTAGTTTTGATAATGGGCGGAGTTGAGACCATTCATAATTATTCATTGTGCTTTTTCAGTTCTTTTTCTTGGATTAGATTTTCATACGGGTGGCAGCCCCAACTCCTTCAAATATTGATTGTGCTCGTTCCGAGTCTTTTCAATTTTCTCATCAATAGAAACAAGCTTTTTATGGACTTCCTTCAAATCAATCTTCACTTCTTCTTCTGCTGTACTCACATATCTTGAAATGTTCAGATTATAGCCATTACTCTCAATCTCTTCCATTGAGACCTTTCGAGAATAGCGTTCCTGTTCGTTTCGATATTTGTAGGTTTCTAGGATGTTCTCGATATGATCTTCATTCAGCTCGTTCTGACGTTTTCCTTTTTCAAACTGTTCGGCTGCATTGATGAAAAGTACATCATCTTCCTTTTTACACTTTTTCAGAACCAGAATACAAACAGGAATTCCAGTTGAATAAAACAAGTTTGCAGGCAATCCAATAACTGTATCAATGTTATTGTCTTTAAGAAGTTTGGTTCGGATTCTTTCTTCTGCTCCACCACGGAACAATACACCATGAGGAAGGATGATTGCCATAGTTCCACTATCTCTCAAAAAGTGAAAACCATGAAGCAGAAATGCCAAATCGGCTGCCGACTTTGGGGCTAATCCATAGCTCTTGTAGCGGAAATCTTCCGCTAGTGTATCGTTAGGCTCCCATCGCAAGCTAAACGGGGGATTAGCGACTATGGCATCAAATTCAACTTTCTTCGAGGGGTTCATTTCGTTCAACAAATCCCATTGATTGAGCAACGTGTCACCGTGGAATATTTCAAATTCGGTATCCTTCATGCCGTGCAAGAGCATGTTCATACGTGCCAAGTTGTAAGTAGTGATATTCTTTTCCTGACCGAATATTTTACCGATACTTCCACCGCCTTCTTTAATTTGTTTTCTTACATTCAATAATAAGGATCCTGAACCACATGCAAAATCCAGAACCTTATCCAATTTGTTTTTCTTACCAGTAGCCGGGTCTTGACTATCTAGAGTGACAATTTCTGACAGGATGGTTGAAATTTGTTGTGGAGTATAGAATTCACCTGCTTTTTTGCCTGAACCGGCCGCAAACTGCCCTATCAAATATTCATAGGCATCACCCAGAGTATCCGTGTCTGTTGAGAAATCAGCAATACCTTCTGCGATCTTCTGGATAATGTTACAGAGCTTTTTGTTTCTTTCTGTTGGCGTTTTGCCCAGTTTTTCGGAATTCAGGTTTATTTCAGAGAACAAACCATGAAAAGTGCTTTCAAAAGATTCATTTTCAATATGGCGAAAGCCTTCTCCAAGTGTCTCTAACAGTTCTCCATTTTGAGTACGTGCTAACTCGGTGATATTGCTCCACAAATATTTCGGCTTGATAACGTAATGCACTTTTTTGCGCATTTGCTTTTCAAACTCCTCAGTATCCTGCTCTTTTTCTTTATACCAAATTTCCAATGGGGGTGGAATTATAAAATCCGGTTTATCCTCTTTTGATGGACTTTTCGGGTAATCTCTTCCCAACTCTTTTTTAGCAGATGCTTCATAATTGAACGATAGGTAGCGCAAGAACAAGAAAGAAAGCATATAATCACGGAAATCATCGGCATTCATAGCTCCCCTCAAATCATTTGCGATTCCCCAAAGTGTATCCCCTAGCTTTTTATGTTTTTGTGCCATTATTTTAAATCGAAATTATAAGTTGCCATCAGTTTATCGAAAACGTCATTGAAGAGCGTTTCTTCCCCTTCTGACATTTCATTAAACTGATACTGATAAGCTTGTTTATGAGAGAGTGAATTGATTTCATCAGCTACCCGATCAACATCTTCAATACCTATATCGGTAAGTATTCTTCCTATTTTCCTTGAACCGATGAACGAGTTAATATTTTCCAACACCTGCCGCAACAATACCATGTGGTATTTGTAAAGCTGTTCATTTTTTGCTTCCTGCAACGTTTGTAGCAGGTGAAGGTGAAAAAGAAATACATCACTGTTCGTGCCTTTAAAACTGAGTTTCCTGTCCTTATTTTTCAGTATGATTGTTTTTGTCAGTTTCCCAACCCCTCCTTTACTATCATCACTCTTAAGCCAGGTTGCCAAAATGGAAAACAAGCCAATATGATGGGTGGAAATGATCATTTTCTGTTTTTTCAGATAATTGGCCTTAATCAATTCTAGAATTGATCTTGTAGTAATGAAAATATTGTGATCGTCTAGGCTGGATACCGGGTCATCTATCAGGATGTGGGCATTCTGCTGATCGGCCCATCCATCAACTTCAAAGAGGGCCAAAAAGAAACACCATACGAATATCCCTTCTTCTCCACGTGATATTTTGATCGGTGATTGATTTTCTTCATCTACAAAAAATGTAATGGATTCAATGCCGTCCTCCGGATTCTTATGTTGATTCAGTTTGAAGTCAAACTTTGGATAATAAGGTTCTAGCTTTTCCCTGATCATTGCATCATCTTCTATCAGAAAGCTATGGAACTGACTCAAACTACTCGGCAGCACATTTAATTTCAAGTTAGCGTTATCATTATCTTCATCGTTATCCCATACAAACAGATCCTCACTAAAGGCATTGAAATAAACCCCGGCATGTTTTCCTTCATTATTTGCTTTCGTAAAATCTTTATATGCTACGGATAGCCTGGTTTTTCCGGTAGAATTAAGCGCATAAATGAGTACAATGCTTTCATTTAGCTTGTGCAGTTCTTCTGCTATTTCGTTTATGGTTGCCAACTCCTAATTCTCAATTTGTGGAAACAATCCCTGCATCAATCCCTTTTTGTGCTGCTGTAATTGTTCTATTTTATCAGCTTGTTCATTGATTAGTTCGTCTACAGCCGAAAGACAGGAAGCGATTTTTTGTTGTTCTTCAACTCTAGAAGGGAATCCGATCGTGTAATCACGAATCTGCTTTGCACTAATGTGAGGAATTCCAGAGCTAGTGTTTACGATCCCTACATAACTTCTAAAACCATCCGATACAAAATGTTGATAGAGGTAATTAATGTCAGAATTTACGGCTTTAATCCTTGCTACTCGTTGTATTAGAATTGAGCCAGCGTCCTCCTTAGTAATTAGGGCAACATTTTTTCCAACCTTTGATCCATCCATCCCAATTACTATGTCATTTTCTTCGACTAAGTAATTCTCAATCTCGGTTGTATCACCTAAAAAGAATTTATCTATTTCATCTGAGTGACGAATATGCCCCTCGGTTATATTTATTCCTCTGAGTATTCTTGTCCCTGATTTATCATCCTTTAATTCTTCACTTTTCAATGGGATTCCAGAAATCAAATCAATACTTTTTTCAACGCTTCTAAGTTCCCACTCCCCGCTTTTTGAAAACTCAGGAAAACGTAGTTCAGGAATTAATTTCTTCCTACTCATTGTCTGAATCACAGATTTGCACGGATGATTGGATTACACAGATTTTTAAGAAGGCATTGACGGAGATGCTTGATGGCTCATCTGCGAAATCTCTTAATCCATATGATCGATGATTTTGATTCAGATAGTTAAGGTTGGTCATAGCACTAGCCTTTTAAAAGTGAGTGATTTACTGCCAAAGTTGATGAGTAAACCTACTTCTAGCTTGTAAGCTTTTAAGTAGTTCAGTGCTTGCGCTAGGTGTACGTCTTCCAGTTGGATGATTGCCTTAAGTTCTACCAATACTCTATTTTCAACCACAAAGTCAGCCCTTCTCGTCCCAATCGGTTCAGGCAGGTCTTTATAAAAAATTTCTTTTTCAATTTCTCTGGCAAATTCCAGGTTTTGTTGCTTCATTTCCCATGCCAAGGCACGCTGATAAATAACCTCCTGGAAGCCATTGCCCAGAAAGCTATGCACATCAAAAGAAGCACCAATAATTTTTTCGGTGATGTCTTTATATTTCAGTTCAGCCATAATCCAAGTAATCCTTTAATCCAATTCATCCGTGATTCTGACAATATGATTCAGATGACTTACTCATATGCCGCTAATCCTGAGATTTCACGCCCTTGGGCAAGTTTCTTTAGCTGAGTTGCCAGGTCATTCATCAGATCGGTGATGTCTTTATATTTCAGTTCAGCCATAATCCAAGTAATCCTTTATCCAATTCGAGATTTCAGATTCTAAATAGTACAATGATTGTTCAAAATCACTCCATTTCTTCCTGAATCTCATTTTAAGTTCATCAAGAGATAGATTTTTTTTGTATTAATTCATTTTCATTTTCCTGAATCTCCATGTCTAACTGACTTAACGCCATTTTCTCAAGGATGAAAGCATTTTCTTCATCTAAATATTCAAGCCTACTTATCACATTGCTATCAAACAGCGATTTTTTTATCAGATGTTTCTCTTCAGCCAATTTAAATTTATACCGTAATAAATCACGTTTAGCGGTTAAATATTGCAATATTGTCTTAGCATGGTTGATCTCGTGTTCTAGTAATTGTCTTTCAATATTGAAATAATCACTTTCTAAATATCTTCTGAAGTGATCTATGTAATCTTTCTTAATAACTCTATAAGGCTCTTGAAGAGCACCTAAGTGATTAATCTGGTCTGAAAAAACTGTCTCTAAAACTGAATAATTACTCACTTGTTGATCGAGTAACTTCTTTATTAGGGTGTCTAGCATAAGGACTTGACGATAGTTTGCATTGGATTCCATAACCCCGATGAGATGACCTCGATCTACATATTGTTGATCTAAAACGCTCAATTCAGTCAAATTAGCATTTACTCTTGCTATGACCTTCTTGGAAGCATTTACAGATGTTAATTTAGCTTCAGTAACAATTTTCTCTTGTACAGGCAATAAGGAGAGACCCAAAATCAGCACTATAAATGAGATGATATATACGATATACGTCCACTGATTTAGAAATCGGGGCTTCCTTTCCAGAAGATCCTGAAGATCTTGAAACGAATTATCATCTTGATTTTGTACTTCTACTTTTGGCATTTATTAATGAAGTTGATTGCCAATTAGTTGATAATAATTTCCCTTAAGGTCAAGCAGTTCCTCGTGGTTACCTTCTTCAACCATTAATCCTTCTTTGAGTAAAATGATTTTAAAAGCATCTTTTATCGTACTAAGTCTGTGAGCACTAACCACAACGGTTCTTCCTTCGTTAAACTCCCTTAGGTTGTTCAGAATAATGCCTTCATTTTTAGAATCCAAGGCATTTGTTGCTTCGTCAAGAAACAAGTAAGATGGGTCGCGATATAAGGCTCTAGCCAATAAAATCCTCTGTTTTTGGCCAGAACTTATCCCAACACCATCGGCACCTATCTTTGTATTAAATCCTTGAGGTAAATTTTCAACGAAATCCGCAATATTCGCTAGCTGCATTGCGTGCATTAGAGCCTCAAGATTGGTTTTCAGATCACCTAGGGCAATGTTATTAGCAATTGAGTCATTAAAAATGTATCCATCCTGCATTGAACTACCTATTATGGACCTCCAGTGATTGGGACTAAGGTTATTTAAATTTGACGAGCCGACTCTTATTATTCCATTTTGAGGTTCGTAAAATTTTTGCAATAACTTGATTAAAGTTGTTTTTCCACTACCACTGGGACCTATTATAGCTGTGACTTTGCCTTTTGGTATTATTGTATTTAGGTTTCTTAAAGCCTTCTCCTTAGAGCCTGGATATGAAAAACTGATGTTTTCTAACTTAATGTCGTTATTTCTCAAACCGGATACCACACGTATCTTTTGGTGACCTTCTTCTTCTGTGTTGTGAACTTCATTTAACCTTTCCAATGAAAGTTTTGCATCTTGTCCTAGATGAATAAATGAAATTAGTTGATCTACTGGGCTAACAAGCCCTCCAATTATGTATTGAATTGCAATTAGCGAACCAAGTGTTAGATCACCATCAATTACCTGCCTCGCAGATAGATAGATTATGTATGCATACAGAACACGATTTATAAAAAACCCTCCGGATTGTTGTAATTGTTCTAACGATAAAGTCTTAAAACTTAATCGAAAAAGAGAAACTTGAATTTCTTCCCACTCCCATCTCTTCGAAGCTTCGGCATTGTTCAGTTTGATTTCTTTAATTCCTTCAATTATTTCAATTGCTTTAGCACTTTCTTTGGCGCTGTATAAAAACTTTTGTTTATCGAGCACTTTTCTTTTGTTAAGAAAAACTGTAATCCAAGCAAATTGCAGGAAAGTAAAGAGAATGAATACTAAAAGAATCAACCCACTATAGCTAGCAATCACAATTGAAAATACAATGAGGTTGATTGTCGAAAATGCTGTAGTCAGCGTTTGACTCGTAAGAAACTGTTCAATTCGGTTATGATCTGTAATGCGCTGTAATAAATCACCTGTAGTTTTTTTTTCGAAAAATGAGATTGGAATTTTCAGAACCTTTATCCAAAAAGAAGTTAGTAAGGCTACGTTTATACGTGTACTCACATATAAGAGTATTCTACTTCTTATGAACTCAATATTGAGCTGGGCAATTAAGAACACAAATTGAGCCAATAGGATGGTTTTTATGAACGTCAAATTCTCATAATTAACCCCTTCATCTATAATACTTTGAGTCAGGTATGGCAATACAAGCTGTATGAGGCTTCCAAGAAGAAGCCCACATGATATTTTGATAATTTCAGGCCGATAATGCCTTAGATAAGAAAAGATACTTTTAAGACTAGTATCGTCCTCTTTTAGCTCCTCGTTATAATTGTAAAAACTGGGACCAGGTTCAAGCAACAGGGCAATTCCAGTTTCTCCATCTTCTGTCCATCTTTCAAGAAATTCATCTTTTGTGTATCTCTCAATTCCCGTAGCAGGGTTGGCAATTTCAACTCTCTTTATTGAGCTATTTGGAGAAACCACAACAAAGTGACTTCGCTCCCAATAAATAATCACAGGTAGCAATACTGCATCAAATAATTGATCATAATTCAAAAACGCAGCACGTGTGTGAAAACCAAAACTTTCGGCAGCTTCAGAAATTCCTAATAGTGAAGTGCCAACCTTACCAAGCTCTGATCTAGAATTTATGCTTTTTCTGGTTATATCTTTTCCATAATGTCTGCAAATCATTTTCAAGCAGGTTGGCCCACAATCCATTGCATCTAATTGTTTGAAAATTTTAAACCTTTTCCTGAACATGATTAGGGACAAATATCTCCAGCTAAAAGTATGTTCTTTAACATCAGTATGCTTCTATCTTCTTTTAGATAAATCCTTATCAAGACTACTTTGAAGCCGCTCTAAATTGTCGTCAGGACCATCATCTAAATTATAAAGCAGGGTAAGATTCTCGCCGAACAAAAACATCCTTGGTATAATTGTATTTTCAATTTCGGCAGGTACTTTGTTATCCAAAAAGGACAAATGATAACCTTTTAATCCAAGTGAAGTAATTCTTTTTTTTGCCCTTTCTATGTCTTTATCATAGTTCATGTATAACACAGACAAATGGGGGGTTTTATCCATTAGCCCATTCATTCGCTCCAATTTTTTTATGCAAGGTCCACACCAAGTTGCCCAACTCACAATCAATAGCGGTTTCTTTATAGTTTTGGTAGTGACCTGTCTATTTGTTATGAAATCGGTAAAACTAAAATGGGGTATTTCTTCACCGAGAAATAGTTGTGATCCATAAATTCGCATTTTAGCTAATTGATAATCATATGTGTTCTCAAAGGCACCGAGTTTCTCTTCCATAAACTGCTCTTTTCTTCTCCTGTCAATATTAGGTTCATAAGCAATTTGTCTACGGAACTGCCATAAAGCATAGTAGGTGGTATAATTCAAGATGATCGCTTGAAATAACTTTTCTGTATAAACTAGGCGGTACTCAAATAGCTTTTGCGTTATTGAATCATTCCTCCCTAGTTTATCTATGTTATGATTATAGAATCTCCAGAAATTATCTAAATCAGACTGAGCGTATTCGTCTATTTGCGTAGATCCCATTTCTTCAAATGTCATAGCGTCCTCTATGCTAATAACCTTAATGGGACTTAAATCAAAAGGGTCAACTTTAATGCTGATTTTGGCCTCTTCTTGACCAACAAAAAAACCTTTAGTAAAGACCGGGAGTGTATTATCTTTTTTTGGATGACTGATTTCAACTGAAACAGATTCTGTCGTGAAATAATCACTAATGATCAGCATTGAATCTTCTACCATAAATTCATCTAATTCAATTCCATTATCAACAGAAATATGTAGGTCTTCTATGCTCCCTTCTACAAGAATCTGAACTTTATACTTTTCTTGAGAAAAGCAAGCCGATAAAATCAAGCTTGCAACTGCAAAAAATTTAATTTTCATGAATTGAATCATTTTAATAGGACAATTGATATTTAATTCTTGGTAACCAGAAAGAAGTATTGCGGAAACAGTGCCTCTCCTCTAAGCTCCAGTTAGAGGAGAAGACACATAAATAAATGGTACTAAGCCGCACACCGTTTGGTTCCCGAAGAATCAAAGGCGCATCGGCATGGATTTGAACCAGATGGATAACAACCTATGTTATATCCATGACTGGAGCAAATTCCACACCCACCTGATCCAGCATCTTAGGAATAAGATGATCGAAAAGAGATGTAAATGATTTAACCTTACTAAGATCAATATTAGAAACGTATAATATGACACCATTCCAAGACTCTAACTCCCATTCCGAAAGATCTTTAAATTGATTGCCATTTTTCATGAACTTAAATTCTCCTCCCCCCGATTCGAAATAAGCAATAAATGGAATTTGAATTGCCAATGCTTGATTTAATTCAATCTTTTTTGCCTCATTTTCGATACCATACAAACTCAACGTATCATGAAGACTCAACAAAGAAGGATAATGCGGATGGGCTATTAGATATCTTTCTGCCTCAATTGTTGGAAGGACTATTTTATAATACGTTAGGAACTTCAACAATTCCTTTTCCATTTAGATTCACTTATTCCATTTAGATTGACCTGATTTCTATATGCTAAATTAAAATTTATAGCGAATAACCGATCAAACAGATTCAAATAAAGTATAGATTTATAAATTAGAAGGTAGGTATATTGAGAATATTCTGGGTGTATTTTCGTTTGATTGCTTCTAATTAGATATAAATTAGAGTTACCCTTTGGGTCGGGTACGGCCGGCTAGTGTGAAGATTTGTTAATAAACGAATTAATATTATTTTTACCCTATGGCAAGAAAAGGAAGAAAATTGATCTTAATTCCAGAAGATGAAAAAACACTCATTGCTACTTCGAGGGCGCATTGTACAGGTTATAGAAACGTGACAACTGGCCAAACAAATCATCAATACGTGGACACTTACAACAAAGAAAGAGCTAAACCTTTTGAATGGACTTATGATGCAACAAAAATAGTTCGATAAATAACAAATCTTCACACTAGGCTTTCGGCAGTACACGATACTCGCCTCTATCCCTCACGCTTTCCCTACCTTTTTCTTCCTCACACATTTGTCATTCCCTCAAACCTTCCCACAATCCAAGAATGCTAAAAGAGTGTTTCAGAAGCCTCCCTCCTGTTGCGTATAATTTCCCTTCCCTTCTAGAAAACTGTTAGCCAGCCCATTCAACCCAAGCTAAGTAACATAACGCAGGACATTATTAGTCGTTATATTAAATAGCCGCCGCTTCGGCGGACCGACGGCCAGCGCACATTCCATCGCTCGGCTGTTCCCTGAATTCTGAGAAAGAGCGGAATCATAGGCAATCCCAATTTGCCTGGAAAACCTACGTATAAGAATTCATGGTCATACGTAAGTTTTTACCACCGTATTGGAGCGTGCAATGGCTGTGTCTGTGGGAAAAATTTGATAAAAATGACTTATGCCTTCTGCCAGACTCCAATCTTTCTCATCCAATAAACCGTCAAGAAGAATCTGCCCTTCTGCCTTTCGAATATGAAGTTGAGGTTGATGAATAGATTGTGCGGTTGACACTAAAGATCCAAGTATCAACCACACAGAAACATAATTAATGGCAAAAAAACTTTTTATCACCATCTGTCAGAGTTCCCCGAAACCAGTCGGTGCTCTTCTATGCTTGGTTTTTTGCTCATAAGCATAGGATATTTTGAATAATGTTCCTTCGTCAAAAGGGCGCCCAAGTAATTGAAAACCAGCGGGATATTTACCGTAGGAAAAGCCCATAGGAACAGCAACGGCCGGAAAACCTGTAGGCGGTGAAAGCTTTCCACTTGTATCTCCCCTTGGACCATTCAAATCGCCGATTAATCTTGGAGGATATGTAAAGGAAGGATGGATCAAAGCGTCTAATTCCAAACTATCCATTACTCCTAGGATTCGATCTCTTAATTCTTGCCTGAGTGCAAGGTTCTTAGCCCAGTCTGGGTGTTCTTCCGGAACATCAATCGCACTTTGAGCATCCAACAGTCTTTTAACCAAGTAGGGATGGTATTCTTTGGAATCGATAATGTCCTGCAAGGTTTTGTACTCCGAGCTGTCTCTTAAGCTCGCGAGGTAGGCATTATAATCCCTCTTTAGCTGACTGATCCTAGTACGCGATTCGTTGAGGGAATCTAACCCAACTATTTCGACACTATCAACTAAAACTGCTCCCCCATTTTTTAAATCATCCAGGGCTTTCAGCATTACAGAATAAACACTGGAATCAGAATCATCGATTGGAAATAACTGTCTTAAAACACCAATTCTCATCCCATCTAACCCATTCTGGTCAAGAAATGGAAGGTAAGATGTTTCCTTAACTCCAATACTTTTGGCCGTTACTGCATCCGATGAGTCGTATCCTGCAATTACATCAAAAACACGGACTGCATCTTCCACTGTTCTGGCCATAGGTCCTCCTATGTCATTGGTCAACGCCAATGGCACAATTCCATCGCGACTGGTTAGTCCCATGGTAGATCGAACGCCAAATAGATTTTGATGGGAAGAAGGGCCTCTTATAGAACTTCCCGTATCCGTCCCAAGGCCAACAACGGCAAGACCTGCCGCTATCGAAGCACCTGTTCCGCCGCTTGAACCGGCGGTAGTACGACGAGTATCGTACGGATTCCTGGAATAGCCAGGCAATCTTGAACTTACCGAAAAAGAACCGCTTGAAGCAAACTCAGCAAGGTTGGACTTGGCTATGATAATTGCGCCTGCCTCTAAAAGTTGCTTCACCTGATACGCATCATCAGGGGGATATGAATTTTTCAATGCCAATGTTCCATTGCTCGTAGGCATACCGTAAGCATCATAATTGTCTTTGATAATAATAGGAATTCCGTGCAAAGGTCCAACAGGACCGCTAGCCGTATAGATGCTATCAAGGTATTTGGCCTGATCTATTGCTTTCGGATTAACCATGATAATGGAATTGATAGAAGGGCCTTGTTTGTCATAGGCCTCTATCCTGTCTAAATATCCCTTTACCAGGTATTCTGCCGTCACTCTCCCTTCTGACATAGCCACTTCAATTTCTGCGATCGTAGCTTCAGCTAAAGGAAATTTTTCCTCTTCGATTTTGCACGAAGCAAAAAGCGATAAGAGAACTATAAATTGAAAAAATGTTATTGTTTTGGACATATTTTAAGGTTTAGTGGGTGTGAAAAACTTCCTGATAGCGTTTTATCTTTTCTTTGATAGCACTGATCTCATCCTCAGTCGGATTTTTGGGATCCTCCGCTGGCGGATACATGCCAAAGCGTAGAATACAAGCCATTAGCAACATCCTGCCTTTCGTAGAAGTGATGTTGCCGCCTTCAATAAATAGATTGTTCGGGTTTGTATTCATAAAGCCGCCAGCATTGCCTCGCGCAGCTTTCAAAACGGGATAACCACTCAAAGCCGCTAACTCCATGGCAGCATTCATCGGCCCAATCATTGAACCATAAGGAGCCATGCCTTCTCCGACAAAACCTGCCAACTTATACTTGGAAAGATTATCCTCCAATCGCGCCAAAATATCGATTTCAGTAGAGGGGTCATTGCTTCCGTCGTTTTCTGTCTTCCACCTGGCACTTTTAAAGATGCTTACCATAGGCATCATATCAGGAACCAGATATCCATCTCTGTCCTTCACCTGCACATCTACAAGGTTAATCGTTCCATCATCGTCCACCGTGACACCAGAAACCGACCTTGGGATTTTTGTAAGATTTACCTCTGATGTATGCGTATGCTTTCTAACCGGTAAGAAGGTCAACTTAGCGCCATACCCCATAGAGCCAACTATTCCTCCAAATCCACCTGTCGTTACATAACCACCAGGTTTTGCGTCTCCTTTTTGCACTTCTCTGGTCGAATAAATGGTCTGAGCCTGAATCAAAACAGAACCAATTTTAGTTTTACCCGAATCATCTGCCCAAACGTCTGAAATAATGTAATTGATGCCGTCAATGATATTTTGATCACCATCGGCACTAACCAAACCTCTCATTCTCTGCGCTGCGTTAAATACCAAGGGGGCTTCCGAATCAATAAGCAATCCCATCCAATATGAGGTGTTCTCAATGCTGGGGCTCCCTTCCAACCAAATAGACCCGTGGTAATCGCCAGAAGCCATCACTTTTTGAACCATATTGGTGGCCTTTGCCAGCTGCATTCTGTTTTGAGATGCCCCATATGGACCGTAGGTGAAGAAATCTTCACCAAGCTTTTCCGGTGGAATATCACCTACTCCAATATCTGTTCTTTCTAATTCAGGAAGGCCTTTGGTATACCCCCCCGCCGGGGCTGGTCTGTAAAAATCATATTCTGCTAAGCCATATATGTTTCCACCATTTCGTTCAATCTCTTCCAAAATCCTGGAACCATCGGGGTAAAAGGTTTGCCGTGATTCAGCAAACGGTGCTCCTGGATATGCAAACGTCGCATCCCAGGGTTTACCGTCCGCCTGCACCGACATATATGGTAATGGGTAAAGTCCGTCTTCTGGTTTCAGTACAACTTTTAGTACTGGTTTGTCGCTCGAAGACTTTTTGCTTTTGCTAAACCTCCCTCTTTTACCAATGTAGCCATCAGGCTGTCCATAAATTTCAGCGACATCACCCTCAAGCGGATGTGCGGTGAACATTTCGATATACACAATAACAGGAGCGGCAATCTTCTGATAGTAAAGTCGGTCAAAAAGAATTGGCTCCCCTATATCATTTCTTAATAGCGGAAGGTTCCTTGCTATTCTGGCCTTGTTGCTGGTAATCAGGGGATAGCTATTCTGAATAGTAGCCGTAGGGCCAGAAAACACAGCTATTTTTGGTTTCTCCTGGGCAAACAGAAGACTAAGGAAACCGCATCTCACAATAATTATGATACAGGCTATGGTTCGGGAGGTTAGGTTGATAAATTTCATCTAAATCTAAAAAGGTTCAGGAATACCAGTAGTCAAAGTTTTGGTTTTTGAATATCGACTTGGGAATCATTCCATGTACGCCCTCTGTCCTATCTACGATCTGTGTAATCTCAAAATCTACAGCAGTACTGGAAATGGACATGGCCTCTTCGTAAGAGAACCCCATTTTTTCATGAATAAACATAACTGACTCATACAGTGCTTGCTCCATGGCTTCATCGAGATCCTCGTTCAGACCAAATACAATGAAATGATCCTTGGTTTCTGCTCTGGGCATTTTTAGTGACTTCTTGTGGATAATGAATTCTGCGATCAATGTCATAGAAGTTTCAATGGCTGTTCCACTCACCTCTCCATTGCCTTGGGCTCCATGTGCGTCTCCAGTGGTAAATAATCCACCCTTTACCGAAACTGGTAAGACGAGCGTTGTACCTTTTACTAAATGCTTAAGGTCGAAATTACCGCCAAAAAACCCTGGAGGGATGGAGCTAACACGTCCCATCTCTACTGGGGGCGAAAGTGCCATAACACCCATAAAAGGCTTCAGAGGAATTTCCACCCCGGGAACAAGTGTGGCCTTAGTTCTGGCTTTATTATACTTATAGACAAAACTCTTACGGTTTTTGATGACGTCAGGTACATCGTCTCTGTAATCCCCATTTGGGCGCACATGATTCACTCCGTAATCGCTTCGAAGTAGAACATCATGGATGCGAATTTCGAGACTATCGCCAGGTTCGGCCCCTTCAATGTAGATTGGGCCGGTTAGCATGTGACCTCTTATACCCGAAGGCTCAGGAGGTACTTTTTCGATCACTTCTACCAGTTCTTTCGCGTGTTGATCAAATGGAAGGTTGTTGGTTTCGTAAAAAGATTTGGGGTCTTCTCGTGAAACTCCAGAGATGGTGATAGTATGAATCTCCACGATTTGCTTCTCCTTTACTTTGGCGACCGGAGGAACATCAGCACCAAAATAACCCCAAACCATATTCTCAGGAAATGATCGAATAACCACATCCGATTCAGGCGTTTTTCCCAGATATTCAAGCGCTCTCACTTCATTATCTGAGCTCCAGGTTGTTCTGGCCACACCTGGAATGGTAGAAAGAGCCGCCATCGTTCCTAAAGACTTCTTTATGAAATTTCTCCTTCCTCTAATTTCACTATACTTCATAATATATTTATTTTATCTAATGTTACATGAATTTGATCAATTCATAGAGCTAAAACTCTTTGGTCCGGCAGATCAAATGGGTGGCTTCTTCCAACCGCCAGAGCGACTTTCGAGGTACTCTGCTACGGCAAGTGAAACATCTTCTCTCCAAGGATGTGCAACGCATTGTACTCCAACGGGAAGGTCTCCGCTAGAGCCGCAACGAACAACTGTAGATGGCCAGCCTGTTGTGTTGTAAGGACCGCAGTAACTGGAGGCTGGCTTGCTCCTGGTCCAGTCACTTCCCAACCCTCTGTCTATTTCCTCTGCTGGTGTCGCAGTAGTAGGACAAAGAATAATATCATATTTTTGAAACCATTGAAGCATTTTAGTCCTGTTCTTGTCTTGTAGAGACAAGAGTTCGGAATAGCGATCTGCTTTGATTGGTTTTGCTGTATTCAATCTGTTCTGTATGGATTCACTTAAAGTCTTACTGCCGTGAAAATCTCCTGCTCGCTTCAAGAAAGCCCAGCCATCTCCGCCTACCAGTTCCCTTCGTATTTCACCTAGCTCTGTAAAAATATCAAGCGGCATGTCCTCCGTAATTTCAGCACCGGCTTCTTCCATCCATTTGGCGGCTGCTTTGACGGCATTTTGAGTGTCTTCTGCTGTGTCAGCTACCAGATTGGAAGGGTAATAGGCTACCTTCAATTTCTTAATATCAATCGCAGCAGGGTCGTTCCAAGGCATGGGCACCACTGCAGCATCCATACCATCGGGTCCACTCATTAAGGGGGTAAGCAGAATCAAGTCTTCGACTCTTCTAGCCATTGGGCCGGGCTGCTGCCAGGAGTCAAAAACTCCTCCATAATCAACAATATGTCCTGTCCTGGGACATCTAACTGATGTTGGCTTAATTCCTGCAATTCCATTTGTACTTGATGGCAATCTCACACTTCCTCCCCAGTCTGTGCCAATATCAAAAGCTGCTCCTCCTGCAGCGATAATAGAACCTGCTCCACCACTACTTCCTGATGTACCCCTGGTCAGATCATAGGGGTTCTTGCTTAAGCCATAGATGATATTACCCGTCGTTCGAACACCTCTCATACCTCCACCTGCGAGTGTGAATTCCGGAGTGTTAGTCTTTCCTATTAGAATGGCGCCATTCGCTCTCATCCGAGCTAAGACCGTCGCATCTTTTTTACCCACATAATCAATTCGGCCTAGCGTACCTCCAGTGCTGATAACTCCTTCCGCCTCAAACGAATCTTTCAGTGTCATGGGCACACCGTGTAATGGCCCTTTGATCTGCTTTTTTCTAAGTGCGACATCAGCGGCCTTTGCCTCCTCTAGTGCTCTGTCATAACATTGCATGACCATAGCGTTTAACTTGTAATTCACATCTTCAATGCGATCTATATAGGCCTTCACGAGCTCCACAGAAGAGATTTTCTTCGAACGGATGAGACTAGCCAACTTCACCGTGGACATGAAGATGAGATCTTCAGTAGTATCTTTTGATACTAAGTAATTTGACGGATTGCTAAAACTGGCAGCTAAGAGTTTGGTTGTAGAAAGGGCCATGGCCGCACTTCCAGCTCCGATAGTTGCTAAAAATCTCCTTCTGGAGGTGGCACTATTTTGATCTATATTTTTGTGATTCATCGATTAAAATCTTTAAGTAGTTGATTTCAAATGTTTTATATGTCTAGTACGAACTAATAATTAGACCGCTTCTGGTTTTGAGAAACCTCCCATTTCTTTTTCAATCAGACTTGCGACTGCTAAAACCTTATCCTCCGTCCATGGCTTCCCAACGATTTGAATGCCGAGTGGGAGTCCTTCCTTGCTAGTACCAGCCCTAACCACCGCCGCTGGCCAGCCTGTTGCATTGTATTCAGATGTATACCAGTGACCAGCAACACGTTTGGCATCTAACTCAAGTGCGGCTGAGGCAGTAACTGGACAAAGTAAAATGTCAAAATCATCCATGAATTTGAGCATTTGACTTTTGAGTGAATCCATTTCTTCAACCAACTTTGTGTAATCCGCTGCTGGCAATACCTCCCCGGAAATGTCAAGATTTGGCGAAATGACCTTGGTATTATTTGCCTTTATCAGTCGTTTGATATGAGCCTTACCATCAGCGCTGTTTAATTCACGTCGCTTGTCAGACAGTTCCTTGAGCATTGGTGGTTTTGCTTTAGTCACACCATTCACCACTGGTTTCATCGCTTCAGCACAGTCAACTACCATTTTTTTGATTTCGGGTATAGGTTCAGCTATGTCATTGGTCGTGTAGTACCCAATTCGTAATTCAGAAAGGTTTACGTCAGCAGGATTGTTCAAAGGGACGGGGCTAATACTGCAGTCTAGCTGGTCCGGTCCCGCAATTATGCTGAGCAACAGATAGAGATCTTCCACTTTACGAGCGATTGGTCCGGGCTGCTGGTAGTTACCGAACCTATCTCCATAATCTGGCAGGTGCCCGGTCTGTGGCACCCTCCCACTAGTGGGTTTGATCCCTGCCAATCCACAGGCATGTGATGGCGCACGAACACTGCCACCAGAATCAGTGCCAATATCAAAATATGATCCTCCAGCAGCAATAATGGCCGCTGCTCCTCCGCTACTGCCAGAAGGATGCCTTGATAGATCGTAAGGGTTAAGTGTTTGACCATAGATCAGATTTGAGGTCAAACCAGACATTGTAAATTCCGGAGTATTGGTTTTACCAATCAAAATAGCTCCCGCTTCCTTTAATCGAGCGACTACCGTAGCATCAGTCCCTGGCATAAAGTCTTTTCTGCCTAGGGTTCCGGCAGTCGACACAATACCAGCTGTATTGAATGAGTCTTTTATGGTCATTGGAACCCCGTGGAGCGGGCCTAAAGGCTCGCCCGTTAGCACAGCACGATCAGCAGCTTTGGCCTCTAACAAAGCACGTTCTCCTGCAAGTTGAACCACCGCATTGATCTTGGGGTTCACCTCTTTTATCCTATCCAGGCATAGCTTAACCACTTCAACACTGGTCACTTCTTTGCTCTTAATCATATTAGCAACTTTCGTGGCTGACATGTACATCAAATCGTCCGTGTCATCAGTGGACAGGAACTGTCGAACAGGTGGGACCACTCCTTCGGGAAGAATATGTGCATATGTTGGCAGAACAGCTCCTACTGACCCTAAGCTCAACGTGGAGATAAAGTTTCTTCTTTTATTATTGTCTTTTTTCATATCTTGTTTTAAGGTTAGGGTATCGTTAGATAACTGGTGGTTTCCATCCACCGGACTTATATTCTAAGTATTTGGCTACAGCCAGCGCCACATCCTCCCGCCACGGTTGAGCTACTACCTGAACGCCAATCGGCAAGCCTCCTGTGCTTTGCCCGCATCTCACTACTGCTCCCGGCCAACCACATGTGTTGAAAGGCTTGGTATAGCTCTCCCCTGGATTATCCATGTACTTTGATTCTGGATTATGGCCAGCATTAATATCTCCGGCCGGCCCTGAGGTGGTCGGACAAATAATTACGTCGTATTTAGAAAACCACTGGAGCATCTTGCTGCGATTGGCATCCTGCATTTCAAGAAGTCTTGTGTATTCGGCTGTAGAAACTGGACTTCCTCCATCTGCCAATCGGTTTCTGAGACTCTCTCCATAAGTTTTAGAACCAGCCTTCTCCGTAGCTCTTTTCAACCACTGCCATCCATCACCAATGATCAGGTCTCTTCTTATCGTTCCTAGTTCAATTAGCAGTTCTTTCGGGCAGTCTTCTGTCACCTCAAGCGTGACATCCTCAAGCCATCTCGCAGCTTTTTTTACAGTAGCCTTGGTTTCTTCATTGGTATTTGCAATACCATTTTCAGGGAAGAAAGCCACTTTTAATTTACTTATATCCACTTTTTTATAGTCCGGCCATCGCATAGGAACTACCACTGCATCCTTAAAATCGGGACCAGCCATTATTGGTGTGAGGTAGTCCAGATCTTTAACATATCTAGCCATTGGGCCGGGCTGTTGCCAAGAATCAAATAATCCACCATAATCGACAATGTGACCCGTTCTAGGAAGTCTAACAGATGTTGGTTTAATTCCAGAGATGCCATTGGTGCTTGAGGGGCCTCTTACACTTCCTCCCCAGTCCGTACCTATATCAAAAGCAGCACCACCAGCTGCGACAATTGCTCCAGCTCCTCCACTGCTGCCTGAAGTTGTTTTGTCAATATCGTATGGGTTTTTACTTATTCCATAAATGATATTATTGGTAGAATTAACTCCTAAAACCCCACCGATCAATGTAAACTCAGGTGTATTTGTTTTACCCAGAAGAATGGCCCCCTCTTTTCTGAGGCGCGCGACAATCGTAGCATCTTCTTTTGGTATAAAATTCATTTTACCGATTGTACCTCCTGTGCTTACTACTCCCTTCGTCATGAAAGAGTCTTTGATGGTCATTGGAACTCCGTGTAGTTTGCCTTTTGAAGAACTGCTATCCGCGCTTTTGGCTTCTTCCATTGCTCTATCAAAGCAATCCATTACCACAGCATTGATCCGACTATTCACATCATCAATTCGATCGATATGAGCTTGAACCAGTTCAACGGCGGACACTTTCTTGTCCTTTATCATTTTCGCTAACTCAACAACTGACTTGTAAACCAACTGACTTGGTTCTTCAGGAGCTGAAAAATCTGAAATGAATATTTTCTTTGAGGAATTCTTTCCTAACCCGTTGACCAACGCTGGCAAGAGGGTTGCTGCCGCCCCTATAGATAGTTTAGAGAGGAAAACCCTGCGCGACTTTTCTTTTTCTTTAGAAAGTATTACTTCGGTCATTCTAGTATTTTTGATAATTAGACATTGGGCTTGTTTGTTTATACACTCTTTTTGGCTGTAAGATCAAATTGGTGGGGCTTTCCACCCTCCTAATTCTTTCTCTAGAAATTGCGCAACGGCGAGAACCTTATAATCCTGAAATGGTTGACCGAGTATCTGAATTCCTATTGGTAAACCATCCTTACTCGTTCCTCCACGAACGACGGCTCCAGGCCATCCGGTCAAGTTGAAAACCCCCTTATAACCGTAGGCTTTTGGGTCCCAGGAAGAAGGCTGAAAGGTTTTGGGATTAGGACCGGCACCATCAAAATCAACAGGGCATATGCCAATGTCATAGTCCTCTAGCCATTGCAACATCTCGCTTCTGGACTGATCTAAATTTTCAACCAGATACGTGAATTCCTCGGGAGGAATGGCGTCAGACTCACTCGACATTCTAAGCAAAGGATGCGTTTGTGTGGTCTGATATTTCTCAGCCAATCGGGTGACCCAGGCACGTCCATCCGCCCCGAACAACTTGTGACGAACTGCCTCTGCCTTTTGAATCTGTTTTATTGGTGCATCATGTTTAATCTTCACCCCCAATCCCGAGACCTTTGCAACCGCATTGTTTATTACTGATACAGTTTCAGTGGAGCAGGATTTTGTACTCCCATGATCAATGAACCAAGCATATTTAAGCTTTTTGATGTCCACATCATCAGGGTTGTACCAAGGGACAGGATATATAGCCGCGTCTATTTGGTCAGGCCCCATAATAATGGGCATGATCAGCTTCAAATCTTCAACATATCTGGTTAATGGACCGAGCACCTGATATGCATCAAAAAGACCGCCATAGTCTATGATGTGTCCGGTTCTAGGGACCATTCCGGTTGTAGGCTTAAGGCCAGCAATTCCATTAAAGTGCGCCGGTCCTCTAATACTACCTCCAAAATCTGACCCTATGTCGAAAGGAGAACCTCCAGCTGCCACAATCGCTCCGGCTCCCCCGCTACTTCCCCCTGGCGTGTACCCTTCTTTGTAAGGGTTACTGGTGATTCCGTAAATCAGGTTCGCCGTTGTTCCAGACAAGGTGAATTCGGGTGTATTTGTTTTGCCAAGAAGAATTGCGCCATTAGCTCTTAACCTTGAAACTACTGTGGCATCTTTTGAAGGAATAAAATCTTTTCTTCCCATCGTACCACCTGTACTCACAACCCCAGCTGTGTCCAAGGAATCTTTTATCGTCATCGGAACGCCATGAAGTGGTCCCATAACCTTGTTCTTTGCGAGCATTTCATCAGCTTGTTTAGCTTCGAATAGCGCACGCTCTTTGCACGCCAATACAACCGCGTTTATCTGAGGATTAACCTCGTCGATTCTAGCGTACATCAGGTTAACGACTTCAACAGAGCTCACCTTTTTTTCCCGAATCATTTGGGCAATCTGCACCACTGACGCAAATGGAAGTTCAGTGTCTGGGATGATTGAACTATAGAATTCCGGAGCATTCGTTTTTAGCTCGATTAAAGCGGGAGGCATTAATGCCATCCTGCTTTCTTCAATCAAAGTTGAAGACGATCTGAAAAAACGTCTTCTGCTTATGCTCGTCTTGCTTTGCAAATTCATAAAGTTATTCCGAGTTGACTATTTGATTATATGTTCGATGCTTTGCTCCTTACAAGTCCCACCACATACGGGTCAGTAAATCATCGGGACCTTGCCTAGCGACTGCTGCATCATAGTTTGCTTTGTTAAGGTTGATTTCGCTAGGCGGATATCCCCGTCTTCTTGGCATTCCACTTATCACTGCATCTCTGGCTATTTCCAGCTCAGGATAGCCCAGCCTTCGCCATTCAGACCAAATTTGGACACCTTGCATATACAAAGCAATGTACTTTTGATCTCCAATTGATTTGATTGGATTGGCTGCATCTAATGTAACGGACGGCTGAGCTATGTAATCAGAAATTGCCGTTGCATCTGTAATACCCCATTGTTCCATAGAGGCAGTGATTGCCAAATCATAATATGTTGAAGTCGTACCCGCTATCCAGCCTCTTTCAGATGCTTCCGCCAACATAAATAGTACCTCAGAATAAGTCATAATTGTAAAGGGAGCAGTTTGTCCAAGAACATTTTCAGCATCGGGCCAAGAAACGGCAAAATCACTTATTGCGCTCCCTGAAGCCCTATCATAGCCCACGGGATTGCCCACAAAGCCACCTCCCAAGTCCTGATTAAAGGCTGTGTCGGCATACATCTCTAATCGAGGGTCGTTAGTATCAACAAGCATGTCAATTAAAGTACTGCCAACGCCGTAATTGGGAACACTTAGCTCAAACCTGTAAAACCAAGGATTGTAGTTTGGTGCAGATGCAAGGAAATCATAAGTCGCATTGTCATCATTTGACGTCATGACACCAGCAGCAAAAGCCTCTGACACAGCGGTACTTGCAGTAGTTGGATCAACCTTTGAAAGTCTCAGTCCCACTCTCATTTTGAGACTATTGGCGAAAAGTAACCATTTGCTCATATCTCCATCGTAGATGATATCTCCTTCAATATCTCCCGCAGTAATGTCGATCATTGCTGACGCCTCAGTTAGCTCCTTTAACAAATCTGTGTAAATGGATTCCTGGGTATCGTATTCAGGAAGCGGAAATTCACTTCCGCTCAATGCTTGTGAATATGGAATATCGCCCCAAACATCTGTGATGTTATGAAATGCCCAAGCCTTTAAAATCATGGCGACAGCAACTTGGTTTGCGTTAGGACCGGACTTAGCTGCTTCCGTCATCGTTTCCTCATTGCTATTGAGAATAATAACTTCCTCTAAATCACGTAATCCTCTGGTGTAGAACTCTGAAAAATCATCTTCTACCGTGGCATAGATGTCATCGAATGCACCTCTTAAATTAGAGATTTGCTGGGAGAAGACAGAGAGTGGAAGACCAATCCCCACAAGCTCGTCATGATTTCCAAAAACGCTTCTAACTAATTCGCGTTCTGCTCCGGTTATTAGACTTGAAGTAGGGACTTCCAATGGTTGGTTTGGGTCCTTGTTTAACTCTTCAAATCCGTCTGTACATCCAGCTATGAGAACAATAGCCGATATTATATATATGAATTTGTGTCTATGAATTTTCATCTTTATAAAGTTTTAGTATGAGTTTGCCTATTTATATAGGCTATCTAATGTTATCTTAATTTTGTGGAAAAATTGTTATAGTAAAACCCGAAGAATCTAAAGCTTGAAGCTCACGTTAAATCCAATCATTCGTGGAGCAGGTAAAGAGGCACCTTCCAGGCCTTGGACATTATCTGTTCCGTAGGCTATCTCGGATGGATCGATATTCGGAACGTTTTTGTGAAGAATGGCGACATTTCTCGAAAATAAAGAGACATTCATACTTTCCATAAACAACTTCTGAGCAAACGCCTTTGGCAGGGAGTAGCTTATACTGATTTCTCTGAGCTTTATATAAGAAGCATCGTAAATCTCCAGACCATCTAAGCTGTACAATTGCTTCCAATAGTTCTGGGCTTCAACATAGACTGTATTGATTTCTCCTGTCTCGGTAACTGCATCAGCTCTTATACCTCCTCCTTCGGCAACCGGATCTCTTTGAGGATTTCCCAAATCGTTTAGCTGTACTGTTTCTATAAATTGGCCGTTCGCTTTACCATTTTGATTAGTTTCAGACCAAATATCTCCTCCAAACTGGAAATCGATGAGCACATTGAGGCTCACCCTTTTGTAGGTAAACGTATTTGAAAACCCTCCATTAAAATCAGGCATGATGTTGCCTACAACTTCTCCTGGATTTCTTAAGTATAATCCATTTTCTCCAACAATTGGCTTCCCTGTTGCTTCGTCATAGATAACATTTGGAGTAATAATAGTACCGTATGGCTGACCTACTGTCGCATTAACTGAATTTGTACCATCTCTTCCTCCGAGTTCAAAGTTGTCCTGGCCCACAGCAAGTGACAAAACTTTATTTCTATTACGTGCATAGTTCAGGTTTATATCCCAAGTGAAATCGTAAGTCTCTATTGGTGTTCCAGAAAGCATTATTTCGACTCCTTTATTTTCCATCTCTCCCGCATTTACAATTAATGATTCAAATCCGGTTGTAGAAGAAACAGGCAAAGCAATAATTTGATCGGAGGTCGTCACTTTATAAAGTGTAAAATCTAGCCCTACCCGATTATCAAGGAATCTTAAATCTAATCCTCCTTCTACATTCACAACCTTTTCAGGCTTTAAACCGCTATTACTCAAGTTATCGTCTACAGTAAATACAGAAGTGTTTCCATATGGATCGCCATTGGCATAGGTAATAGCAAGACTATATGGGTCTGTATCGTTACCGACTTGTGCCCAACCCAACCTCATCTTACCAAATGACAAAAACTCAGTTCCTTGAAGCAGGTTGGTAAATACGAAACTCGTTGAGGCCGCCGGATAAAGATAGGAGTTGTTGTTCTTAGGTAATGTAGAAGACCAATCATTTCTAAGAGACGCCTCAAAGAACAGAAAATCCTTATAACCCAAGTTTGCACTTCCATATAGGCTTTGTACTTCTTTTTCAGTTTTATAATCTCTCATTTCCGGACGTTCCAAAGAAGCTTCTAGATTATAGAAATTGGCTACACTTAATCCACCTTGAGTTCGAGCATAGTTGTTCTCAAACTTGTTCTTTCGAATATTTCCTCCGAACGTCACATTCAGGTCGAAATCTGCCCCAAGGTCGGCGGAGTATTGGCCAAGTAATTCAAGGTTATCTTCACTAAATTGGTAGATATCCTCCTCGTACGCATTTTGCAAATAACCGCCAATAGACGCTCGGTCCTCTCTGCGATCCGTATAAAAGTCAGTCCTGGCAAACACGGTTAAAGAAAGATTTGGGAGAAAATTATAGGTAAGATTAATATTTCCAAACACACGATCTTTAGAATCGTTATTGTAGCTCTCATAAAGCGTAAAATACGGATTGTTATTATAACTCTGCTCTAAGTGTCTACCTAATCCTTGCGTATTCCAAGTCATATGATTGTAACGCTCAGATTTATACGCTTTAAGTCGTGCAGGATCAATTTGTCGCTGGGTCCAAGCGTACCAATAAGTCAATACATTCACAGGCCTGCTCGGAGACCAGTCGCCTGTAGCTGGTCTTCCCGTTGCATCAGTTCTGATATAGTTAATCTTTGCTCCGGCAGAAAGTTTTTGTGTCAGCTTGTTTTTGGCGCTAAAAGATATTGTGTGCCTGTCTAAGGAACTATTTGGCATAGTACCTTTCTGATGCAAATTGGTATACGAAAGCCTGAACGAACCCTGGTCGTTAGCACCACTTATCGAAACATTATTTGAGAGTGTTATCCCTGTTCTAAAAAAATCTTCGATATTATTTGGAGTGGCTTGCCATGGTCTCACTTCTCCATAATTTGGCTCTCCAGGATACATACTATCCCAATGCCTCACTAGCGTTCCATCGAACTTGGGTCCCCAACTGTTGTTAGCGTTGGTGTTGACCGTTTTATAAGTACGTCCGTCAATTGGGTCAACAACTTCATCAAAGGTCAATTTGAAACCACCTCCATATTGGTTTTGCATTTCAGGAAGTAAAAAAACCCTACTAAATATTGTTGACGAATTTACGCTTACACCAATTCCTTTCTTGCCCTCGCCACTTTTAGTAGTTATTAAAATAACCCCATTTGAAGCTCTTGATCCATACAGTGCAGATGCACTCGGGCCTTTTAATACTGAAATTGACTCTATATCATCAGGATTGATATCTTGTGCCGCATTGCCATAATCACGGCCTCCATTTCCTGAAGTCTGATCCTCTGAGTTGTAAGTCGAATTATCAATCGGTGTCCCGTCCACAACAAACAGTGGCTGATTGTTTCCGGAGATCGAATTGATACCGCGAATGGTGATTCTAGAAGATCCACCAATATTTCCTGATGAATTAGAGATTTGCACACCGGCGATTTTGCCTGTCATGGCGTTTACAATGTTGGTTTCTTTGGCCTTGTCAATACCTTTTGTATCCACACTCTGAACGGAGTAACCGAGTGCACGCTCGTCTCGCTCTATTCCGAGTGCTGTTATAACGACTTCTGAAAGCTGAGTTGTATTTGGCGACAAACTCACATTCAATTCTGTTTTAGTTCCAACGATCACTTCCTGACTGTCAAAGCCGATATAGGAAACCACCAAGATTGTGTTTTCATCGGGAACAGTCAAAGTAAAATTACCTTCAAAGTCAGTAATCGTACCGAGGGCACTACCCTTGATAACGATATTGGCTCCCGGAAAGCCTTCTCCGCTTTCTGAATCTACTACTTGACCACTTATCTTCTTTTGAGCAAAAGCTTGTGAAATGGCAAGTAATGATGTCATAATAAAGACAAGCCCACGAAATCTGCCTTGATTTATTTGATTAAGTACTTGAATAGTACTTGTTAGTAAAGAAATTTTCATATTTTGTAGATGTTTTTAATTAGGTTTTAGAATTCGGTTAGAAACAAAAGCCATATGATTGATTTAATCAATTCATGTCCAATGGCTTTTTACGCCAGCGGTGTTGTAGCACTGCTGGTTTTTTTTATGAAAGGTGAATAACACGACGAACATTTCAGCCTTAAGACCGGAAATGCATTCTCATATTGTATTTAAAGATGTTGTAGCATCTTCAATTCCTTTTCTCATGAACAGTTTCAGGAGATTGGGGGGGGATCTGAGCGTATAGAAAGGTGATTGGTCATTTGTCGATGATTTTTAAGTTTATAATAGCAAAGGATTTTGTATGTATGATGATTCAAAAACGTTTAATCGGCAAATACCCTGAAAAAACGCCAAATATTCTTAGGTAAAGTAAAGTTAGAGAATAAAATTTTGCAATTCAAAATGCAAATTTTGATGATTTGCACTGAATCACATTAAAATATGTAATCCCTAAAAATCGTATGCTTTCTTTTTCTTTTTTTGAAAAAATGACAGGTCTTTTTACTAATAAATACAAGAATTTTATAATTCTTTTTTACAAAAAGTTTAGTTTTTCAAGAGATATTTGATTACAGTAACCACACTCTTATTCAATTTCTTAAGTTGAGAAATTTTTGACTGCCCCGATACCAGTATTTCTAATGATTGACTTTTTTTTGAATACATATTTTTTGATTTAAAACGGTACTTCTTCTAATACAATTTTGACCATCAGCTTTGCATTAACCCAACTGCAGAAGGTATAAATTCCACAAAGAGGATATTAATACCACCCTATGGTCTTCGGGCTTTTTATTTTGAAAACCACATCAGCAAAATTTTAATTGTATTTGCAGTTGCCCAGATATTTCACCGCCTGAGAAATGCATGGAAACACTGCTTTCTTATCAAAAGAAGATCTACCAATCCCGGCTTTGGAGGACACCCCAATTGGTTATTTCTCTAACGATACTGCTACTTTAACGTGAATATCGCTTAAGCGACCAATTGAAGTTGCGGGTTTTCGGTTTCGAACTGGATGTTGAGAGAAGGCTTTTTAGGGAAGAAGCTATAGGCAGAGAGAGCTGCCATAATATTGATTAGGAAGTTAGCCAGAGATCTATGTCTGGTATGTTGGATTTTGCAGATGTTTTTAGCTCATCATAGACCGATTCTATAATCGCCCGTTTTCGGAGTAATATCTTATAGGATTGACTCAAATTGATGTTTTTCATGTTCTTTTTGGGTTTGGCCACTAGCTGTATTCTATTTCCAAAAAGCAAGTCTGATAGTTTCTTAGAGATATAGCCTTTATCAGCAAACAGTTTCCCAAACATGTTTTCAGTCATGGATTTCATCGCTTTGAAGTCTCTATCATCCACATTGCCTTTAATCAGCAAGAATGAAAGGATTTCCCCTTTATCGTTGATAACAAGATGAAGCTTGAAACCAAAGAACAGCCGATTCTCTTTCTGCTGCTTCTTTGAAGGTTTTATGTTGATGTATTCTTCGATTATGACAGCTTAAAGTGTGTTGAATCGACAAAACTGAGATACCTCTGCACTTCCCTAAACCTTTGGTTTTGAGAAACATCATTAAGGGAACGGCTACCTTTTTCTTTAAGGATACAAATCGCTGATAAGAGACTAAATCCGGGAATAAGCTGGTGAGATAGACACTGACATATTGGGTATAAAAGGCGTTGAAGTTAGTGAACTGACCAAAATGAAAAAGTTACTATTCAGCTATTTGTAAAGTAGGGATATTTTTCTGATCTTTCATTGCCAAAAGCAGTTGACTTTTGGAAGATTTTTCTGAAATACCTTTCTCTTGCACTTTCAATGAATTTGGTTTTATGCGCAAACAAGTACGTTATTCTAGCCGTTTTATCGCTAGTTCTAAATGAGTGAAAAGTGGGAAATGATGCTAAATCTTCACTATATAATTCAAACACTTATTACATTATTATCGATTTCATCTGATTTTTAAATCCATGAATATCTTTAAAATCTAGGTTTCTGGCGTTGTATGATAAGCTCCACATGCAGAGGGAATAGACATAGGCAGTAAGAGCCATTTTGTGTGTGTATACTCAGGACAAGGTTTCAGAGTTTGGTGTATGTACTGAAGATCTACATCAAATTGCCCAGTATCTGTAGTCTCATAAAGTAAAAACAGTTGCTTTAGCATCGACAGGCTTTTATTGGAGGCCATTATTTGTGATGCTTCAAGATTATGGGTTTTGAAGTTGTTTTAGTCAATGCCCGCCATGTAAAAATGTAAAGGGACATAAAACCGATGTTGTTGATTGCAAATGGCTACAATTGCTACACAGTATTGAGTTATTATTTAACCGTTTTCAGCCCGACCTTTTTACAGGAAAGCTACGCACCTATACGCGTCACCGTAAATACCTCATTGAGAGTGGCAGCCGATACATTTCAAAGATGAATAAGCTGCTAGTCTTGATGAATATTCAACGCAGTATGGTTTTGAGAGACATTTATAAACCATATCGGTATACTTATGAAAAAGCTTTTTTTCACAAGAAGTTAAATCACCATACTGTTGGCATTCTCCGAAATCATCGATTAATCCATTAATCATACACTCTTCGACACACTCTCCATTTTCATTGCTAACATAACCTTCTATAAAAGTAACTGGATCAAGTACTCCAATCGGATTAGAAGAGCAATTAGCATCCCCTTCAATTGCATCTGGATAAAGGTCACCAGGACAGAAAGATTCAGGTGATCCAGAATCACAAGCAGTTCTTGCTAAAAAATCCGCCGGAGGCTCCTCTGCTTATAAATCATCTTTATGATAAAAACCACTCCACCTCCAGAACCTCCTGATGGAAGATCAGGGACATAATCAAAGCTCCCACCTCCAGTAGGAACCCAGCTATTCCCAAATCCAGCATGATTAGGCCCTGATCCTCCCGATCCCGAGGGAGCTTCAGGTTTCTTTTTAGGGGTATGTTTGGCTAGTCGGCTATTTGCTAGGCACATCTAAAAGCTAATTCACTTTTATCTAAAAAGGTATCTACATTATATTCTTCGTTTCAAAAGTTGGGTTTGTTCAACATATAGCTGGCATTTTTCGCCAATTATGTATTGTCTTTACAAGATTCTCTTTTAGCTAATTTTCAGTTCCAAAATAAATTGGTAAAACGATTGCAGATTCAAAGAGTACACCATTCTTTTTTGCTGGAAAGAATTCATATTCATTCAATATAACTATGGCTATGGAATCTAGCTTATTACATAACCCTTTAAGCACTTGACTATTATGAAGTATTTCACCATCTTTAGAAATATTTAATTGGATAAAAACTTTACCGTTATTACAATCTTTAGGAATTTGCATTCTAATATTTTTAGTATCACTTTGAAATTTCTCTGAGCCTACTTTTAGACCTGCCTTCTCATAAGGATCACTAAATATACTATCGTTTTTTTGCGCGTTGGCACAGCTTGACAGCAGCATACATATGATAATTATTAAGTAATTCATTCTAACTTCCGTTAATATTTAATAGACTTTGCGGTAGAAGGTTATAATCGATAGGATAATTATAATCAATTTTATCTTCAATAAATTTTTCAAGAAAATAAAAGTATTGGCTAGTGTGATGATTTTGTATTTCATTTACTTTTACCATTGTACGTCCACTCAAAAGGTTTAGCTCTGGTTTTGTTGTAGGTATCTACATATTGCATAAGTTGTTGTTTGGAGTGCCAAATGCCCCCTTTAAGGACATCTTTACTCAAAATATTAAACCATATTTCTATTTGATTGAGCCATGAAGAATAGGTTGGAGTAAAATGCAGCGTGAGTCGTTTTTTGGCGTCTACCCATTC
>JBCDKO010000015.1:0-38789 GCA_038746525.1 Bacteroidota bacterium
GCAATGAAACAGGCTCAGTTGCGGTAGTGTACACGGTAACCTTGTCTGAGGTTAACCATACCGGCGGTGCGATCACCTTTGATTTTGAGGACCTGGGCACCGGCACCGCGACCAGTGGAAGTGACTACACCGCGATCTCCGGATCGGCGCAGGTAAGTGTGGCCGATGGGACGAATGTAGGCACCATCAGTATCCCGGTGACCGACGATGCCTTGCTGGAAGCAGATACAGAAACGCTGATTGCGCAGATCAGTAGCCTCAGCAACGGGGACGTAACGATTACCACCTCAACCGCCACAGGTACCATTACCGATGACGAAACCGCCACTGCTGCCTTGAGTGTCACCACGCAGGGCAATGAAGATGGCTCGGCTGCGGTAGTGTACACGGTGACCTTGTCTGAGGTTAACCATACCGGCGGTGCGATCACCTTTGATTTTGAGGATCTGGGCATTGGCACTGCAACCAGTGGAAGTGACTACACGGTGATCTCCGCGTCGGCGCAAATAAGTGTGGCCGATGGGACGAATGTGGGCACCATCAGTATCCCGGTCACCGACGATGCCTTGTTGGAAGCAGATACGGAAACGCTGATTGCGCAGATCAGCAATTCGAGCAAAAGCAGTGTTACGATTACCACCGCGACCGCCACAGGTACCATTACCGATGATGACACGGCCACCGCTGCTTTGAGTGTCACCACGCAAGGCAATGAAACGGGAACGGTTGCGGTAGCGTACACGGTGACGTTGTCTGGGGTTAACCATACCAGCAGTGTGATCACCTTTGATTTTGAGGATCTGGGCACTGGCACTGCGACCAGTGGAAGTGACTACACCGCGATCTCCGCATCGGCGCAAGTAAGTGTGGCCGATGGGACAAATGTGGGCACCATCAGTATCCCAGTGATCGACGATGCCTTGGTGGAAGCAGATACGGAAACGCTGACGGCGCAGATCAGCAGCCCCAGCAACGGGGACGTATCGATCACTACCGCCACCGCCACAGGTACGATTATCGATGACGAAACCGCCACTGCTGCCTTGAGCGTCACCACGCAAGGCAATGAAACAGGCTCAGTTGCGATAGTGTACACGGTGACGTTGTCTGAGGTCAACCATACCGGCGGTGTGATCACCTTTGATTTTGAGGATCTGGGCACCGGCACTGCGACCAGTGGAAGTGACTACACCGCGATCTCCGGATCGGCGCAAGTAAGTGTGGCCGATGGGACAAATGTGGGCACCATCAGTATCCCGGTGATCGACGATGCCTTGCTGGAAGCAGATACAGAAACGCTGATCGCGCAGATCAGCAATCCGAGCAACAGTGACGTATCGATTACCACTGATATCGCCGCCGGTACCGTTACAGATAATGACACTGCTGAAGTCTTGATAAATGATGCAACCATTACCGAAGGTGGAGATATCTCCTTCTCAGTGACTTTAGATAATGATGTTGAAGGTGATGTAGTAGTAGATATAAGTTTTGGTGGTGGAACGGCATCTTCTGCCGATTATACTACCACCACACAGACCCTAATATTTATAGGTGGAGTAGCTGGTTCTCAGACAGTAATAGTAAGTACTCAAGATGATTTTCAAATTGAAAATCCAGAAACCTTTACAGCTAGTATGGCGCCAGGAGCTGGTAACATCAATAATAAGGTGGTGGTCACAGATACAGGTTTAGGAATGATTCATGATAATGATATACCTGGATGGGTTATTGTAAAAATCCAAGATGGAACAGAAGAAGGCAATGATGTGATATATACCGTTCGTTTAGAGGATGGATCAGGTAATGGCCTTATAAATAGTACAGGAACCCCACTTACCATAAGTACTGATTTCACAGGGTTGACAGAGGCTGAGCAGACAGATTTCTCTTCTATATATCCTACTAGTATTTCAATACTGGAAGAGGAAAGTAGTGCAACCATTGCGCTAGCGGTCTTTGATGACATTTTAATTGAAGGAGATGAATTAATAAGAGCAACAATACACAATCCAATTACGGGAAGCATTTTAACAGCAAGTGCAGATGCCGCAGTTACTGACGATGATGATATTGTAACGATAAAAATATCTACAACTCAGAATGGAGATGAAGATGGAACTAATGTGCAGTATAGAATACAATTGACTGATAGTGTTGGTACCACGCTAACGAATGCAACAGGTTCCGATATTTCAGCAAGTATTTCGTTTTCTGGATCTGCCGTTCAGGCGGATATAGCGACAGCTCTTCCCGATAACGTAGTAATAAGTGATGGGCTTAGCAGCATATTTATAGACTTGGTAGTCAATGATGATGCGCTTATTGAAGGGAATGAAACATTAACTGCAATGCTTAATTTTGGGGTTGGCGGGAAAGTTGATACTACTCCGGCAAATGTAACGGTAATAGATAATGACACCGCTCCGGATGTGATGATCTCTAATTCAAATGAATCCGTGAATGAGGATGAAATATTAACTTTTAGTGTGACCAATAGCAATGCCATCACAATTGATGACCTGGATGACGACCTACAAACTGTCAGCATTAATGTAACAAATGGTGTCTTGCTATTACAGGACACATCCGGGCTAAACATTACCGACAAAGAAATTGAATTAATTGTTGTTACAGGTGTTACCCTGACAGAAATTAATGCAGCGTTGGAAGGAGCTGCATTCAATCCCAATGCAGAATTTAATGGCAGTGCTTCAATTGAAATAACATCAGAAGATCCAAAAGGAGGTACCGATACAGAGATCATCCACATAACAGTAGATTATGTAAATGATGTTCCGATAGTCGCAGGAGAGGCGCTATCGACGAATGAAGATACATTAGTGAGCGGAACCCTTTCGGACACGGTAATTGATATAGAAGGAGATAGTCTTATTTTCGCTGTTGTCGCCGGTACGGAACCAGATCCTGCAACCGAGGGAACATTGATAATGAATCCTGATGGAACTTATACATTTATTCCTGCCGAAAATTTTTATGGAATAATAACTTTTAATTATAAGGTATGTGATGATGGTACCCCTCAAATGTGTGCCCAGGAAGTGGTCACCATCACCGTTAATGCAATAAATGATGCTCCGATCGCAACACCAGAGATCGTAACAACAAATGAAGACCAGCAAATAGGTGGTGATTTGTCAGACAATGTAATAGATATTGAAGGAGATGATTTAAGCTTTACCGTAGTGGAAGCGACTGCGCCTGATCCGGCCACCCAAGGTACTTTATCGATGAACCTAGGTACATTCATATTTACACCGGTAATGGGTTTTACAGGAGATGTCATGTTTAATTATGAAGTGTGTGATAATGGTGCACCGATAGAATGTGTTCAAGAAATAGTGGCCATTGCTATTATTCCTAATGACCGACCAATGATAATGGATACAAGTGTAACCGTAGATTCAATAGATGGAATATCTTCAACATTAGCCGATTTCGTCACGGATTCTAACCTGGATAGCCTGGCCTTTACTTTGGTAGATGACGTGAGTAATGGAACACTTACATTTACCTTAGAAGGCACGTTTGATTATGTTCCTGAGCCCGGATTTGAAGGAAATGCTACGTTCACATTTGAGGTGTGTGATGATGGAATACCGGTGAAGTGTGAGCAAGCAATATTTACCATAACAGTGTTGCCGATGGATACCGATGAAGATGGTGTTACAGATGCGGAAGAAGTGGGAAGTGATGTAGAGGGAGGTCCTGCCAATAACGATTCTGATGGTGATGGAATACCTGACTATCTGGATGTGGATGATGATGGAGATGGTATTTTGACCAAGGATGAAAACTATAACGGTGATGATGATCCTACAGATGATGATACTGACAGAGATGGAATACCGGATTATTTGGATACTGACGATGACGGTGATGGAATAGACACCCCGGATGAAGATGCTAATGAAGATGGCGATCTAACAAATGATGACTGTGATAATGAGGGTATACCGGATTACCTGGATTCGGACGAGTGTGGAGATTTTGAAACAACATTGGTAATCACCGCAAATGGAGATGGAATCAATGATGGACTTGTCATAGAGGGAATTGAAAATTTCCCTAATAATTCGGTGACCATTTATAACAGATGGGGGAATGTCGTTTGGGAGATTAAAGGCTATCGAAACGATGAGCTTCAAAAAAACTTCACCGGAGCCTCTAACACAGGGTTTTTAAGCAATAATGGCGGCCTGCCCGACGGTACTTACTATTATGTCATAAACAAAGAAGATGGTAGTCCAGTACAAAAAGGATTTTTGGTAATTAAAAAATGATTTAAGCATGAAATGAGCATAAACTTAGAATCCTTAGCATACTAATAGAGGATGAATGAGCTTATAGGAATTCCATGTGTGGAACTGAAAATAGACTGTATATACATATGAAAAGCTTCAAAAAAATAGTTTTCTTGTTGATGGTGCTGGGAGCACAAAAGGCTTTCGCGCAGCAAGAGTTTATGGTAACACATTATATGTTCAATGGGCTTGCCTTAAATCCTGCCTATGCCGGAGTTCATGAAGGGATCAGTTTGAGTTTTCTCTACAGGAATCAATGGGTTGGTTTTGAAGGCGCTCCGAATACCCAATTAGCCTCTATTCATAGTCCTATTAATGGTAGACCTATATCCCTTGGGGCCATATTTTTTAGAGATGAACTTGGTCTCTCTACTGAGCATGGCGGTTATTTTAGTTATGCTTACAGGATACAAGTTGATATGAACCTTAAATTGTCCATGGGGCTTCAATTCAGCACACACAATTACCAAATAAAATACAGCAGGGCAGAAAATGGAGTTTTTGATCCAGGAGATAATCTTGCTGATATAAATGAGTTTAAATGGAATTTCGGATCTGGGTTAATGCTTCATAATGATCGATTTTTTATTGGTGTTTCAGTCCCACAGATTTTAGATAGGAAGCTGGATGTGAATGATCCCGATGGTAATTTTTCGAAACTAATAAGACATTACTACGGATATATTGGATATGCATTCAATATCAATCAAGATTTGATTTTAAAGCCGAATGTCCTAGTCAAATCTGTGGAAAATGCCCCTGTTCAGATTGACTTGAATGCCAATGCTTTAATTAAAAACATACTTTGGGTAGGAATATCATACAGATCTTTGGATAGTATTGATGGAATTGTAGGTTTTCAAATTACTCCTCAAATGCAGTTTAGTTACGCAACAGATTTTACGTTAACCGAGATAAATAATCAATCTCATGAAGTAATGCTGAATTATGTATTCTCTTTCCCTACGAAGAAAATTTTAACACCTCGTTACTTCTAATTATTATGAAAAAATATACTGGTTTAGCTCTAATTTTATTTCTATCTATTATGGCTTGGTCTCAGCAAAAAAGGCCATCAAAAGCTTTTCTGAGGCTTAAAGATCGGGCAGACTTTTTCTACCAAAATTATAATTTCCCAAAAGCGATCAGGATTTACAATGAAGCCTTAAAAGAATATGACAGTGACTCGATTAAATTAAGAATCGCAGATAGTTATCGTCGTATGAATCAAACACTGGATGCTGAAAAATGGTATAAGCAAGTGCTTGGTAGTAATGTTTTGACTGAAACAAATATGTTAAACTACGGTCAAATTCTCAGTGCCAATGGAAAGTATGATTCAGCTGCAGCGGTTTTTGAAAAATACGAACATCATCAGGATTGGATTGACAAGCAAGCCAAAGCTTTAAGGGATATAGAAAGATTTTATGTCAATAAAGTTGCTTTTGATATTGTAGAATCTTATTTCAACAGTGAAGAAAAAGATTTCAGTCCTGCCTACTTGAATGATGATCTTGTATTTGTTTCGGGAAGGAAATCTGCCGGACTGATGAAGCCTGAGTACAAATGGGATGGAAGCAATTTCCTTGATCTTTTTGTTGTCAAAGGAGGAGAAGGTTCCCCAGAGAAAATCCAACGAAAAATTAACTCCAGAATGCATGAAGGACCACCCGTATATTACGCACAGGGTGAGCGAATGATCTTTACCAGGAACAATTACCTAGCAAGCGATGCAGGTGCATCAGAAGAAGGGGTAAACATGTTAAAACTGTATTTTTCTAAGGCGACAGGAGAAAAACGTTGGGGTAAGCCCAAAGAATTTCTTTACAATAGCAATAACTACAGTACAGGACATCCGGCAATAACTGCGGATGGTAATACACTTTATTTTGCAAGTGATATGCCAGGCGGAATTGGAGGCGTAGATTTATGGAAAAGTGAGTACCAAAACGGACAATGGCAAGCTCCCGAAAATTTGGGTCCGAGATTTAATACTTCAAAAGACGAAATGTTTCCTTTTTTACACGATGATAGTCTCTTGTATTATTCCAGTAATGGTCTGGAAGGTCTGGGCGGACTCGATCTTTTCAGACTTGATCTTTCAAATAAAGTTGGTAAGCCCAGAAATCTCGGATTTCCGGTCAACACCAATGCAGATGATTTTGGGATTACCTTAAAAAGAGGTAAAAGCCATGGTTATTTTAGTAGTAACAGAGAGGGAGGAACAGGTAATGACGACATTTATGATGTTACCATCTATGATTATTTCATAAGAGTTAACTTAATTGATAGCCTTACCAGAGAACCGCTTTCAGGAAACATTAAAATAAATGAAATTTTTCCTCCCGATATCGCTGAATTAGTTCAAGAGAAGACCGGTAATACTATTGTATTCAGAGCATTGAAAGGTTCCAGTTTTAAGGCTGCCGGGGCAGCTCAAGGATATGTACCAGATAGCGTGTCAATTGCCACTAAAAAACAACCAACTGATATTTTATGGTTGGTTTATGATCTACCTCTTCTTAGGGAAATAGCAGGAATTGCAGATTTTTTAGTAGTCAAAAATAATGGTCTCATAAGTCAGGTATTTTATCGGAAAGATTCATCTTCTTATCAATTATATGAAGGGATAGAGCTTGAAAAATTGAAAGAAAATTTTATAAAAGACCAATATATGATAGGAGAGACATTAGTTTTAGAAAATATCTTTTATGATTTTGATAAGTATAACATTCGTGAGGACGCTGCGGCTGGCCTGAATGAGTTGGTCGCGTTCATGGAAGTAAATATGGATGCTAAAGTTGATCTGGCTAGTCATACGGATGTAAGAGGGTCTCTGGGCTATAATGATCGCTTAGCGAAAAGACGAGCTAAATCTGCAATGCATTATCTAATCAAAAATGGAATAGATAAATCGAGAATCAAAACTTCAGATTTTGGTGAAACTCGAACATTCAATAGCTGTGATGAAAAAGATTGTAGTGAAGCTAACCATCAGGAGAATAGACGTATATCAATAAAATTAATCTTTAGATAAAAAGCTAAGAAATTTAACCATTTTGGAGTGATGCTTACAAAGTTTTGTAGAAAGACTTAACCAAATTTATTTCACAAATTCCTAAAAATAAACTGGTATGCTTACCTAAAAGTCGCAAAAATTACAAACGAGTTCAATGCCAGAAAGATTCACTTACTCAGAGAATTCTACTCTGGCTCCCACTGAAAGAATAAAAGGTAAGGTATCCATTCGCATAAACTGTTGGAGCGCGAGCCTGTATTCACCTGGTTCTCTGAAAGTATAATTTTCTTCTAAAGGAAAGGTATGATCAAATAGATCTCCAAGACCACTTCCAAGTGGTTCCCCTGTCTTAGGATCAAAGAAGTTGAGCTCTGTTAGTTTTTTTTCTAAGGTGTGATTAGATGAGTCCTTTAAGGAATATTGAAAATAAATATTGTAGAATGGATAACTTGAGGAATTTCGGAAAGTGGCGAGGATATTATACTTTTTTATAGTGTCCTCTATCTTAAAAGAGAAATGCTGCACCGAGTCCATATGCCAATAAGCATTATCCAGATCATTAAAATCATTATAAACCCTGGTAGAATCACAGGATAAGATAAAAACACTCAGAATAATTACTGAGAAATATTTCATTGACTGTTCTTCTCTTGTTTTTTCTTATCCTTAAATCGACCCTTCTTTCGTTTATTTTTGCTATTAATTCCTTTACTAAATTTCTTGTCTATTGCTTCCAGATCACTGTTAATGGATGGTGCTTCCACTTTTTCTGCAGTCGAATCATTTTCTGATAAACTGAAAGGTTTTTTACCTTTCTTATTCATTAACTGTATCTCCTCTACACGCTTCACACCAACTGCATACCAGTTATTATCATCATTATAGCCAAACCACATAATTTTTTTGAAGATGTCGGTTTTTTGAAGATGCGCTTCACCACGTTTGGTTAGGAGTGGCTCATCCATCTCGGGAATGTCTTTTAAAGCTTCTGTGTAGGTGTCCAGTTCATAATTCAAACAGCACTTTAGCCGGCCACACTGTCCAGAGAGTTTATTGGGATTAAGTGACAAATTTTGGTAGCGAGCAGCAGAAGTGGATACATTTTTAAATTCGCTTAACCAAGTACTACAGCACAACTCTCTTCCACATACACCCAAACCTCCAATTCTTCCAGCCTCTTGTCGTACGCTTATCTGCCGCATTTCTATTCGTACCTTAAACTCTTCAGCAAGAATTTTAATGAGCTTACGAAAGTCTACTCTTCCTTCTGCGGAGTAAAAAAAGGTAGCTTTTCCTCCATCTGCCTGAAATTCTACATCTGTAAGCTTCATTTCCAGTTCAGTTTCCAGGATAATCTCCTTCGTTCGATACATCACCGAATACTCTCGGTTTCGCGCCTTTTCCCATCTTTCCAGGTCTCGAGTAGTTGCCTTCCGATATATCCCCCTTATTGAATCATCATCCTGAATCCCTTTTTTCAACATTTGTAATCTTACTAATTCTCCTTGAAGAGATACATATCCCATATGGTGTCCATTTGGCACATCTACGACGATAAGATCACCTGTAATAATATCAAGTTTGCTAGAATTTCTGTAAAATTCTTTGCGACCATTCTTAAATCGAACCTCTACCACGTCAAATCGATGCAGTGCTAGTGCATCCATATTAGACAACCAATCAAATACATTTAGTTTATTGCACCCACCTGATAAACAATGACCGTTGTTATTGCATCCAGCAGATCCATTCGTTCCACAATTAATACATCCCATAATTACCCTAAACTAATTCATTCGATTGGAATTTTGCATCCTATTGACCCAAAGCTTTCAAGTCAAATCCAATATCCTGGCGAAATTTCTTTCCCTCCCAGTTGATTTCCTTTCCTCCAGCATAGGATTTGCTCAAAGCTTCTTTCAGGTTTTTTCCTAAACCTGTCAAGGCCATCACCCTTCCTCCATTCGTCACAAGCTTCCCATCTTTAATAGCGGTACCAGCATGAAATGGAAGTACTATTTTTACATTTCCCAAAGTTATTTCATGTCCTTTTTCATAAGATTCAGGATAGCCTCGACTAACATAAACCACCGTGGAAGCTGTAGATCTTTCACACTCAATTTCTGTATTAATGAGCTTCCCATTAGCTGTTGCGATCAATAAGTCTAGAAAATCATTCTTGATTCGTGGAAGCACTACCTCGGTCTCTGGATCTCCCATCCGCACATTATATTCAATGACGCTGGGGTCTCCATTAACATTTATAAGCCCGAAAAAAATGAATCCACAATAATCTATTCCATCTTTTTGTAACCCATCAATAGTGGGTTTAATTATTCGTTTATTTACTTTTTCCTTAAACGTTTTATCAGCGAAAATGACAGGTGAAACCGCACCCATACCTCCTGTATTAAGCCCTGTATCTTTTTCCCCTATTCGTTTATAGTCTTTGGCTTCAGGAAGTATGCGATAATCCTTTCCATCTGTGAGCACAAAAAATGAAACTTCAATTCCCTTTAGGAATTGTTCTAAGAGTACTTTTTCACTTGCATTACCAAATTTTCTATCTTCTATCAAATCACGAAGGATACTTCTTGCTTCTATCAACTCTTCAGTGATAATCACTCCTTTGCCACCAGCAAGTCCATCCGCTTTCAATACATAAGGAGGATCGAGCTGTTCCATGTGTTTAGAAACCTCTTTCAAGTTTTCTTTGGTAACCGTTTTTGCTTCAGCTGTTGGAATACCATGCCTTTTCATAAACTCCTTGGCATATGCCTTACTCCCTTCTAGCTTCGCTCCTGCAACATTCGGCCCTATAATTTTGAGGTCATCAAGCTCCTTATCTTCTTTGAGAAAATCAACTATACCGTGGACCAGGGGATCCTCAGGTCCTACTAAGAGCAATTCGATGTCATTTTCTTTAATTGTTGCAGCTACTTGTTCAAATTTTTTTATATCAATAGCAAGATTAGTAGCGATCTGATTTGTGCCTCCATTACCTGGTGCAACAAATAAGCTACTGCATTTTGGGCTTTGCTTTATCTTCCATGCCAAAGCATGTTCACGACCGCCTGAGCCAAGGATCAAAACATTCATTGAAAGTATTTTAAGAATTGGTAATTACGTTCAAGGTCTCGTTTTGTCAAAAACAGACTAATGAGCATACTCAGACATGAATTTAATACGCATCAATCGAACTTCATCTTCTGAATAATATTCGCTTAATTCCTCCATAGCATCCGTTAAACTATCCGATTCTGCATTTAAGAAATAGTCATAAATATCGTCCTGTCTTTCATCGTCTAAAAGCTGATCAATATAGTAGTCAATATTGAGCTTAGTGCCTGAATAACAAATGTTTTCTACCTCCTCTATCACTTGCTCATAGGTCATATTCCTGGCTTCCGCGATCTCTTCAAAATCCATCTTTTGATCAATATGCTGAATAATATATATTTTGTTTGCAGACTTCTTGCCTGAGGTTTTCACTAATACATCCGAAGCAGTGATGATGTCATTTTCTTCAATGTAATCCTCTATTAATTCCAAAAATGGTTGACCAAATTTCCTGGCCTTACTTTCACCTACTCCAACAATCTGCTTAAGATCATCCATGGACGTAGGATACACGGTAGCCATCTCTTCCATAGACGGATCGCTGAAAATAACGTATGGAGGGATATCTTCTTGGTGCGCTACATCTTTCCGTAAGGCCTTAAGCATTCCGAAAAGGACCCTGTCGTAAGCAGCTGAATTTACAGGCACTCGATCACTTTCTTCCTCCTCACCTTCAGATTCATATTTATGATCTTTAGATAATTTATGTGAATACGGATCCTTCAAAAAATTCTCGCCTCTTTCGGAAACCTTATATATCGAAGGATTCTCGATATCCTTTTTTAGAAACTCGTGCAATAAAGTTTGACGGATAATGGATTTCCAGAAATCTTCTGTTTTGT
This sequence comes from Bacteroidota bacterium, assembly GCA_038746525.1. GTDB lineage: Bacteria > Bacteroidota > Bacteroidia > Cytophagales > Cyclobacteriaceae > Ekhidna. The sequence goes on from JBCDKO010000015.1 coordinate 11,307, forward strand.
TAATTTCTTTTCCTTTCCCAAAGACATCGAGCTTATGGTGACCGTAGCTCTTCACATGTTGAGTAAATTTTCCAACAATCACCGCTGCAAGGTGATCGATGTCAAACCTTTCGATGGTTTGTTTCACGGCTTGAACCACAATCTCAATCATTTCCTGGCCCTCAAATCGCTCTTTGGGATGTACACAGTTATCGCATTGGCCACAATTATCTTCTTCATATTCTTCTCCAAAATAGTGAAGTAGCTGTTTCCTCCTGCAGATTGCTGACTCTGCATAAAAAGCCATTTCATCCAATAAGTGCCTTGCGTTTTCCCTCTCCGTTACTGCTTTGTCTTTGTTAAACTTTTCTAGTTTGAGTATATCGTTGTATGAGTAAAACATAAGACAGTTGCTGTCTATTCCATCTCGGCCGGCGCGGCCTGTTTCTTGATAATATCCTTCAATAGATTTGGGAGCGTCATAATGTATAACGAACCTAACATCAGGTTTATCAATACCCATTCCAAATGCTATAGTAGCCACAATAACATCCATATCTTCATTGAGGAAAGCATCTTGATTTTTCATCCGCTCTTTTGCTTCCATACCTGCATGATAAGGTGCGGCTTTTACATCATTTACTTTAAGAAATTCTGCAATCTCTTCTACTTTTTTCCTGCTAAGGCAATAGACAATGCCAGACTCTCCTTTATAACTCTTTACAAATTTTATCAATTGCTTCTTAGCATCTTTTTTAGGACGAACTTCATAATATAAGTTAGTTCTGTTGAATGAAGACTTGAACAGCTTAGCATTGTCCATAGAAAGATTTTTCTGTATGTCTTGCTGAACTTTTGGAGTAGCTGTTGCGGTCAAAGCAATCATAGGTATGTCGCCAAGTTGGGCGATGATATCTTTGATTCTTCTGTATTCTGGTCTAAAATCATGACCCCATTCGGAAATGCAATGAGCTTCATCAATAGCTACGAACGAAATCTTTGATTGCTTTAAAAAAGCTATATTTTCTTCCTTAGTCAGTGATTCCGGCGCTACGTAAAGAAGTTTTACAATGCCATTGATAGTGTCTTTCTTGACTCTGGTATTTTCAGCTTTAGTAAGTGTAGAATTTAAGAACCTTGCATGAACACCGACTGCATTCATCTGATCCACCTGGTTTTTCATCAAGGCAATGAGAGGAGAGATCACAATGGCAACACCATCTTTTACAATTGCAGGTAGCTGATAGCAAAGTGACTTGCCTGCTCCAGTGGGCATTATCACGAAGGTATTGTTTTCTCCTAGCAGATGAGTAATGATATCTTCTTGTTTTCCTCTGAATTTATCATAACCAAATACTCTTTTAAGGTTATCCTTAAGGCTCACTTTGAGGTTTGTTTCCATTTGGATGTAAATAAAAGTTAATTAAATCCTTCTTGCCAAACAAATCAACAAGCAAGAGTCCTCCTAATCGTGTTCGCATTTAGATGAGATTATATTTGTGCATACACTTATATTTTAATATAAAATTCTATCTAAAATTTTATGAGTACAAATGTTTACGTCGTGATTATGGCAGGTGGAAGTGGAACCCGTTTCTGGCCTTACAGTCGGGACACTAAACCTAAGCAATTTCTCGATGTTTTAGGCGCTGGTAGATCATTACTTCAAATGACTTTTGATCGATTTCTCGAAATTACCCCCTCTGACAAAATTTGGATCGTCTCTAACTTTAAATATAAGAATATAATAAGGGAACAGCTCCCCGAAATCAGTGAAAATCAAGTCCTTTTAGAACCTCAGAAAAGAAACACGGCTCCTTGCATAGCCTATGCTTGTTATAAAATTTTTAAAAAAGACCAGAATGCAACGCTTGTTGTTAGTCCTTCCGATCATATAATATTCAAGGAGAAAGAGTTTCATGATGTTGTTCGAATAGCAACGCAGGTTGTTCAAAAAAATGAAAAATTATTGACCATTGGTATTCGCCCAAATAGACCGGAAACCGGATATGGATATATTCAGTATCATAGTAATCCCGGAAATCCTATAAAAAAAGTAAAAACCTTTACAGAAAAACCTGAATTAGAATTAGCAGCTAAATTTTTAGAAAGTGGGGATTTTTTATGGAATTCCGGAATATTTGTCTGGTCAGTGGGAGCTATCGTTCATGCCTTTGAAAAGTATGATGAAGAGCTTGCAAAAGTCTTTGCAGACGGGCTGCCTTATTATTTTACCGAAGAAGAAAAAAGCTTTGTGCAACAAGCTTATAGTCAATGCAAAAGCATATCCATTGATTATGCGATCATGGAGAAGTCAGATAACGTATATGTAGTCCCCGGTAATTTTAGTTGGTCGGATTTAGGATCCTGGAATGCACTTCACGAGATAAAAAAAAGGGATGAAAATGATAATGTAGTTGAAGCCAATGCTATTCTATATGATTCCAGAGACAACTACATCAAAGCTAAAAAAGACAAGGTTGTAGTGGTTCAGGGTGCAAGTGGTTTTCTAATAGCTGATTTTGACGATGTATTATTAATATGCAGAAAAGAGGATTCATCGGTGTTTAGAGAATTTATCACAGATGTTAGAACTGAAAAAGGTGAAAAATACATTTAGTATCGTTGACGTTGTATTTCGTAAAGCGCTATACCGGCCGCAACCGAAACGTTTAGCGAAGCTATTTTTCCGCTCATTTTAATCTTCACAATGCTATTGGAAATATCCATTAACCCTTGAGATATTCCACGCTCTTCGGAACCAAGCATTAAGCACGTAGGTCCCGTGAAATCCACTTTATTTAAGTTATTTTGAGTCTTTTCAGAACAAGCGACAATTTGAAATCCTGATTCTTGAAGAAACTTCACTGCTTCCACTAGGTTATTTTCACGGCATACAGTCTGATGGTTCAATGCCCCTGCTGAAGTTTTAATGGCATCTTCATTTACCTGAGCACCTCCTTTAGTAGGGATGACGATGCTATGAACCCCAAAGCACTCACACGTCCTGGCTATCGCACCGAAATTACGTACATCTGTAATTGCATCTAACACCACTATAAGAGGGTTTTTTCCTTCCAAAAATAGCCATGGCACTAACTGACCTAATGAATGATATTGTATTGGCGATAGAAGTGCAACGGCTCCTTGATGATTCTTTCTTGTAAATTTATTAATCCTTTCCAGCGGTACTTTAGAAATAGGTGTAGGTGTAAAACGCAACTTTAACATGAGTTCCTTGTAAAGATCTCCCTTTAGATTTTTTTGAATAAAAACTCGCTCTAGATGTTGACCAGACTTTAAAGCCTCAATGACTGTCCTGATACCATAAATAATATCTGATCTTTTATTCATTTATTCCTTTACGAATTGAAGCTATTTTCCGATACCAGTTTTCTTCCATCGCCTTATTTCTTCTCAGCGTGTAGGTTCTTGACGAAAAGAAAGAAGAGATAATAGTGAATTCAAATAATTCACCTGAATCATAATACCATTCCTCAAGGCTATTGGTACGATAAACCTCATTTGGCTTACCAAAAACAATTAATATCATCCCTCTGTCAGTTTTCCATCCAGCTTTAAAGTCCGTAAAAAGCTTATTGGCTTCCTCTACGTCATTATAATATGTTCTGATTGCATTTCTTGCTCGTGGCTTGGTATTAAAATTATTGATCCAAAATGAATCAAAGCTTTTCTTCAAATCCTTTGAATTAAGTAACGATTTCATCTCTACCTCACTGGTTAAATAAAGCATAGATTCAACTAGCTCAGTAAGCTTTCTGTATTCAGGATAATATGGAGGAGTTCTCAAGACAGTAACTCCCGTGGAAGCTAGAGAGTCCTTTCTAACTGTATAAAAATGATTTTCTTCAAATTCAATGAAATCCGTAAAAAGAAAAGATGTATCAAGATCTGCTCTAGGAGCCAAGGGTTTCATATCTGCCATTGGAGGATCTGCTGGCCCAGCTGAATCCTCATACTTCATTGCATAAAAGGAATGATTATTCATCCACTTAAAGCCCGAACGATTAATGAAGTTTTCAAATATGGGCAAGCCTTCCTCATCTATGGGGTAAATAGATGGGAAGGAAAGTTTCCCAATTTTTAAACCAATATCGTAATAGTAATATTCTTCGGATCTTGATATTTGAATAACTAGTATGTCAGGAACTTCTCGAATTATATCTAATCTAACTACAACATGACCTTTAACATCCAATAAAGTGTCTATTTTAATGGGAGTAATTTCTTTATGATTTTCAGTTTCATACCCATCCTGCACTAAAAAATCGTAATTCCATTTATACAATGAATCTGTTCTAATACGGAGAAAAACGCTGATTTTCTTATTTTCCGAAATAACTCGATGTGAAAACTGAAGCGGTGCGTTTATATCATATTGCCATGCAATATTTACCTGGGAAAAATTGATTGCCTTTCCTATAATTGAGAAACACAAGAAAAGAAAGAAAAGAATATACTGGACTTTCATAATGTCCCAAATTTGCTAATTAACCTTCTTAATTTAAGGATATACTTCATAAAATATATAAGCGATTAGGAACGTACTGTTTGTCGTAACCTCCTAAGGAATGCTACTTTATCCCACATGATTCATGAGTGGATAAGGTTACTATTCAGCCATTTAAAAATCAAAAAGGTTTTGGAAGAAATAGAGAAGGTGTTTATCATAATAAAAGTAGTTGATACAGATCATGAATACATGCTTGATCATAGGCATATAGAAACTTAAACTCTGCGCTGATCAGGAAGCCAACCTATCTGGAGGGGACCGCTATTTGAAGGCTTTAAGAATCCAAAATTTCGTTAAGTTTCAATTTAATCTAAGTAGTAAGAAATTTTATTTACTTAGTGTCTCTAAGAAAAGACGAAAAACACGCTACTGGCGCCTACAGCATAGTTTTTTACCAAAAGAATGAATCAAATCTATTTTATACTTTAGAATCAATTTTCCAGTTTCTTAAAAATTCAGATGAATTTTGAATGAATTGAAGGTAAACCTATGGTTTTATTGTATTTTCATTAAAATCCCCAAAATAGATTCTATAACTATGAGTACATCGAAATCTCAAAAAAACACGCTCTATGGTCTAAAAGCGTCGTTTTCTTTCAAAAAATACTGTTTTCTTAGAGACACTACTTAGCAAAAGTAGAACCTATTAATTACATTAACGTTTGTTAAGTAAATGCTTTTTTAATGGAATATCAATTAGGAGAATTTGAAGAGCTCGTTTTATTAACGGCAGCTGCCCAGCATAACCAAGCTTACGGTGTCTCCATTCATGAATTTCTCACAAAAGAAACCAGGAAAAAAATCAACATCAGTGCGATACATGTGGCACTGAAAAGGCTCGAAAAGAAGGGATTTGTTAACTCACGTTTTGGAGGTATTACAGAGGAACGAGGAGGCAGAAGGAAGAAATTTTATACTGTGACAGCTTTAGGCAAAAGAGTATTGGATGCCTCACATGATTTACGTACCGGCATTTATCAACGCATTCCTCAAATTCAATCTTCAAAAATCTAGGATGGCAGCGATCCAACCTCCTAAATGGGCTTTACGTTTTTTGCGATGGTATTGTAGGGAAGATTATCTGGATGAAATAGAAGGGGATCTTTTCGAGATGTATTCCAAAAGAGTTGCCAATACTTCACTTAACGCTGCCAGGCTATTTTTCATCTGGAATGTATTGCGGTCATTTAGACTTATCAACATTAAAAAAACACAATTTTCAAATGATTGGACAATGAATTTACTCAGAAACTATACTAATATTTATTTCCGCCGTTTTCGACTGGAGATAGGTCATTACTTTGTCAATATTTTTGGACTTGCCATAGGGATTACTATACTTTTTTTCGTCCTTATGTATGTTCATGATGAACGTAATATTGATAATTATCATCAAAAAAAGGATCGTATATATCGCGTGGTTAATAAAATACAGGAAGAGGATGGAATGCATCAGTATTTATCAGTACCCGGACCTTTAGCTGATGCACTTAAACAAGAATTCCCAGCGATTGAAGAGACCGCACACCTTACCTACACGGGATCACAGGTTCTTGCCTCTGGAGAGAAAAGGTTTGCCGATCGGGAATGGGCAATGGCCACTCCTTCCATTTTTAAAATATTAGATTTTGACATCGTAAGCGGAGATCCAATGTCATCTAAAAACCCAGTGGGTATGGTTGTCACAGAAGACCTGGCACAGAGGCTGTTCGGTACTACAAATGCGGTTGGGAAGGTCATCGAAGGAACCAATTTCGGAAACGTAGAAGTGATTGCTGTAATGAAGCCAATGCCTAGAAATTCATCCTATAGTTTTAATAATATCTATGTTTTAAGTACTTACAAAGAATTTGACGAGGGATGGCAGAGATTTATTAATTCCTGGTCCGGAAGATTTACACAAACTTGGGTTTTACTCAAGGAAGGTGCAAATCCCTCTGAAATACTTGCTTTTAAGGATGATTTCGTCAAAAAATATGTGTCAAAAGAGGAACAAGAGCTGGTCAATTTTTATTTCCAAAATATAGCTGATATCCACCTTGGATCCGATGAGATTGAAAGGGGAGGTATGAGCCCAAGGTTATCCATTCCGCACAGTAATAGGGAATTCGTGACGGTCATATTGTCTTTGGGCTTTCTGGTGATGTTTATCGCAGCACTTAATTATGTGAATTTATCCTCTGTTCAAGCCCTTAAGCGTACTATGGAAGCGAGTATACGAAAAATTAATGGTGCGAAAGGACGCAATCTAATAGGACAACTATTTTATGAAACTTTACTTACCATACTCCTGGCGTATGTAATAGCTTCAGTTTTGATTTTGGTTTTGTTTCCTTATTTCAAGGAAATTTCAAACAAAGATTTTCATTTAAGTTTACTTTATTCAATTGATCTGGTTCCTTATCATTTTACCATAATTATATCAATATGGATTTTCTCTGCTTTTCTTCCAGCGCTTTACTACTCAAGGCTTAAGCGTTCTCTTTTAATTCTTAAAAATGCTTTTACAGGGAAAGGTGATATCTTAAGAAAAGTGCTTGTAGGTATCCAATATGCACTCTCTATTTTCCTCATCATTGGGTCTCTTGTAATATACAGACAGCTGAGTTTCATCCAGTCTAAGGATTTAGGGTTTAACAATGAGCGACTTATTGTTCTGGATATCAACTCAGGAGCTGCAAGAAGAAGTTTCAAAGAAATAATCGCTGGGATAACGAATAATTCAAATATTATCAATGCTTCTACCTCAAGTCGTGTGCCGGGAGAATGGAAAAACATCCCTACTGCGGATCTCTCAGTAAACCTTACGAATCAACCCATTGAAGTGAGTCACTATGGGGTGGATCATCAGTGGTTAGATACCTATCAAATGAAATTAAAGGAAGGCAATAATTTTACTGGAGTTGATAAGACCGATAGTTTGAATACAATTATAAATTCAAAAACTGCTGAGATGTTGAAATTAGACGATCCAATTGGCGAAATGATCTGGGTTATGGGATCAAGAGATTCTGTTAAGATGAAAATTATTGGTGTGATTGAAAATTTTCACTATGAATCGCTTTACCAGCAAATAGGCCCTGTAGTGATTACAAGCTGGAATAATCACATTCGATCCATTGATTATTTCACGATTAGATATGCTCAAAATCCTAAAGAAACCCTGGATCACATTGAATCCGTCAACGCAATTTTTGATCCTGAAACACCATCTGAAATCAACTTTCTGGACGATCAGTGGAACCGATTTTATAAAGCTGAGGAAAGCAGAGCTACGATTATTCTCATTGCTTCTATCATTTCAATAATCATTTCTGCCTTTGGCCTTTTTGGAATGATCAATTTTACCCTAGAAAGGAAAACAAAGGAAATTGGCATACGAAAAATACTTGGTGCTTCTTATGGAAATATCACTCAATTAATTGCAAAAGATTATATGATATTGTTGTTGATAGCATTATTGGTGGCAGCTCCGGTTTCTTGGTGGCTGTTTGGAGATTGGCTAGCTGATTTTGCTTATCGAATCAATCTTAGTCTGGATTTATTTCTTATCGCATTTACGATTGTTTTAGTAATTTCTTTTACCACTGTCCTGGCAAGAATTTTCAAGATTGCAAAATCAAGCCCAGTTAGTTCAATAAGGTATGAGTAAAAAAAAATCTTAAAAAAATAGAGCTTTTTTTAACCTTGTTTGGGGCACCTCTAAAAACCCACTTTCAATTTTTGAGATGATCTTTTTTTCCTGATACTTCGTTATAAAATACTTATTTAACGCCGCTAAGCTCTGTTTTTGACGTCTTGTCTCAGAAAAAAACGCTACCTCAGGTTGTTGAACTGAGTTTTTTAGAGGTGCCTACAAATCAGAAAAATCCCTAGAATAAGCCGCATATATAATCATGAAACTTTTCTTTTTTTATGATTTCAGAACCATGCCTTTTAAAATACGGTTTAAATGATATGTTTAAATAAGATATATTTTGTAACAAGATACATATTAGAATATTTTTGCAGATTGTTTTGAATGTATCCAATTAAATAAAGAAAGATAATTTAGTAGGTAAAGAAAATATATGCGACAGCTTAAGATTACTCAGTCAATTACTAACAGAAGGGAAAGTCATACTCTGGAAAAATACTTTACTGAGGTGAGTAATGTTCCAATGATTACCCCAGATGAAGAAGTAACTCTTGCGAAGAGAATTAAAGAAGGGGATGATCTGGCATTAGAAAAACTAGTAAAAGCGAACTTAAGATTTGTAGTTTCTGTGGCCAAACAGTACCAAAACAGAAGTTTACCACTTAATGACTTGATCAATGAAGGGAATCTTGGATTGATTAAAGCAGCTAAAAAGTTTGATGAGACAAAAGGATTTAAATTCATCTCGTACGCGGTTTGGTGGATTCGTCAATCAATCATGCAAGCGTTGGCCGAGCAGTCCAGAATTGTCCGTCTTCCTATGAATAAATCCGGAGCAATCAATCAGATTAGAAGAGCCTATGCAGAATTAGAGCAGCAATACGAAAGAGAACCTACGGAGGAAGAACTAGCTGATATTTTGGAAATGAAGCCAAGCGAGGTTAGAAACACACTTGGAGCTGAAGTGAAGCAAATGTCAATGGATGCTCCTTTTGGTGAAGATGAAAGTGGATCTCTTTTGGATGTGCTTGAGAATGTTACTACAGGCCCAACAGACGGAAATCTTGTTTTTAATGATTCGCTCAAAGTGGAGACGATGAGGGCGCTCTCTACCTTGACTGCACGTGAAAGAGAAGTAATTATGATGAGCTTTGGTATTGGATTTGACAATCCCTATACTCTTGAGGAAATAGGAGACGCAATGGGTCTAACCAGAGAGAGAGTGCGACAAATAAGAGAAAAAGCACTCCAAAAATTGAGAGAGCCTAGCAAAAACAGAAGGCTTAAAGAATTCTGCGCGAATGATAAATAACATTTAGTTTTACTGATCTAGACACTTGGTAGGTATAAAAAACGTGGTCTAGCATGCAGAAAAGCACATTTGGATCAGAAATCAGTTGATTTGTAGTGATTATTTATCTGAATGATCGGTTTTCTTAGTTAGCAGCCTGTCGGAGATATTTATTAAGAGCATGGCATTGCCTAAATTTTATTGTTTCTCTTCAAATATCAATTTTAAACTTATTTGGAAGAACTTTTTTTGAAATAAAAATGAATAGGTTAAATGATTTAAATTAATACAATCTTGAATTTATAGAATAATCAACGAGAAACTTTTAGAGACAAAATTTTACAGAGTTGATGAGGATACCATTGACCAGATCTATATAGATTAGATAATATACCTAGGAGCTTTAAGAAAACAGTATTTTTTGGAGAAAACGATTGTTTTCTTGCTCATAAAGCGTGTTTTCTGAGATTTTGATGTAAAAACCTAAAAACTACCTCCAATTACTTTGGATAGCCTCAATTCTCATTTGGTCTTACCTTAAATCTAATTACCAGGGAATACTACTTTACCTTCAAGATTTCTTAAGTTCATGATATTGGATCCAAACACTTGTAATATCATTAATTTTAAGATTGATGAGACGTCGAAATTTCTTAACCAAATCCATTCTGGCAGCAGCTGGAACCACAACCCTAAGTTCTTGCAGAAAATTGGATGAAAAAAATCAAGGACCTTACATTAATTTTAACAATACCTATCGATGGAAAATGACCACCACATGGCCACCAAACTTTCCGGTAGTCGGCGAAGGTTGCAAGCTTTTGGCGGATTGGATAAATCAAATGTCGGGAGGCCGAATGGAAATTACTGTTTATGGAGGAGGCGAATTAATCCCCGCCTTAGAAGGTTTTGACGCTGTAAGCAATGGAGCTGTGGAAATGAATCATGGAGCAGCTTATTATTGGGCCGGAAAAGTACCAGCTTCTCAGTTTTTTGCTGCGGTTCCTTTCGGTATGAATGCCCAGCAGATGGGAGCTTGGATCATTTCAGGTGGAGGCGCTGAACTATGGGAAGAGCTATATGAGCCTTTTAATATACAGCCGGTTCTTTGTGGAAATACAGGGGTTCAGATGGCCGGCTGGTTTAAGAAAGAAATGAAGACTGTAGAGGATCTTAAGGGATTGAAAATGCGGATTCCAGGACTTGGAGCTAAGGTTTTAGAAAAAGCAGGAGGTACTCCTGTACTTGTTTCAGGGGGTGAAATCTACACCAATCTAGAACGAGGGGTCATTGATGCTACTGAATGGATCGGTCCGTTTCATGACTTTCTTATGGGCTTCCATGAAGTAGCAAAATACTATTACTATCCGGGCTGGCACGAACCAGGTCCTGCATTGGAAATGCTCATTAATAAGCCTAAGTTTGAGGCATTACCCTCAGACTTACAAGAGATCATCCGCACTGCATGCTACCGGACCAATCGATGGATGGGTGCTGAATTCGATGCGAAAAACGGGAAGTATCTTCAAAAGATTATCAATGAAACAGATGTGAAAGTGAACCAGTTTCCAATAGAAGCACTGAGAACTCTTAAAGGCCACACTGAAGAGGCCCTCACTGAATTATGTGAAAGAGATGCTCCTAGCAAAAAGGTTTATGAAGCTTTTAAAAAGTTTCGCACAGAGGTAGGTGTATGGATGGATGTGAGCGAAAGGATTTTTTATGAGCAGATTATGTAACTAAATATTTCTGAGTGAAATTAGCTATTTATATTATGATTTGATTGTAGTTATGAAAAATCAAAAAATTGAAACGCTTGCGGTAAGAAGTCAGACATCGAGAACCAAGAATCGGGAACATTCTGTGCCAATTTATCCAACATCAAGCTATGTTTTCGAAAGTGCTGAACATGCAAGAGCATTATTTCAGGAAGAACAAGAGGGAACAATCTACTCTCGGTACTCAAATCCAAACAACGATGAGTTCATAGAAAAGCTATGTTTAATGGAGGGCTTGCCAAAAGGCATGGCCACTGCCAGTGGCATGGGAGCCGTATTCACTAGTTTGGCGGCTTATCTTTCGCATGGAGACCATTTAGTAGCTTCGCGTTCTGTTTTTGGATCTACTCATCAGATAATTACCAATATCCTTCCCAGGTGGGGGATTACATACACTTATGTGGAAGGTTTAGATATTCAAGAATGGGAGCAGGCAATCCAACCAAATACCAGAATGCTTTTTTTTGAAACCCCTTCCAATCCAGCGCTTGATATTTTTGATATCGAGGCAATTGCTTTGCTGGGTAAGTCGAAGGGCCTAATTGTCAATATGGATAATTGCTTTGCTACTCCCTATCTTCAAACACCTGCAAAATTTGGAGTTGATTTAATTACCCACTCTGCCACGAAATTTATTGATGGTCAGGGAAGAGTGCTCGGTGGAGCGGTTATTACTTCTGAAGAGCTTTTCCCAAAGTTAAAATACATGTGTAGACATACGGGGCCTGCAATGTCTCCATTTCATGGATGGATTCTTTCCAAAAGTTTAGAAACACTTGCCGCACGTATGGATCTTCATTGTTCCAATGCATTGAAGCTGGCAGAAACAATAGAATCCATAGAAGGGATCAACTACATTAAATATCCTTTTTTGGAATCACATTCTCAGCATGAACTTGCTAAAAAGCAAATGAAGAAAGGTGGGGGTATAGTTACCATCGAGTTAGACGGGGGATTAGAAAGAGGCAAAAGATTTCTGGATGGCTTAAAAATGATCACACTTTCCGCCAACTTAGGAGACACTCGCTCCATAGCAACACATCCAGCATCTACCACTCATAGTAAACTGACCGAAAAAGAACGGCAAGCCGTAGGTATTACAAATGGCATGGTTAGGATATCTGTAGGATTGGAGCATGTAGATGACATTATTGAGGATGTCTCACAAGCTATTGAGAAGAGTAAGTAACTGTGGAAATAGTACCAAGAAAGTAAGAAATAAGAGCTGGATGATCACAAAAGGAATGATCCCTTGATAGAGATGTTTGGTCTTCACTTCGGGAGGAGCTACTCCTTTTAGATAAAAAAGTGCAAATCCAAAAGGAGGGGTAAGAAAAGAGGTTTGAAGATTTACTGCCAGCAGGATACCTATCCATACCAAGTCTGCGCCGAAGCTGACAAAAATAGGTGCAACCACCGGTACAATAATGAAAACAATTTCTATAAAGTCAATAAAAAATCCTGACACAAAAACGATGATCATCACCAAAGCCAGAAAACCTGTTATCTCAAGGTTGGCACTTTGAATCAGATGCAGCAGAAATTTATCTCCTTCCAGTCCTCTAAAAACCAATGAAAATGCTGTTGCTCCCACCAGAATCATAAATACCATAGAAGTAAGCATGGTGGTCTCTTTCATTACCTCTTGCAGCATCCTCATATTAAGCTTTTTGCTCAGAGCTGCTAAAATGATCGCGCCAAAAGCACCGACACCTGCTGCTTCAGTAGGAGATGCTATACCTGCGAAAATAGAACCTAATACAAGAAGGATTAGAAAAAATGGGAAGAGAAATGATTGAACAACCTTTTTATAAAAACCTTTATTCCGAAACTGTCTACGTTGCTCTTTTGAAATCTTAGGAACCTGTGTTGGGAAAAGTTGGCTGTAGACCAAAACGTAAAGGAAATAAATTGTTACCAGGCCTATTCCCGGGACAACTGCGGCAAGAAATAAATCTCCTACCGAAACATTGAGTACGCTACCCAGAAGCACCAGCACAACAGATGGCGGGATAATTTGCCCTAAAGTCCCAGAGGAAGCAATCACTCCTGTACTAATTCTTGTACCGTAACCATTCTTGAGCATAGTTGGTAAGCTGATTAAGCCCATTGTAACTACTGTAGCACCTACAATTCCAGTGGATGCGGCAAGCATAGCTCCCACTAACAAAACTGCAATGGCAAGACCCCCTCTCAGTCTACCAAATAACATACTTACAGTGTGGAGTAACTTCTCGGCAATACCAGATTTTTCCAGCATCATCCCCATAAAAATGAACAGTGGCACGGCCATCAAAACGAAATTTTGCATGGTACCGTAAAGCCTTAAGGACAAGAGATAAAAGAAATCAGCGTCAAAAACAATCAGTCCGATGATAATGGAAATGCCACCAAGTGTAAATGCCACTGGATACCCGATTAGGATGAGGACGAAAATCAACCCAAAAAGAATGATAGGTATGTACTCAATCATTATTGATAGTTTTCAGGCTTTTTAATATTACAGATATACTTTGCAACCCCAAGAAAAAAAATCCTACCGGAATAGAAGATTTGATAACGTACCTAGCGGGTAGTCCGCCCGGCTGAGGACTTGTTTCTCTAAGGATGTAAGAATATTTAACAAATGATAAGGACTCCCAAAAACCGACCACACAAAAAGGAATAAGGAATAATAGGGTTCCAATCAGATTTATCCATGCCTTGTTTCTTGCGGAGAAATTGTGGTAAAATACATCAACTCGCACGTGTTTATCTTCTTGCAATGTCCAGGCTGACCCTAAAAGAAAAATAACTGCAAATAGGTGCCATTCCAGTTCAAAAGTGGCCGCTGAGGTGATGCTAAATAAATAGCGACATGCAACATCGAATACAATGATCAAAACTAACACTAATGTTAGCCATGAAGTTGTTTTTCCTATAGCGATATTTATTTGATCTATCCACTGCATCCAACGAAAATAGCAAAAGAACCGAAATCATCTTTCTAACTTTGCAAAATGAAAGACATCAGGAAAGAGTCATTAGAGAGTCTTATCCTCTGGTTTGAGGGAAAGGGAGAGAAGAAATTTAGGGCAAAACAGGTCTGGGAGTGGCTTTGGGCGAAGTCTGCTAAAAGCTTCAATGAAATGTCTAATCTCTCAAAAGGTCTTCGAGAAGTACTTGAAAAGGAGTTTGTGATTCATTACATCACCATGGATCATTCACAGGTTTCTAATGATGGAACCATAAAGTCTGCTTTCCGTCTTCATGATAATTATTTAATAGAAGGGGTATTAATTCCCGCTGAGGATCGTATGACTGCTTGCGTTTCTGCCCAGGTCGGATGTTCTCTAAGTTGTAAGTTTTGCGCCACTGGATATATGAGACGAGAAAGAAACCTGGATGCTGGTGAAGTCTATGATCAAGTTGTTGCCATTCGGAATCAAGCGGAGGAGCACTATGGAAAACCACTTTCGAATATTGTGTTTATGGGGATGGGAGAACCGCTATTAAACTACAAGGGAATCATGAAAGGCATAGACCGGATCACCTCGGAAAATGGACTCAATATATCGCCAAAGCGAATCACTGTTTCTACAGCCGGGATCGCCAAAATGATCATGAAACTTGCCAATGATGGGGTTAAGTTCAACTTGGCACTTTCTCTGCATGCGGCCGATGATAAAAAACGGGACTGTATCATGCCTATTAATGAAACTAATACGCTGGAAGCGCTGCTTAGCGCCTTGCGGTATTTCTATGATAAAACAGGCAATCGAATCACGCTTGAATACATTCTTTTTTATGATTTTAATGATTCGATTGAAGATGCAGAAAAACTTTTGAAATATGCCCGAAAAGTTCCGGGAGTACGGGTGAACATCATCGAATACAACCCTATTTCCGAAGCATCATTTATTAAAGCAAATCCGGAAAAGATCAATCGGTTTGCGGACCATTTAATAAAAGGTGGAATATACACAAGTGTGCGAAGAAGCAGAGGAAAAGACATCGACGCAGCCTGTGGTCAGCTGGCGAATAAGAGTAAGGTTGCTTAATTTTATAATGATGGAATTGGCTATCGTAGATAATACAAAGGAGTGGACAGTTAACGATTATCTTCATTTGGGAGAGGGGGTTTGGTGTCAACTTATCAATGGAGAATTAATTATGTCACCTTCCCCATCTCTTAAGCATCAAATCACAATTGGGAAAATTTTTAGGATTCTTGATGATTTTGCCATTTTAAATGGTGGTTTAGCAGTATTGTCACCCATCGATATTTATTTCGACAGCAAAAATGTTTTTCAACCAGACGCTCTTTTAGTTTCCAGAGAAAGAAAAAACATTTTAAGTGAAAGGGGCTTAGAGGGTGCTCCTGATCTTATTGTAGAAGTTCTCTCTGTGTCTAATAGTCAATATGACCGTTATGAAAAAAGAGAAAAGTACCATGAATTTGGAGTTGTTGAGTATTGGATTGTTGATCCAGCTAATGAAACAGTTGAGGTATTTGATTTAGAAAAACAACCTAACAAACCTGCAATCTATCAAATAGCAGACGGAAAATTTGAATCCTTAAGATTTCCGAAGTTAAAGGTTGATCTCAATAAGGTTTTTAGTTAATCAGCTATTTTGCTATTCTTTATAATCTAAACATCAGATTAACTCACATAGTAAAAAGGTATTACATATTAGGGTTGATCATAAAAAAATGGATCTCAGATTACATCTCATTACTTTTTACTGGCATTAAAAAGCTTCTGTTTTTCTTCTTTAGAGAGGCTCTCATAACCCTTTTCAGAGATTTTATCCAGGATCTCGTCGATTTCCGATTGAGGTGTATGGCTGTTCGATTTACTGGTCTTTTTGGAAGAAGTTTTATGCAAGGGTCTCTTATTTCTTCCCCGATGGGTCACCTTTATCTTTGGTTGAGGCTTAAACAAGCTTTTGAAAAACGAAATTATGGATATGACCCAACTGCCAATATCATTACCTTTCTTTAGTTGGCTCATATACAGCCAACCCATAAGTGCTCCACCTAAATGAGCAAATTCGCCTCCTGGATTCACAGTGCTTCGTGTACCGATCAAACTCAGAAATACCGTAACCAATGCAATGTATTTGATTTTTACAGGTCCAATGAACATGAGAAACATTGTGTAATTTGGAAAATAAACGGCCGCTCCAATAACGGCTGCAGTCACCCCAGCACTAGCTCCCACAATTGTTGCTATTTGCGCAGCATTTTCAAACTGTGGTATTAAGTTGTAGGCTCCCACAAAAGCGATGATGCCACCAATAACTCCCATTGCAAAAACTGCAATGACCTTATGACTTCCAAGGAATTCTTGAACAATCCTTCCAAACCAGTAAAACCAAAGCATATTAAACAAAATGTGAAAGAAATCAGCATGAACAAATGCATGAGTAACCAACGTCCACGGACGGGTTATTAAGGTGCCCAAATTAGATGGCATACCTAGCCAAGGCCTAATCTGATCGCCAAGGCCAACAATAAGCAAGATGCCTGTGAAAACAAATACGATTACATTGATCAATATGATCTGCGCTACTGTATTGTTTGGTTTGTTCCAAGCATTTTTAAAATCGTCTAAAATTCCTCCGTTCATAAGATCTTAATAGAACTTTTTCATATCATTTTTCCAGAATTTCAACAAGATAAACGCGATGAGCATTCCACTTAGGTGTGCCAAATGAGCTACATTATCACCCGGAGTTCTGGTGAATTCAGCGTAAAGCTCATACATAGCATAGAAAAAAACCAAATACTTCGCTTTAATGGGAATGGGTGGAAAGAGCAGAAATAGCTCTGTATTCGGAAAAAGAAATGCAAATGCAAATAAAATTCCAAAAACCGCCCCGGATGCACCAATCATATTTCCTCTGGTGATGTACGAATTATAAATCGACTCAACTGCTTTTACTGTTTGTCTTTCATAAGCTGGGTTCTCATAATAGATGTCGATCAGCTCCGCCAGGCTTGCTGTATTAAGACCAATAGATTTGTAATTAATAACAAACTGCTCAAACGATTCTGGGTCAGGACTAGCTATATATGCCTCTGCTTCTGTCTTAAATTGATACTTTTCTACTGCATCTGCAACACCATAAAGTAGCCCTGCACCAATTCCGCATACCATATAAAAGATTAAAAAACGTTTGGAACCCCACACCATTTCTAACATGGGGGCAAATACTAAAACTGCAATCATATTGCCAATCAAGTGCCAGACACCTCCATGAAGCCACATATAAGTGAGAAACTGATAGGGCGCAAACTCAGAAGAAAAAACTACTCTGAGTCCAAAAAATTCTGCTAAAGGCAACTGCATGAGCGACCCTAAAAAAAAGATCGCAATATTAACGATCAGTATATTTTTGGCTACTTGAGTAAGTCTTCTAAACACTTTTTTTCTTTACTTTCTGAACCATTCATTTATTTGCTCTAAGCTAACCAAAACATAGGTGGGATTTCCATCTGGTGTGTAGTTTGGTTGCTCGCAGGCAAAAAGTTTGTCTATCAAGAAATCTGTTTCTTCTAGTTTCAGCTTTTTGCAACTATTGGTTGCTGTTCGTTTGGCCAGTGCCCTAGCTAAACTCTCATTTTTAGGAAGATCCAACTTTTCTGCATTGAATTTATATTGCTCTAATAAGCCTTCAAATACTTCTTTCTCATTACAAGGTACTAGTTCCGAAGGTATTCCTTGAATCACAATCATTCGTTCTCCCATTTCTTCAAATTCAAAGCCTAGCTGATTGATTTCAGTTTTTAATTCTTTAACTAAGGCCATGTCAGAAGGATTTAAAGAAACCTGCTGGGGGAACATACAGGATTGCGAAGAACCTAAACCAGAGTTGAACAACTTTTGATACTGCTCAAATAGAATGCGCTCAAAGGCCGATACTTTATCCAATACTGCCATCCCGCTTTTGACCTGGCGTAATAAATAGCGGTCATGCAAGCGATAGATTGGTTTTTTCTCCTTCTGCTCAAGTGGATCTGCCATCTCGTTCATGGCACTAGAAAAAACTGTTTCTATCACTCTTTCTGTTTCGGCCTGTTCTAGTAATGCAATCTCTTCTTCTGAAGCGGAAGCATAAAGTTCATTGAGCCGGGCCAATCGTAGCTGATTACTTTCCACGGATTTAAAATTGCCATAATCCCTATCTTTTTTAGTAATAAATGGCTCCTTTTCCCTTTGTAAATTAAGATGTTCAAAGCTTACGTCTGCAGTGAAGTCAAGGGAAGGCATTACATTGAAGGAAGCAAGGCTTTTGCGAACAGCAGAATTGATGACACCATAAAGCATTCGATCATCGTCAAATTTTACTTCTGTTTTAGTAGGGTGCACATTGATGTCTACATGGATAGGATCAAGCTCTATGAAAAGTACATAAAAAGGAAAGTAATCTTCTTTTAACAATCCTTCATAGGATTTCACTAGCGCATGGTTTAAATATCCGTTTTTGATAAATCTATTATTAATGAAAAAGAACTGTTCTCCTCTCGTTTTTTTTGAATGTTCAGGCTTGCCAATGTATCCGGTGACTTTTACTAAATCTGTTTCTTCAGCACAAGGGATAAGCTGTTGCTGATAATTTTTTCCAAAAAGTTGGATAATTCGTTTACTTAGTTTGCCAGCTTCTAGTTTGTAGGTTTCCTGATCGTTTTGCACAAATGAAAAGCTAATTTTAGGATTGGCCAAAGCTATTCGTTGAAATTCATCATTAATATGACGGAACTCTACTGGGTTTGACTTTAAGAAATTTCTTCGTGCAGGAACATTGTAAAATAAATTCTTAACACAGATAGAAGTACCAGAAGAAGTGGCCACTGGTTCTTGACTTTTAACTTCGGATGACTCGATGAAAAGATAGGTGCCTAACTCATCTTTGGCCTGTTTAGTTTTTAGCTCTACCTGAGAGACCGCGGCTATAGATGCTAAAGCCTCTCCTCTAAACCCCAAAGTTCTTATCTTAAATAAATCTTCTGAAGAATTGATCTTTGATGTGGCATGCCTTTCAAAACTCATGCGAGCATCTGTGATGCTCATCCCTTTTCCATTATCCACCACTTGTATCAAAGATTTACCGGCTTCTTTGATGATGAGTTTAATGATTGAAGCACCGGCATCTACACTATTTTCAAGTATTTCTTTAACAACGGAAGCAGGACGTTGTACTACTTCTCCGGCCGCGATTTGGTTTGCTAGGCTATCTGGGAGTAATCGGATGCTATGGCTCATTTGCGTCTCCTTCTAAATGATCTGACGCGATATAATAGATAAACAGGCAGGATGACCCAAAGCAGATAGAAAAAAAAATCTCCACCAAATTGAAGCCAACCCACTATCAATATCCCCAGAAATGCTGCTATTCCTAGCTGCAAAAGAGATGTGTTGGGGGTTGATTTGGTCCTCCTTTTAAAGCTGATTTTTGATGGTTTATAAATCGTGGATTCTTTTCCTTCTATTTCTTTACGAATACGTTTTGTACGCTCCTTTATTTCCTCCTTTACAGGATCATAATATCTTGGCTGAATATGAAATTGCTGGTGTCTTGGTAATCTAAAAAGTGAAGGGAATCGCATTAAGGTATAATTATTGATCTATGGCTATTATATTGAATCGAATCATTCATGTCTAAAAAACACATCTTCAACGAATTTTATTCAAATTTAAAAATGCAATCCTGAAAGTCTTCGTTTTTGGATTTATTTAGAGGATGAAGTTAAGTCTAATAACTAATACACTAAATTGAATGAAAATTTTTGTATCTACTGCTGCCTTTTTTATTTTCTCCCTTTCAATAGCAAAAGAAGAAGACCACTTAAATAGTTTTTGGATTGATGGAAGCACCTCTAACAATCACATAGAAAAGGGTCAAACAATTTACTTCTCTGAATGGAATGAAACTACCCAGCACTTTCTGAAAGATAAAAACTACTCTGTTGCTATTAAGATGGATCATCGCTTTGACCCGTTACCTTTTGATGACCTGGATTTTCCAAGTATCACTTCATTAGGTGCTATTTCTTCTGACAGCTTATTAAACAATTATTTAACCTTTTTAGAACAGTTTGGGAGGACAAAAGGAGTGAATTATTTGGTGCTACCAGATTCTTCGGGTCTTAGCTCTCTCGAGAAAAGAGTCATCCATCTGGCGCATCAAAAATCCCCTTTTTTCTTTCTTAAAAGATCGATTTTAAGTCACAATATTCCGGATTCAAAGAAAGAGTATTTAGATCGTTTATCCGATAGACCCAAAATTTGGGTTGTCGCCGAAAATGAAAATACCAAAAAGATCATTAGATGGAATGCAAAGTATAAAGAAGACAGTTACGAGAATTTTTTCAATAAAATC
This sequence comes from Bacteroidota bacterium, assembly GCA_038746525.1. Classification (GTDB taxonomy): domain Bacteria; phylum Bacteroidota; class Bacteroidia; order Cytophagales; family Cyclobacteriaceae; genus Ekhidna. The sequence goes on from JBCDKO010000015.1 coordinate 31,892, forward strand.
GAATCAGCTAAAAAGAAAGCATTTATCCCAACCTACGATATTCCTCCAGGGTTAAAAAAAACTATTTTTGAATCAGCCACATTTGCAATAGATAACGATTTCTTACTGCCTCTGAAAAGTCCTCGTCTGACTTATTTAGGAGACGACCTCAACCTCAAAATGTGGCTAGAAAAATATGTAGAGGTATTTGATACACGAATAAAGGGAATTCCTGCTATTGTAGACCTTAGGGATATCTCAGGTATTAAAAGTAAGAATGGAGATATTATATTAACTCGTAGAGTAGTCGAAAACTTTTATAATGTCGCCCAAATTGTCTTACCCCTTCGAACGAATGATGAAGCGATGCTTTTGGCCCAAATGCTTTTTGGAGCCAGGTCAATAGTTGGAAATCATCTTGACGGACGAATTCTTCGAAATCAACAATTTCTTGGCTATTCCAATCTTCAATTTAGCGGAATTGAGAAGAACTTCTTGCATTTAATGGATTCGCTTAGCGAGCACGCTATTCGTAATTATGCAACTCCGGGATTGCAACTTGTAGTAGTTAAAAATGGCAATATCGTATATCAAGCTTCTCGAGGGCACTACACCTACGATAGCATTATGGCGGTTAATGAACATACCTTATATGATTTAGCTTCTCTTACTAAAGTAATGGCTACTCTCCCGGCAGTAGCATTGCTTGTAGATCGAAATCTCATTGATTTAGATGATAGTATAAGTAGCTATTTGCCTGAATTCGTGAGATCCAATAAATCTCATGTTACAATTAGACAATTACTGTCTCATAATGGAGGCTTGAAACCTTATGTTCCTTTTTGGAGCATGATTTTAGGTGGAGATCGAATAAATGCATTCTACTATAAGACTAAGGAAGACGAGGCTAAAGACATACGAACATACGGATATCAACCGGATCCTATCATGGTAGATACTTTGAGGTCCTTTATTGTTCAATCTAATTTAATAAAAAATCCATCTAGGTATAAATACAGTGATTTGGGATTTATGATTCTACATCTAATTGTGGAGCAAGTAACTAAAAAACCTTTTGATGAATTTTTGGCCGAAGAATTTTATCATCCAATGGGCTTATCCAAAACAACATTTAATCCGCACGCAAATGGATTTCTGCCTGAGCAGATAGCTCCCACAGAATACGACAAACGCTTCAGGAATTATCAAGTATGGGGAGAGGTGCATGACCGCAATGCAACTATTTTTGGTGGTGTTGCCGGGCATGCAGGTTTATTCTCTAATGCGACAGATTTGGCTAAAATGATGCATATGTTCTTAAACAAAGGCTATTATGGTGGTCGGAGATATCTTTCGCAAGATGTATTAAGAAAATTTAATAAACGTTATTTCAAAGATAATCGCAGAGGTTTAGGATGGGATAAAAAAGATGGAATTAGGGATGCGGGATCAACGTATGCAAGTGATGAAAGCTTTGGTCACACTGGATTTACAGGAACCATGGTTTGGGCCGACCCCCAAGAGGAACTTATCTTTATATTTTTATCAAATAGTATTTATCCGAATGCTAATAATAATAGATTAAGACGATATAATGTTCGCACCCGGATGCATGATAGCATTTATGAGTCCATTAAAAGAAATATGTCCGTGAAACTTAATTAAAGTTGAATCGGTTTAAGAATCCTAAAAGAATTCCGAAAATCTAATTAAACTACATGAAAGTAGGAATAGTATGCTATCCCACCTATGGCGGCAGTGGTGTAGTTGCAACAGAGTTGGGAAAAGCTTTAGCTAAAAAAGGTTACGAGATCCATTTCATTACCTATTCTCAACCTACCAGACTTGATTTTTTTAACCCTAATCTTTGTTATCATGAAGTAAGCGTAAAGTCTTACCCGTTATTTCAGTATGCTCCCTATGAGCTGGCATTAGCCTCAAAAATGGTTGATGTAGTGATTAATGAGAGGCTAGATTTGCTGCATGTACATTATGCAGTCCCTCATGCATCTGCAGCTTACATGGCTAAACAAATACTAAAAACAAAAGGCTATGAAGTTCCATTCATAACAACACTCCATGGTACTGACATCACCATTGTAGGAAAAGACGCCACTAATGAACCAGTGGTTACTTTTTCAATTAACAAATCCGACGGAGTCACTGCAGTTTCAGAAGACTTGAAAAACGATACACAAAAGCATTTTGAAATTACGTCTCCTATAAAAGTTATTCCAAACTTCATAGATTTAGAAAGATTCAAAAAGCAACCTAAGGATCATTTTAAAAAAGCCATTTGTCCAAACAATGAAAAATTGATTATTCATACTTCTAATTTCAGAAAAGTAAAGAGAGTTGAAGATGTTCTGGATATTTTTTGTGAAGTTAAAAAAGTAGTTCCTTCAAAACTTCTCTTGATAGGCGATGGCCCAGAAAGAAAACGCATGGAAGATAAAGCTAGAGGAATCTGTACGGAAGATATTCGGTTTTTGGGTAAGCTTGAAGCAGTAGAAGAAGTACTTTCTGTAAGTGATCTATTTTTGATGACCTCTGAAAAGGAGAGTTTTGGTTTAGCTGCACTAGAAGCTATGGCATGTGAAGTACCAGTGGTATCAACAGATGCAGGAGGTCTACCTGAATTAAACAAAGATGGTTACTCTGGTTTCGTTTGTAAAGTAGGGGATGTATCTGATATGATTACTAAATCTATAAAGATTTTGGATAATACAAACCTACAAAGATTTAAGAAGGGTGCTTTAAAAAGAGCCAAGGAATTTGATGTCGACTCCATCCTGCCAAAATATGAAAATTTGTATGAATCTGTGATTCAAAAACACAAAAAATCATTGACAGAAAGTTTGTAGCACTTGGATTTATTTTAATCTAATATTGTGAAATAAATTCAACATAACAATGAAATTAAAAAATAAGCCTCACCTTAAAGGAACGAAAGAACTTTTCAAAAATGAGTTTATTGAAAAACTAACGAGAACACATATTTCCGTTCCATTAATAGTATTTTCAGTGATCTCAGTAGGTTTGATGATATATGGCTTCAATCAAAATTACCTCACCGTCCTTTCTGTATCTATTTTGTTCTTATCTGGTTTATTAGTATTTACGTTGATAGAGTATATCATGCACAGGTTTTTATTTCACCTTACCCCAAAAACGGAGAAAGCTGAGAAATTTGCCTATACAATCCATGGTGTACATCACGATTATCCAAAAGATAAAGACAGATTGGCCATGCCTATTCCTTTAAGTCTTCTTTTGGCAACAGGATTTTTCTTTTTCTTTAAGTTATTAATGGGCAACTTTGTATTTGGATTTTTACCCGGTTTTTTGATTGGATATGCCTCTTATTTGTGGGTGCATTATATGGTGCATGCTTTTCAACCTCCCAAGAACTTCTGGAAAATCCTTTGGATACATCATGGTATCCATCACTACAAAGAGCCTGAAAGAGCCTTTGGAGTGTCTTCTCCTTTCTGGGACTTAATATTTAGGACAATGCCAAGAAAGTAGTTAGTTTTTCGTTCTTCCCCTTAAATTCTTGTGTTTTTCGTAAGAAAATAGTTCAGACGTTATTTTGAATACAAGATCTATAACAGAAACTCATTGCATTTTTCTTTGTCTGACATTTAGTAAATAAACTCTCTGATATCTGTCTAAAAATGCGCATTGTAGAGATTAAAATGCTAGGTTTTTCCTCTAATTTTCAACATATTCGTAAAGCGATGATAAAGAAATTATGAACGAATTTCCTGATGGGTTACACGGTCTCGCCAGACAATGGAGTTGAATAACTCTTTTTGATGCTCTGAGATTTACACTGAAAATCATCACATCAAAGAAATAGCCAAAAACGATCAATTAAAAGATTTAAGCCTTAAAAGATAACTTAGAGATATTCCATAAGGATTTGCTCGTTGTTTGAACATGTAAAGAAATGTGAATCACTGATAAATGACTACGTGTAACTTATTAGATATTAATTTTAAATGAAATCAATTGCATTTTTAGTTCCACAAACAAAAATTTAGCTTTCAATGATTAAATCATTTAAGAGTTTAACTAATTCGTCAGTATCCCAAGGTTTTCTTACACATTTAGTGATGATACCAGAGCGAATATCCTCTGTTATCATTTTGTTTTGAAAAAGAGCAGAAAGCATTACACAAGGAGTGCGACGATCAAACTTTCTGATTTCTCTTATCAATTCCAGACCATTCATTACGGGCATTTTCATATCTGAAACGACTATATCTACAGATTCATATTTCAACAATTCAAGTGCATCTTTTCCTGATGAGACAGAAAATACAATGAACTTTTCACTGAACTCTTCATTAAATACATATCTGTTGAATTCTTCATCATCGACGTATAGGATTTTTTTCATGGTAGCTCAATTCATACAAAAATGATTGATTCAATATTTTTAGAATGTGCAAAATTCTGCGTTTATACATGTTGCAAAGAATAGCCAACGGAGTTTGATTGATCATTAGCAACAATAACGGATCGGACTTAAGGAATACGTACTAATCACTGTATTATTCTCCATCAGCTTCTTCGGACTGCTTTGCTCAAAGGATAAATGTCGAGTCAATCAATGGAATTATTGATGAACTTCTAGATCAAATATCGCTACAACAAGAAGAAAAAATGGATACCTCAGCTGTGAGGAATTTGTTTCATCCCTCTGCAATAATGACGATTGCTGATTCAGCAATTGCTAAAATGGTTTTAGCTCAACGAATTTCTTGTGATCTTAATGGATTCCAACTACAAGAGCGGGTATCTCGAAAAGGAATTCACAAGGTGATCGACGAATACAATGGGGTAGCACAAGTACTCCAGAGTTTTATGCAAAAGATTTTGAGGGTGAAAACTGTTATACATCCAATAAAACGGATCACAGCAAATATGTATGAAGGCTATGTGCTTATATGCTTTCTATAAACCACGTCAAGACTTGCTCCATAACTTCTCTGCCGCCATGAAAGTGTGTATAAGTGTGGAAGTACGGCTCGCGCAGAGTTCTGATTTAGATTTCGCAGTGCTTTTTGCCAAAATTGTGTGCACAGGCAGAAATCACTATCTTAACGCTTTTTGAACCAAGTTCGGTGTACCACACGTGATAGTTGACGTTGTTGTTGCATCTGGAAAGACTATAAAAATCAAGATGAAACAATTCATTATTCTAACGATATCCGTTTTTTATCTTTCTATATTCTTTGTGAAAGGACAAACTCAAAAGGACTCTCTGGATATTAAACAAGTCGCATTAGATTATATCGAATCTCAACATAATGTTAAACCTGAACAATTTGAACGTGCAGCTCACCCTAGAATGGTGAAAAGAACTTTTTGGACAAACAAAGAAACTGGAAAGGAATATTTGAGAGAAACATTTACTGATGCCATGATCTTACTTGCCGAAACCTATAATCAGGAAGGTGATAAATTTCCTGAGAATCCAAAAAAGGAGGTCATCGTCTTGGATATTTATGATAAAACTGCTTCTGTAAAACTGATAGCCGATGATTGGATTGATTATATGCACATTGTAAAACTGAATGGAAAATGGCAACTGGTGAATGTATTGTGGCAATTCAACGATTCTGAAAAGCATTAGAATCTAATACCCATTACACAATAGGTATGAGGAATAAGCTTTGTGCTTTCAGACCTGATAAATTTCTTTACCAAGTGAAACTGTCTACTGTAGAAACATGCAGGGTTTTTTATGACAAGCTGACTTTTGTTTACCTGGAAATCCCCAAATTCAAGAAGACGGCTGACGAACTGAAACTCATTTTGAGAAGTGGCTTTTCATTCTCAGGAACTTGAACAGACTTGATATCATCCCTGATAAACCAAGAGAAGAAATATTTTTACGAGTTTTTGAAGTAGCCGAAATAGCTAAATTTAGGTCTGAACAAAGAACTTCATATCAAGACAGCTTGAAATATTATTGTGATTTAAAGAACTCATTAGATACAGCTAAGTAAGAAATTGGTGAAGAAAGAGCGGCAGAGATGACTTTGAACTCTCTCAAAGAAGGTATAACAGAATCCTTTGCAAAACTGGATTTTTGGTTCAAATCGAGACTTTCGGAATTTCAAAAACGTAGTTTACCGATCGTAAATGAGGCTTTTGAAATTTTGAGTAACGAAGAGTTGGGCCAAAAAGCGGGTTTTTCAAAGGATTCTAACAATAGAAGTGATAGGAGGATAACAGGTTTGTCTATGAGACAAATTGAAGAATTAAAAAGGACAAGAGGCAACATTATATCAACCAACTATCTCAAAAATCTCAAAAAAAATTCAAAGTTAGATGAACCAAGAGTTTTGTTTGTGTTGCGTGGAAGAGGATAATTTTCCTGTTTAAAACAGTATCTTTTGCAAGAAAAACGATGTTTTTAGCTCATGGAGCGTGTTTTTTTGAAATTTCGATGCACAAATGGTCATTGAATCTATTTTTAAAATTTTAGTGAAAACGCAATAAAATCACAGGTTTACCTTCAATTCGTTCAAAATTCAAATAAATTTTTGAAGGATTGAGAAATTGATTCCAAAGTATAAAATAGATTCGATTCATTATTTTGCTAAAAAACTACGCTGTAGGTGTCAGTAAGCGTGTTTTTCGTCTTTTCTTAGAGACACTAAATAGGGCCTGCTGAGAAACGTTTTTTCAATTCAAAAAACACGTTTATGTGGTCAAAAGATACTGTTTAGTAAATTTCTTTTTCAATAGGTGCAAGGTTTTTGAGCAGATGCTTCCATTTTCGGTGCACTGAAAAAGCTCGATTTCGAGATTTTTCAACTAGTCACAGGTACATCAGCTACGTCGTTCGCTGCGGATCGAAGTAGAAGCATACATCTTCACCTTGCTGCCTAGTATCTGATAC
>JBCDKO010000016.1:0-37745 GCA_038746525.1 Bacteroidota bacterium
ATAGCCACATTGGGTACACTGACGAGTCCGCCCCAGCTTTCCCTGGCAATAGTGGGTGTGTTGACATTTTTCACAAATGAACCCATCGGGCCATTTGAGTTGAGCGAGGTGGTCATAGCAAGCCTGGTCATCAGGAAATTGTTGCTGGAACTGAAAGAGGGTGAGGCTTTGGTATTTTTTCTCCATGATTTTGTTCGTTAAACATTACTTTCAGTTACTGAAAAACAATAATTTAACCAAAAATACCGCCATCAAAAATTAAATATTTGCTAAGTGCCTACTTCAATAAATAGATTAAAATGACACCACTTGCTAATTGTACAGGAAATATCAATCAATTGCCAAAAGTATGTTTTTACTAGTGGTTTGATTAAGACAAAGACGCGAAAGAAGCTGAGGAATGGTTTTATAGCAGAACTAGATGGCAATGTTCTAGGTTCATTAGCTCATTACTATAATTTGTTCTTTCCTGGAGTAGATCTGAGAATTCCATAACCGATCTATAGTCAAACCTATTCCAAGGACTTTCCGTCTACTTTCTAGCTTCAACATAAAGAAGAGAATGATTTAAAACGTGATAAAGAGTTTTGTCTCTTCTAGAATAAAATTGAACCAATTCAGAAGGCTTATCTTCTTAGCATTGTAACATTGCAAGGTTATCTAACAGAAACCTTGATTTTTTTAAGAAGCCTGGTTGTTTTCTTTGGAATAGAAATTTCATAATCAGGTGCCTTCCGCAATATTGATGACAGAAAAAATCCTATAATCCCTTTTAAAATACAATAATTTTCATTCCAGGAATAAAAATTTGATCGAAAGATCCTTACTTTGATTTATCAATCGATTAAATAATGGCCTATTGTTATTTCCAGGGGAATGTGGTAAAAGAGTCTGAAGTTTCTTTTCCGATTGATAATCTAGGTATTACCAGAGGTTTTGGCGTTTTTGATTTCTTTCGAATGAGGAAAGGAAATTATTGTTTTCTTCAAGATCATCTTGATCGTTTTGAGCGATCTCAGAAATTCATACAATTGTCAGCCACAATTAGTCAAGATGAAATAAGAGAAGCGATAAACACGTTGACGGCACGGAATAAGTATAAGGATGCGGGGTTTAAACTTTTCTTATTCGGAGATGGAAAAGAAACTGACAAAGAACTGTCTACCTTATTTTACATTACTCATATGAACCTCAGTAATTACACATCTGTACCTTATGCAGGAGTCATTTTGCATGAATATGTACGTGAGTATGCCGAAATCAAGTCTGTAAACTATTTTACGAGTAACCTTTTGCACTATAAGCGAATGAAAGCTGGAGCAATTGATGTAGTCTATTATAAAAACAACGAGATAAGTGAAGCATCTAGAAGTAATATTTTTATTGTAAAAGACGGAATTTTATCAACTCCTAAAGACCACATTTTGGAAGGAGTCACCAGGAAAAGTGTATTACAATTTGCTCCACAGGTCATAGAAACTAGAATAGGTCCCATTTCCGTACAAGATTTAAAGCAAGCAGATGAAGCTTTCATTTGTAGTACGTTAAAAGAAATTTGTCCAGTGGTAGAAATTGACGAAGAACCTATTGGAAACGGAAAAGTTGGACCTATTACACAAAAAATAATTCGGCTCTTCCAAGAAAGAATTATGAAATGAGCATAAAGGATTCAGGGCGAATCTATACTTATTCCAATCGTCAGATGAATTGGTCTGCCAATGCGATTTATTGAGAACTCTATATGTGCGATTGAAAATAAACGAGATACAAAAGAATTAATCATTCATCTTTCAAACACTTGGCTGGATTGACACTTGCAGCTTTAAAAGCTTGCGAGCTTACGGTAACCCAGGAGATAAGCAAAGAAATAAGGGCAGCGCTAACAAATATCCAAATGCTTAAATCTATTTTGTATGCAAAGCTTTGTAACCATTCATTCATAAAATAATAGGAGATTGGCAGTCCAATAATGATGGAAATACCAACTAATCTTGTGAAATCTTTAGATAGCATCATCACGATATTTGATGTAGTGGCACCTAAGACTTTTCGGATACCAATTTCCTTGATCCTTCGCTCAGCCGTATAGGCTGCCAGGCCAAATAGTCCGAGGCATGAAATAAGTATGGCGAATCCGGCAAAGTAGGAAGAGAGCGTGCCAACTCGTTGCTCAGACTCATACAATCGCTGATATCTTTTATTCAAAAACTCATACTCGAAGATGAACCCAGGACTGAATTTATGGTATAAGTCCTCAATATCATTCATAGTATCAACTTCCCTTCCTGCCTCTAACCTCACGGCTACATTCCACGTGTCCTTTAACCAAAAGAAGGCGGGATCTACCATCTGATGAATGGACATGTAGTGAAAATCTTTCAGTACACCCACGATTTCCAAATTATATTCATCCCAAAGTCTTATTTTTTGGCCTATGGCTTCATTTGGATTGAAACCCATAATTTTCGCAGCAGCTTCATTGATCACTATTTTAGTTGTATCAGAGCCAAAGTCATGACTAAACCAACGTCCTGTCATCAAATCAAATCCCATGGTTTCATAGAATTCATGATCTACTCGGATGTTTTCGAAAAGAACCCTTTCTTCTGGAGATTTACCAGTCCATTCCAAACCGCTGGTATTGCTTTGCTGATACACCATTCCATGGCTAGTGCCTCCTGCATTCACTACACCCGGAATTCTTCGTAATTCATTAAAAAAAGTCTCTCTATGATCAGGAATTCCACCATCCTGGCTAAAGAAGACAATATTATCCTGGTCATAACCCAGGTTTTTGGTGAAGGCGTATTGGGTCTGTTTTTGAATCACAATTACTCCTACAATGAGGATGATTGTAATGGTGAACTGGAAAATGACTAATCCTTTTCTCGCCCATATTTCTCCTAGTGAACTTTTAATTTCTCCCTTCAATACCTGAACTGGATTGAAGTGAGTTAGGTAAAGAGCCGGATAGCTGCCGGCCAATATACCCGTAATCAAAATCGTTATGATAGAGGCAATGATTAATTCAGGGGTTAGCTGAAGAGTTATTGTCTTATCCGTTATTTCATTAAACGGCGGAAGAAACAATGCCACAAATAGGTATGATAAGAGCATGGAGAAAAATGAAATTAACAGCGCTTCCCCAATATATTGTCTTATTAACCTACTCCTGTCTGCTCCAATGGCCTTTCTTACACCCACCTCTTGAGCTCTTTTAGAAGCTCTTGCCGTAGAAAGATTCATGAAATTGATACAAGCGATGATTAAAATAAAGACAGCAATAACAGAAAATAGTCTTACGTAATCAATTCTCCCACCATCAGGAACGCCATTGGTATATTTTCCATACAGGTATTCTTCTGAGTATTTTTTGAGAAAGAGATCTACATTACTGTCATCTTCTTTTGTTTTGATATATCCTGAAATATGTTTGGTAACAGCTTTTGGATTTGCACCCTCCTGTAAAATCACGTAAGTATGCGGCCCATTATTACCCCATTCGTTAGCCCATTCATTTCTATCCAGCCAATCCTGAAGTGGAATGACCCAGTTAAAAACATGAGTAGATTTCGAAGTAATGTTTTCAAAGACGCCGCTCACCATAAAGTTTCGATCATCTTCATAGCGTATCGTTTTCCCTATAGCATCTTCTGCTCTTCCGAAAAATTTATTGGCAACATCTCTCGAAAGGCAAATAGAATTTTTGTCTTTTAAGACATTATCTGGATCTCCAATGATTAGAGGATAGCTAAACATGTTAAAGAAGTCTTCGCCTACATGGTATCCATCCTCTTTGAAAAATGTATTTTCAGAGGAGAGTAGTGCTGGATTGATCCTGGTGGTGGTAGCGGCGTATTTGATGTCTGGAAAATCAAGCTTTAAGTTCTCGCCCAGTATTCCAGGTGTTGATCTGGTAGCAAACGTCTCATTGGAATAGGTCTGGAATTCCATAACTCGAAATAAATGCTCATCTTTTTCGTGGAATTTGTTAATGATAAACTCGTCTTGTACCCATAGATAGATGAAAAAGGCACAAGTGAGCCCCGTGGTTAGCCCAATTAAATTGATAAGCGAAGAAAACTTATGTCTTAAGAAATTTCTGATGGTAACCTTGAGATAGTAATGCATTGGAGTTGAAGTTGAGTTTCTATTAAAAGATAGTTAGCCACCCGAAAAAGTTGCATAGTAGGCATACCCTTCCTTAAAAGAAAGGTTACATTCTTAATTAAAGAAGTTCATTGTCCGCTCTATCCCAATAGTGCAAAACGAGAAAATAGCTTCGATGGCTTTATCCATATGGCTTACTAATTCGTCCATTTCTTGTCTATTATATGGACTTAAGACATAATCTACTTGTCTACCTTTATAGAAACTATTTCCAATACCAAACCTTAATCGAGGGTAATTAGTCCCACCAGCAAGTTGCTCTACACTTTTAAGTCCATTGTGTCCACCGGCTGATCCTTTAGGTTTAAGTCTGATTTTACCATACGGTAAAGCAATGTCATCAGTCACGATCAATAGATTCTCTTTAGAAATTTTATTGACATGTAAATGGTGATTTACAGCTTTGCCACTCAGATTCATATAAGTTGTAGGTTTTATTAGGATCAAGGTTCGTCCTTTAAACTTTATCTCAGATGTATAAGCCAGCTTATTCCGAGAGAATTTTCCGCCTTCATTATCTGTTAGTCTATCTAGTATCAAGAACCCAATATTGTGGCGAGTGAGTTCGTATTCAGTTCCAATATTGCCAAGACCCACGATTAAGTATTTCATAACAAAGCAAAAAAATCCTGACTTTTACATCAGGATTTATCTAAAAGTTCATTTCTGATTTAGTTTCAGGCTTCTTCAGTAGCTCCGCTTTCTTCTAGTTCTTCGCCTGTTTTACCTCGCAGTGCCCTAGGAACTTCCATACCTACCAGAGTTACTAATGGGCTGTTTAATATTTCATATTCGCCCGCTTCTAGTTCGCCTACCTTGACTGATTTGCCGAGACCTAGGTTAGATACATCAACCTTTATAACTTCTGGCATATTTTTAGGTAACGCCTTGATTTGGAGATATTTCATCTTTCTAATAAGCTTACCACCTTGTTGGATACCAGGAGCATTTCCAATAGGTCTCACTGGAATATCCATTTTTATAAGCTTGCCTCTGAAAAGTTGTAAAAAATCAGCATGCATAATGATTTCACTTACAGGGTGAAACTGAATATCCTGAAGAATTACTTCAAATGGTTCAGGCTCTTCCTCTATGATTAATGAAACAAAATGCGCCTCATTGGTATAAACGATTTCTCTGAACAAGATCATCGGCGAGTAGAAGTGGATTTGTTTCTCACCACCATAAAGCACGCATGGAACCATTCCTTCTTGTCTCAGGCGCTTCGCTTCGGTCTTGCCAAGATTTGCTCTTTTATACCCTATAATCTCAACAGTTTTCATAATTGATTACGTTTATTAATAATTAAGCTTATTGTTTTATAAATAATGAGCTGATTGATTCGTGATCGTGGATTTTTTTAATTGCCTCAGCAAAAAGTTTTGCCACTGTCAACACTTTTACTTTTGAAGAACCTGTTTTTTGGGGGATAGTATCTGTGATGATAAGTTCTTCCAGAGCGGATTCTTCAATGTTTTGATGTGCTTTTCCTGATAATACACCATGGGTAGCAATTGCTCTTACTGATTTTGCTCCTTTTTTCTTGATGATAGTTCCTGCTTTACTCGTTGTTCCTGCCGTATCTACAAGATCATCAACTAAGACAACATCTTTCCCCTTTACATCTCCGATAACCTGCATAGATGCAATTTCATTTGCTCGTTTTCTATATTTATCACACACTACCATATCTACTTCAAAATACTTGGCATATGCTCGAGCTCGTTGAGTTCCTCCAACATCAGGTGAGGCTATGATTAAATTCTCTAGGCTGAGACGTTGGATGTACGGAATGAAAATAGCTGAGGCATCCAGATGGTCAACAGGGATATCAAAAAAGCCTTGAATTTGTCCAGCATGGAGGTCACACGTCATGATTCTATCAGCTCCGGCTGAGGTAAGCACATTTGCTGCAAGCTTTGCTGCTATTGAAACCCTTGGCTTATCCTTCCGGTCTTGTCTTGCATATCCGTAGTAAGGGACAACAACCGTAACATATTTTGCGCTAGCTCTTCTAGCCGCATCTATCATTAATAATAGCTCCCAAATATTATTTGCGGGTGGTATAGTGGATTGTAAAAGGAAGACATCACAACCCCTGACCGATTCAGTAAAATGAAACCCCATCTCGCCATCACTAAATGTTTCTTTTTTGCAGGAACCAAGCCGACACCCAAAGTTAGAAGCTATTGAATGTGCTAATACTTTAGTAGCAGATCCTGAAAATATTTTTACCGATGACATGAGGAAATGTAAAATAATAATGCCCTTTCCAGGATTAAATCCTTATATATCGGGATCACAAAATGACGATTACTTAGATTATAAATGTTTGATAATAAATAAATTACAAAATATGTCATAAGTAATGATCCATCTATTATGTAGTAATGACATTTTTGTAAAAGTTGGCCTACTAGGGCTCGAACCTAGACTCTTCTGGACCAAAACCAGACGTGTTGCCAGTTACACCATAGGCCAGTACTTAATAATTATTAAGTGATTGTTTTTCTTTAATCAAAAGACAAAATTATGAAATATATCTTCCGTGGGATACATTATTTCAAATTTTTCACCCATTCAAAAGCATTTGCAAACGGCTCCATCCAGGGTGAGACCTCCGCGTTTTCAAGACCCTTTTTGTAAGGCCAGTTCCATGCAAATAGTGATCGCTCCAGATGAGGCATGATCGCTAAATGTCTACCATTTTTGGAGCATAATGCTGCGGCATCAAGAGCACTTCCGTTTGCATTGCCAGGAAATCCGGAATAAGAGTATTTGACAGGAATGTTAAAGTCTTCTTTCTCTTTAAGTTGGAATCTACCTTCACCGTGTGCTAGCCATATTCCTAGCCGTGATCCAATCATGGATTGAAGTAAGATGGAATTTGTTTCCTCAATATTTACATTAATAAAGCCACATTCAAATTTTTCAGAAACGTTATGATGCATTTTAGGATGTGATTCCCTCATTTCAGGATAAATCAGCCTTAACTCCATCATTAACTGGCAGCCATTACATACACCTAAGCTCAGAGTGTCTTCTCTACTGTAAAAAATATCTAGTGTTGTTTTCGCTTTTTCATTGAATAGAAATGACCCAGCCCAGCCTTTTGCAGACCCTAATACATCAGAATTGGAAAAACCTCCCACAAAAGCAATCATTTGGATGCCGCTCAAGTCTTCACGGCCTGAAATTAAATCGGTCATATGAACATCTTTCACATCAAAGCCGGCAAGCCACAAAGCATAAGCCATTTCACGGTCACTATTCACACCTTGCTCTCGAATGATTGCTGCTTTGATTCCGGACCTTTTTTGGTTGAAGTCCAGTTTGTAGGTCGATGCTTTACCATCAAATTTTTTTGGAAAAGAGTAGGATAATGGTTGGATGAATCGATTTTGATTTCGCTGCTGAGCAATCTTAGGAGCCGTCTGCTTTTGGTCAAGTAGGGTAGAGGTTCTATACCAAACTTCTCTTAGCGTATCAATATGAAACAAATGCATCCAATTGTCTTTATGGATCTCGAGCTTTCTATCTTTTTGCAAGTGTCCAATTTCATAATATGTAATATTAAAATCCCTTAACCTCTCAGCTCCTAAATCGTCTACCTGAAGCACTAATGCTGGCTTCTCTGAAAAGAGTAATTCCACAACATTGCCAGAAAATTCGGAGAGATCAATATAAAGACCTCCCTTGGTATTGGCGAAGTTCATCTCTAATAATGTAGTAATAAGCCCACCTGCAGAAACATCATGACCTGCTATGATATGACGGTATTTGACTAAATGTTGCACTGCATGAAATGCAGAACTTACCATTTCAGGTTTTGCATCTGGTGTCTTAGTTCCGACCTTGGACAATATCTGAGCTAGGGAAGAACCTCCTAACTCAAAGTCACAACCTGAAAAATCAACGTAAACAATCTTTGAATCACCTTTGGAATGATCAATAGAAGGATGAATTGTAAGATTTATATCTAAAACCTCAGCTACTGAACTTATAATGACGGTGCCCGGTGCATAAACCTTTTCACCATTAGGATATTTCTGAGTCATAGACATAGAATCTTTGCCCGTTGGAATATTAATGCCTAGATCAGCTGCAAAGTTACTTATCGATTGTACGGCTTTGTATAATCGCGCATTCTCTCCTTCATTTTTAGCAGGCCACATCCAATTAGCACTAAGAGAAACTCCTTTTAAATCATATGACAGAGGAGCCCAGACTAAGTTGGACAAAGCTTCTGTGATAGCCAATCTTGATCCCGCCTCAGGGTCCGCCAAAGCAGAAACAGGAGCGTGTCCTATACTAGTAGCTATTCCTTTTTTTGATCTAAAATCAATAGCCATAACACCCACATTATTAAGTGGGAGCTGCAATTCTCCGCATGTTTGCTGTGTAGCCACACGTCCGGAGACACATCGGTCTACTTTGTTGGTAAGCCAGTCTTTGCAAGCAACCGCTTCCAGTTGGAGTACTGCATCTAAGTAGCTATCTATTTTTTCTATTTTTACCGAGAATTCAGCAAAGGAATCATCCGTTGTTTTATCCTCCAGAATAGTGGTTGGGGAGGAGCCAAAAAGATGATGGAGCTTTAAATTAAAAGGAGATGGTTTTCCATGGCATTCAAACCTCAATTTTTGATTGGATTCTGTTTCTCCAACTTCGTAGTAAGGTGCTCTTTCTCGTTCTGCTACTTTTCTAAGGTATTCAGCATCTTTTTCATTGATCACAAGACCCATTCTTTCCTGGGATTCATTTCCAAGAATTTCTTTTGCTGATAAGGTTTCATCACCTATCGGAAGTTTGCTCAAGTCAATTGTACCACCTGTTTCTTCTACTAATTCTGATAGGCAATTTATATGACCACCTGCGCCATGATCATGGATAGAAGAGATGGTATTATCTGACAATTCAACCATTGCCCTTATGGTATTGGCGACTCGCTTTTGCATTTCGGGGTTAGATCGTTGCACAGCGTTTAGTTCCAAAGATTGATTAAAAGCACCCGTATCCACAGAAGAAACAGCTCCACCACCCATACCAATTCGATAGTTATCACCGCCCATAACAATGATCTTTTCTCCGGCCTCTATCGGTTTTTTTTGGGCTTCTTTTTTTTTTCCATAGCCGATACCTCCAGCAAGCATGATTACTTTATCAAATCCAAACTTTTTACTATTCTCCTCATGCTCAAATGTGAGCACGCTTCCAGTAATCAAAGGTTGACCAAACTTATTGCCATAGTCACTGGCTCCATTTGAGGCTCTAGTCAAAATTTCCTGTGGCGTTTGGTAAAGCCATTTACGAGGAGGCTTTTCCCATCCTCTACTTTCCTCTAACCTTGAATACGAGGTCATGTAAACAGCTGTTCCTGCCAGGGGAATACTTCCCTGACCACCCGCCATCCGATCACGGATTTCTCCTCCCGAGCCTGTAGCGGCTCCATTAAAAGGTTCTACTGTTGTTGGAAAATTATGAGTTTCCGCTTTCAAGGAAATAACAGATTCAAAATCCGTAGTATCAAACCAGTCTGGTTTGTCTTGCTTGATAGGGGCAAACTGCTCCACTTCAGGTCCTTGAATAAAAGCAACATTGTCTCTGTATGCAGAAACTAAATAGTTAGGATGCTCTTTTGACGTTCTTTTGATCCATTCAAAAAGAGAGCGCTCCTTTTTTTCCCCGTCAATAATGAATGTCCCGTTAAAAATTTTATGGCGACAATGCTCAGAATTGATTTGAGAAAAGCCAAAAACTTCAGAGTCAGTGAGTGGACGGCCTATTTCATCGGAAACTTTGTTTAAATAGTCTATTTCTTCATTGCTTAAAGCCAGTCCCTCTTCTAAACTGTATAAAGCTATGTCTGTAATGTGTTTTATTTCGGCAGATCTTCTCTCCTGTGTAAAAATTGTTTGATTTAAACCATTATAAATTTGTTGAAGCATTGGATCATAGAATGCGGTTGTGTTGTCAACTAATAAATATGTTTCAATTCTTAGAATTGAAGTAATACCAGCATTATGTGTAATATCGCAAGCATTGGTGCTCCAGGGAGAGACCATCTCTTTTCTAGGTCCTACAAATTTCCCAGTAATTGAGTCTGTAGTTAAAGGCTCTGCTCCTGAGAATAGCCACGTAAGTTTTGATCGTTCTTGTTTTGATAGTTTAGAAGAAATTCCTACCCCTATAACTACATTATGAGTTTTTTGGAAAAATTGGATCATAGAATATCTTCATTTAGAAGAATTCAAAGTTATATTATCACCTCGAAGATTTAATCGTTCATGAATAATTCTACTATCCCAATGTTTAATCAACTGATGGTGTTTGAGTGGAGGCATATCTATTTCGAATTGTCCAATTTTTTCGTTGTTTAGAATTATTCTTTGGGTAAAGAATATAATCCTTCATTCCAATAAGCAATTTCCTTCTGAGGTTATTTTCTATTAAAGCTATTAAGAAGCTCTTTTTTAAAGTAACATGTGTTTCAAAGTACTCCATGAGATACAAACCCCTTTCCAGTTTTCTTATGCATTTCTTTCCCATTTAGAAAATCGGTACTATCACTTGATGATCACTTTTTAGACTTTTCGTTGACTTGTGCCAGTTTTTCCAATCTACTCGGATGAAGCATCGGAAGTTAAAATAGTTTTTAATCTGGGGCGATGGCAAGCTTAAACCAAGAGGTTGAAAATTCAACATGGAGCATAAAAATCATTTTTTTGATCATTTCAGGCTTTTCTTAGCGTGTGATAGTGGCAAATTATTCACTTAAGTTATACCAATGATAAAAAACATCAATTGGATCTTTCTCAAAAAGAGATCAAACCATTCATAACTTTTAGAATTTATCACACTCACGTGTATCTTCTTTTTGGTGGAGAAAGTTAAAAGCCATAATCTTATATTATTGTAAGTAAAGTTTTTTTATTTCTTTTAAAAAGACTTTTCTTATGCATTAAAATCCATGAGATGCCAACTGTATTTTAGCGATCTTTTCAAGATTTCATAAACCAGTTGTCCATTTTGCCCCGATACACTCGTCATTTTTTCGGTTTCATCTTGCTTTTTGTGCGGTTTAAAAAAAAACATCCTGAAAAATAAACCAAATAAATGTCTACTCGTATCCCCACGATGGAAACTTCAAGAGAGTTAATAGTTTCCATCGTCTTTATAATATCAATCAAATGATTAAATATTGAAAATCAAGGATAAAATAGTGCAGAGCGCGGAAGAACTCTTTATGCAATATGGAATTAGGAGTGTGACTATGGATGATGTAGCAAGACAGTCTTCTATGTCTAAGAAGACCATTTATCAATACTTTGAAAATAAAGATAACTTGGTAATGGAGGTGGCTGTTAATCACATTAAAAAGGAGAAAAATGAATTTCTTGAAGTGGAAAATGAAGCATTAGATGCCGTCCATGAATTGATTCTTGTTTCACAACGCCTTCGGAAATATGTTTTTAGAATGAACCCTTCATTACTTTTTGATTTGCAAAAATATCATGGAGCTGCCTGGGAGAGGTACCTCAGTTTCAAGCATGACGTTATACGTGGATATATGAAACAAAATTTGGAGAGAGGTAGAGTGGAAGGTTTTTTTAGGGAGGAAATAGATACTGAGGTTCTTTCTATATTTAGAGTAGAGCAGGTTCAAATGGTTTTTAATCTAAAAGTTTTCCCGCATGATAAGTTTGATTTCCCGACTGTTCAAATGCAACTGTTAGATCATTTTATTAATGGTCTTTTGACAGATGAAGGTCGAAAGAAATATGAAGAATACACACAATTAGAAACTCAATTACACACTAACCTATGAAAGGACTATTAATTTTAATGACACATGGCCTTTTTATCAGTGCCTTTTCCCAATCTATGTTGCGCCTGTCTGTTGACGATTGTATCAGTTACGGATTGGGAAACAACGAGCAATTAGCGATTACAGATTATGACAAGCAAATTGCCAATTTAGAAGTAAGAGAAACAATTGCTGAGGGATTGCCACAAGCTACTATCAATGGCGGTTTGAACTATAATTACGAAATTCAAAAAAGTCTTCTTGATGTAAGTAATTTTTCTGACGCTCCACCTGGAACAGAAGAAGAAGTGGCTTTTGGTCAAGATTATGATGGAAACTTGGTTTTAGAAGTAAACCAATTAATTTTTGACGGATCTTATTTTGTCGGATTACAGGCAGCAAGAACTTACCGTGATCTCTCTTCTAAAGATCATATTGAAACACAAATTGATGTAGTAGAGGCGGTAAGTAAAGCATATTATTTCGCATTGATCTCCGTGGAAAGGCTTGAACTGGTAAAGGCTAACCTCGCAAGGATAGATACCTTATTATCAGAAACCATAAAAATGTATGAAGCAGGTTTTGCTGAAAAATTAGAAGTAGACCGAATAAAAGTTACATATAATAACTTAAAGGTGGATCTAAGCGAATCTACACAACTTAAGGAGTTAAGTGAGAAGTTACTTAAATTTCAAATGGGTATGGATCTAAACCAAAATATTGAATTAACGGAGAATTTGGACGAGGTGGATGTTTCCATGCCTTTGATTCCTTCTTCCAATTTCAACTATGCTGACAGAATTGAATTTTCACAGCTTATCACAGGTGAGCAGTTGAAAGAGCTAGATATGAAAAACAATAGATCTCAGTACCTACCTACATTAAATGCAAATTTCAGTTACGGCTACAATACGGCAACCTCTGATTTCGATCAACTCTTTACCACAAGCCGATGGCTTAATTATGGGGTAATTGGTCTTTCTGCCTCAATACCTGTTTTTGATGGGTTCATGAAGCGAAGTAGGATTCAACAAAATAAGTTGGAACTGAAACAACTAGAAAGTGAGAAAAGCTTTTTGAGAAAAAGCATTGATATCGAAATAGAGGAATCCAGAATCACCCTTACTTCACAAATTGAAACATTAGAAGTACAAAAACAGAACGTAGAATTGGCCAGGTATATCTATGATATTGCCAAGGTTAAATATCAGCAAGGTGTAGGGTCAAACCTGGAAGTCACCGATGCGGATACTGCATTCAAAGAGGCGCAAATCAATTATCTTGATTCTGTGTATGAAGCCAAAACATCACAAATAGAACTTAAAAAAGCATTAGGAATACTTTATACAAACTAAGTCATGCAAATGATCACTCAAACAGTTTTTAAAAATTTAAAATTGTTCGCTGTAACAAGTCTTATAGTAAGCTGCGGCGAAAGAGAATTTTCAATGGATAACCTCATCGCGGAAGGCGATCTGGAAGCGATTAGAGCTAAGAAAAAGGAATTAACAAATCAACAGAAAGATATTTCTGAAGATATCAAAATACTTGATTCTGCCATTATCGCTGCAAGTGGTGAAGGTAATTATCCATTGATCACAGTGCTGGATATTAACGAACAAGATTTTGCTCATTTCATTGAGCTTCAGGGAGATGTTACTACACGACAGAATGTTTTAGTATACCCTGAAGTTACAGGCACAATGATTAAAGTACATGTAGAAGAAGGTGACCAAGTAGAAGAAGGCCAGTTACTCGCAACTATTGATGATGGAGGATTGAAAAGTCAGCTAATCCAGATGGAATCTCAGTTAGCATTGGCAAAGACTACCTATGAACGGCAAAAACGACTATGGGATCAAAACATTGGTTCGGAAATTCAATATCTGGAATCAAAGACTAATTACGACGCTCAGAAGGCTTCTGTAGATCAAATGAAAGATCAATTATTGAAGTATTCTATTAAAGCTCCATTCTCTGGGATTGTGGATGATATCATCAAAGATCAAGGAACAGTAGTTTCTCCAAGTGGCCAGGGTTCGGAGGTATTTAGGATCATCAACCTTTCAAATATGTACGTGGAGGTTCCTGTACCAGAGACATACATTGCTACGGTCACCCAAGGAAAGAAAGTGAGAGTAAAGTTTCCTATCCTCAATGAAACCATTGAATCTTATGTAAGAGAGACCGGGAATTTTATCAACCCTAATAATAGATCTTTTATAGCAGAAATTCCTGTTACTAATAAAAGTGGAAATGTAAAACCTAATTTGACCGCTAAAGTTCAAATTAATGATTACAGAAACGAATCAGCTCTTATGATTCCCCAAAACACCATTTCCGAAAATGCAGATGGAGAGCAATATGCATACATTGTAAATGGTGATTCCGACGAAGATGTTGCGATTGCAAAAAGAGCCATCATAACCACAGGTAAAACGCAAGGAGATTTTGTGGAAGTTTTATCTGGAATTAAAGCCGGACAGCGTATTGTTGTTGAAGGGGCTAGAAAAGTGAAAGACGGTCAAAAAGTGAAAATCTTAAAAAGTTAAATCATATGGCTACTCAAAAAAACAGCGTAGAAGAATTTAAACCTTCATCTTGGGCGATTAGAAATCCATCGGTTATTTATTTGATCATTGCTTTATTCTTAATCATAGGACTTTCTGCCTACTTTGCTATGCCGAGAGAGGATTTTCCCGAGATCAAAGAGACGAAGATTTACATAAGCACTTCTTATCCAGGCAATACTGCTGAAGATATTGAACGGTTAATCACAGATCCTCTGGAAGACAAGATCAAAAACATTAGTAATGTGATTGAGATCCTTTCGACCTCCCAAGAAGATTATTCGATAATTACTGTAGAGTTTGATGAAAATATAACTGTAGAGGCTGCCAAGCAGAAAGTAAAGGACGAAGTTGATAGTGAAAAAGCAAGTGAAGACTGGCCATTGTTTAATGGAGCAAAGGTGGAGCCGTCTGTCTTTGATTTGAACATTTCTGAAGAGGCGCCGATTATGAATATTAACATTTCTGGTGATTACCCCATCGATAAGCTTAAAGATTTTGCAGAATATCTGCAAGAAGAAATAGAAGATTTACCTGAAATTAAAGCGGCAGACATTAGGGGAGCTCAAGATAAAGAAGTAGAGGTAGCGGTAGATATTTATAAAATGATGGCTGCACAAGTGAGTTTCGATGACGTGATCAATGGTATCGATAACGGGAATCAAACCATATCTGCCGGAAATTTAAAAGTTAGCGGTCAGCGCAGAACTATACGTATTCTTGGAGAAGTAGAAGATCCCGCAGAACTGGAAAACTTTGTGGTAAAATCTGAAGATGGAGATCCAGTCTATCTTAAAGATATTGCTACTGTTTCTTTCGAGCCGAAAGATAAAACCACCTACGCTCGTGAATTTGATCATAGTGTAGTGATGCTTGATGTGAAAAAACGAGCTGGAAAAAACATGATTGAAGTAGTAGCAACAATAAAAGAAATCGTGGAAGAGAGTAAGAAAAATTACTTTCCACCAGATCTTTCTATCTCTATTTCAAATGATTCGTCAGAACGTACACTAAATCAGGTAAGCGATCTGGTGAATAACATTATTTTCGGAATCGTCCTGGTAGTAACTGTATTGATGTTTTTTCTTGGTTTTAGAAACGCATTATTCGTTGGTTTTGCCATTCCCATGTCCATGTTTATGTCTTTTATGATCATTAACTCACTAGGCTACACCATGAATACGATGATCTTGTTTGGATTGATTATGGGACTTGGAATGCTTGTAGATAATGGTATTGTTGTTGTGGAAAATGTATACCGTTTAATGGAAGAGGAAGGGCTTTCCAGAATTGCAGCTGCTAAAAAGGGTATTGCTGAAATAGCTTATCCAATTATGATCTCTACCGCTACAACTGTCGCTGCTTTCGTACCGCTTGGTATGTGGCCTGGCGTGATGGGCGAGTTTATGCAGTACTTCCCAATCACGTTATCCATCGTGTTAGGCTCTTCATTATTTGTGGCTATTTTCATGAATTCCATGTTGGTTTCCCAATTTATGGAAACGGGGGAGAAAGAGCTATCCACCCGAGCATTGTGGAGACTTACTTTCATTTTGGGAGGAATTGGTCTCTTGATTTTAGTTTTCGGGGGATCAATGAGAGGGTTAGGTTCACTAATGGTGTTTACAGCTATAATGTTCTGGCTTTACAAGTATGTAATCAAAAAGCTGGCCAGAGGATTCCAAACCAGATTGCTTACAAGACTTGAGAAATTCTATCAGGAAAGAATTACCCATGCAATAAAAGGTAGAAATGTTTATTGGTATTCCGGCATCACATTCCTATTGTTGGTCTTGGTATTTATGGCGTTTGGAGGATCTTTGGGTTCAGGGCGAACGAAAGTAGAGTTTTTCCCTGATAATGTTCCCAACCAAATTACCGTTTACATCCAATATCCTGAGGGGACTGCTATCGAGAAAACCAACAAAATAACACAGCAGATAGAGAATCGTATATATGCCATCATACAAGACGAATTCTATATGAAAGACGGTGTTAATGTTTTAGTGGAGTCAGCGGTTTCACAAGTTGGAGAGGGTGCTGACAATCCTTATAAGGATAGTGGATCATCGGTCGAAATGCCACATAGAGGAAAGATTACTGCGTCTATGACAGAGTTTAAATATCGTGAGGGAAAGGACTCTGAGAAGTTACGACAAAAAATTCAAGATGCTTTAATCGGTATTTATCCAGGAGTTTCGATTTCAGTTGAAAAAGATCCCATTGGTCCTCCCGCCGGATATCCTATTAACATTGAGCTTGAGGGCAAGGATTATGATGAGTTAATTCAAATAGCAGAGCGCATGAGAAACTTTATTAATAGCAAGAACATTGCGGGAATTGAAGAAATAAAAATAGATGTGAATAAAGGTAAGCCAACGATGCAGGTGGAGGTCGATCGAGAAAAAGCAGGCGAGCTAGGCGTTGCTGTAGGTCAAGTAGGACAGCAGTTAAGGAGATCTTTATTCGGAGAGAAGGCAGGTGTATACAAGAAAGATGGTGAAGATTATGATATCAATGTCAGATTCAATGAAGACTTAAGATATAATAAAAGTGCACTTTTTAACCAGAATATTGTTTTTAGAGATCAGTCCTCTGGACTTATTAAAGAAGTGCCGGTTGCCTCTGTTGCAAGACAAAAAAATACTTCTGGGTTTACTGCTATTAAGCATAGGGATACTAAACGTGTGGTTACGGTTTATTCGGGTCTTAAACCAGGATATACAGATGCCGGCGCGATTGTTCGGGAAATCGAGGAAGCTATGGAAAGCTTTGAAGATCTACCGAATGGCATTAAAATAGATTATACCGGACAAATAGAAGAAGAAAACAAACAGATGGCATTTTTGATCGGAGCCTTTTTTACCGGGCTTGGTTTAATTGCCCTACTCTTGGTTTTCCAATTTGGAGGCATTTCAAAACCTATTATCATTATGATTGCAATCTTCTTGAGTTTGATTGGTGTTTTTGGAGGCTTGATGATGACGGGTTGGCCTTTTGTGATCATTATGACCATGATGGGAATCATCTCTTTAGCAGGAATTGTGGTAAATAATGGAGTAGTGTTGCTCGATTACACACAAATTTTGATTAACAGGCGAAAGAAAGAGTTGGGGATGGGTGAACGTGAGTTCTTAGACAAAGACGAAGTGATGCGTTTAATCATTCAAGGAGGAAAAGCAAGGTTAAGGCCTGTACTTCTTACAGCGATAACCACCGTCTTGGGATTGATACCTCTCGCAATTGGACTCAATATTGATTTTTACTCGATGTTTACCAACTTTAATCCAAAAATATACATTGGAGGTGATAATGTGATATTCTGGGGCCCTCTGGCTTGGACCGTAATCTTTGGGTTAATTGTTGCAACTTTTTTGACGCTCATCATTGTGCCAGTATTATTCACTATTACTTACAGGATAAAGTATAGACTGTTTGCAAAGAAAATTGAAAAAGAAGCTGAGGCAGAAATGACTTTTAGTAAGGCAGCATAGTATTTACTTCTGATATGACTAACCTGGATAAATTCTTCTACGCAGTAGAAGCAACACTTGAAAATCAGTTTATATCAATCTTAATTGATTAAGTATATATAAATAGTTGACTCCTCCTTGAAAAGGAGGAGTTTTTATTATAATATGGGTAGAATATATTTTTTAGGGGTTCTTGTATTCATATACTTCTCCTTAGATTTTTATGTGTTTTACATGATCCGATCGCTTTCAGAAAACCTGAGCCCAATATGGAAAAAAACTATTTACATATGTTATTGGGGAATCAGTATTTTGTTTTTAGTTGGAATATTTCTGTATCGTCAAATAGATCCCAAGCAATTCTCGAATTTGAGACTTTACATTGCTACCGTTTTTTCTTTGATATTCATTGGAAAGCTCTTTACTTCTGTTTTTTTATTTTTAGAAGATCTAAGAAGAGGAATTTTTTGGTTGGCAGATCAATTTTTACCCGATGAGCAGGTTTTTTCAAGTTCACGATCAGATTTCATGAAAAAAGCCTCCTTAGTTGCGGGAGCCGTTCCTATAGTTACCATGACATTTGGCATTATTTCAGGGGCCCATGATTATCGGGTGAGAAGGAGAACGGTGTATTTTAATAGTCTTCCTAAATCTTTTGATGGAGTCCGAATTGCACAAATCTCAGATATTCATACTGGTAGTTTCTTTAATAAAACAGCAGTAGAAGGGGGAGTGAATTTATTACTAGCAGAGAAGCCTGATCTAACTTTTTTCACCGGAGATTTAGTTAATAATAAAAGTGAAGAAGCAAAAGGATATCTAGATATTTTCAAACGAATCAAATCCCCACTAGGTATATTCTCTGTGATGGGAAATCACGATTACGGAGATTATTCATATTGGCCCTCACTGGAAGCCAAGAAAAAAGATATTAAGAACATCCATTCCATGCATTATTATATGGGATATGATTTGTTACTCAACGAAAATAGAACCTTGAAAATAGAAGGAGACGAAATTGCCATACTTGGATGCGAGAATTGGGGAGCTGGTAGATTTTCCAAGTATGGTGATATGAATAAATGCATAGCCGGAGTAGAAGATATCCCCTTTAAAATTCTTCTTTCTCATGATCCAAGTCATTGGGATGCTCAAATAAGATCAGATTATACAGATATTGATTTAACCCTAGCGGGTCATACCCATGGTATGCAGTTTGGAGTAGAAATTGGAGATTTTCGTTGGAGTCCTATTCAATACCGCTACAAACAATGGGCTGATCTATACCGGGAAGGAGAACAACACTTATATGTCAATAGAGGATATGGTTACATAGGTTATCCAGGGCGAATTGGAATCTTACCTGAGATTACGATTCTTGAATTGAAGCGAGCATAAAGGTTGTACAGGATCGATTGTTACAGGCGGTATTTTCAAGTCATAGAGATAAATAATCTATAGAGTGATGGGTAAATGAGGAGATGAAAGCCTCCTTTTTTATTGACAAATTCTTCTGTCACACAATTCTGTTTAACTTTTCCCCTAAATGGGATCTTTATGGTGGTTGATAAGATCATACAAATTAAACGTTTTATAGAAGTTGATTTATGGCGTATCCGCACTAAGTCTTTGTCCAAAAGAAAACGACTATTTTTTAAGTTTCTTAAAATATGGGTGATTGCTATAAAAGAATTTATTAACGATAAATGTGCTGAAAAAGCTTCTGCATTAACCTATCTTTCGATGCTATCACTTGTACCTGTGTTGGCGCTTTTATTTTCGATAGCTAAAGCTTTTGGAATTAGAAATTTGGTAGAAAATGAGTTGCAGCTATATTTCAAAGGACAAACCGAACTCCTTAATCAGGTTATCCCATTTGTAGAAAACCTTTTAACCTCAAAAGGTAATGGGATCATAGCAATAAGCTCTGCTGTTTTTTTGATATACACAGTTATAAGACTTCTTATGAACATAGAAGATGCATTTAATGATATGTGGAATATTAAGAAAAGTAGAAGATGGGAACGAAAAATTTCTGATTATATCTCAGTAATATTACTCGGACCACTTTTAATGATTGTCGCTAGCACTGCTACTGTCTTTGTTAAAGATACCATGCAGGATTTCATTTCGAATATAGAGTTTCTTGGGAATCTTAGAACAAGTATTATTGTGATGCTTAAGCTTATACCTTACACTATTCTATGGATTTTATTGTTCGGACTATATCTTATTTTTCCAAATACAAAGGTGAAGTTTTTTCCAGCTCTTCTTGCCGGAATTACATCGGGAACCTTTTACGTATTAAACCAACAAGCTTTCATTTCTCTTCAGTTTGCATTTGCAAAGTATAACACAATCTATGGTAGTATTGCCTTTCTACCACTTTTCCTTATCTGGCTACAGATTAGTTGGCTTATTGTACTCTTTGGTGCTGAGATATGTTATTCGATCCAGTTTATGGACCAGTGGGAAATGAACTCCGAAAAACTTAAAATGAATCTTGCCTATCGGCGTAAACTGATGCTTTTGCTGCTATATCGAATAGTAAAGAAATTCGAAAACGATGAAGGGCCTATGACGTTGGACGAACTAGGTTCCGCCGTGAATGTTCCAAGAAGATACATTACTGATGTTTGTAGGGACTTGGAAAAATCAGGTTTAATCATTCACATAGACTCAGAAGATCATGCCTATCAACCTAGTTTTGATATTCATAAAATGGATCTTTACACAATTTTATCAAAGTTTGAATCACAAGGAATAGGAGGGTTTGATTCTAATAAATCGGAAATATTCCAGAGTATTGAACTTTTACTAAAAAAAATAGAAAGCCAATGGAAAAATTCGAAAACGAATGTATTGCTAAAGGATCTATGATTTACGCTGTTTAAATGACCATGTAAATTCAAACTCAGATACTATTGTATTATCTTTCATTTTACCTATTGATTTAAAGGTAGCTTCTGTAGCTTCACCCGTTTCCAAACATCTCTTCACTGCTTCAAAAGCTTTAGCAATATCTTCACACGTAAAAAAAACTTTATCGGTTGCTTTTTTGGTAAAATTCGCATGTAAGTTGACGACAATAAATGCAACTGATGGTTTCTGTCCTTGAACTGCGAGCAAGCAAGTAGTGGCTGTGGATAGTTCTGCAGCCATAGACTGAACGGCAAAGTAGATCGATTTAAAAGGATTCTTGGTAAGCCATTTAAATGGAACGGAAGTGACACATCTATTTTCATTGATTTCTTTGATTCTAAGACCTGCAATCCATCCCATGGGAAGATTATAAAATAGATAAAAAGAGAACAAGGCTCTTTTTGTGATTCTTTTAGCAAGCTTGTTTTGACAGGAGTTCATGTTTCTATACCTTGATTTTCTCCTGCCAGAATTTTCTTTTTCTCCTGGTTCATGAAGTATTTTTCCAAAGCTCCCTCAAAGAATTTTACTATGAAAAAGAGAAGTCCTAGGATACCAAGTCCCACATAAGGGGCATCAATATTTTCATCAATGATAGGTTCAATGAAAATTTGCTCTAAAATAAAAAGGACCGCTGCGACAGTAAGCATAATTGTAGATGCTCTTTTTCCTACTTCTGCCTTTGCTAATCGATCTATTGTATCGGCTAGCTGAATATTTTTGTTCTTTATTTCTTCGTTTTGTTTACGAATCTGAGTATTCGCATTGTCAAGTTTTTTCTGGAGTCTATCAGATACTCTGGTGATTACTTTTGCTTGTGCAACGAGTTCTTCATAGGCATCTGAAAAAGAATCCAATTCTTCTTTATAGATCGCATGGGTTTCAATCTTGGATCTGAATTTTTTCAGACTTTCTATTTCGTCATAATAAAGCTCTCTGTTGCCCTTCATTTAATTTTATATACTCACAAATCTTCATCTTCTATTTCAAAGAAATTAAAATTAAGATCAAGCAAGTCGCTATAATCTTCACCTGCCTCCATCATGTCATCATCACCTTCTTCAAAGTACCAATTGATCGTGATTTCTTTACCAGACTCATTGATTTTGCTCAATCTTTTGAAAACATCAAACAGGCACTTTGAAGAGCTGGTATTAAAATATTCAAAAGCCATATTTACTGTGAAGCTATCACCACCTAGTTTTGTGAATTCATCAAGGTTATCTAAGATTTGTTGGTAGAACTGAATGGAGTTTTCAGGACTTGATCTCCCCTTCATCTCAAGTAAGCCTTCCTCGGGGTCAAATTTGACCAATGGTGTAGTTCGGGTCGGTTCGATGAATACTTTTTCCATTTGAAGATTTGCTAGTTTATAAAGTTATTGTTGATCCAGTTCCACTCTTGGTAGTCGAATTTGGAACGTGAAATAACTCACCTTATTGGTTACTGGTTGAAACTTATATCTTAATTTTTGTCCTCCTGTTTTTCTTGCTATATCTATAAAACCCAGACCTCCTGTCCCTTTATCTGAAAACTCCTGCTCTGCTAATACTTTCTTATACAATGTTCTAAGTTCATGCGCATCAACAGCATTAATGTCATCGAGTCTCTTTTGTATCTCTTTTGTTTTTTCTGCAGGTATGTAATTACCTGTTTGAAGACTATAAAATCTTTTTCTGGCTGAAATCATAATAAGGGCTGAATTAGAATCATAACTACTAACTCTCACATCGTCTGCGTTCACTTCATCTAGATGGTAATACAAATTTTGAATACATTCTGTAGCGACATTGTAGAATTTCTTCTTCACCTTTCTATTTTGTTCTAACTCTTCCAATCTTTCTTCTATTGTACCTATCATTGCAGTCACTAAATCAAAGGTCAGTTCCCCCTTGTACATTAATATAATGTTCTGGTCATAGATGTTTTTGTAGCTTCTCAGATAATCCATGTAATAGGCATAATACTTTGACCGTGAAAAGTAAAACTAATGATTAATTGAACTAAGTGTTTAAACTTTTTAAATTAAGTAATGACTTTCAATTGTTTAAGAGTAAATTAGATTAATTCAAAATCAATGAGCCATTCGTAAAAATATTATCTTTACATCGTATTAAGTCAAGAAAAATTAAAAGCATTTTATCTAATTCTTTGTTAATTTAGTATAGGATGATGTTTACGTTATCGATTAATGGATTGAAATTGAAAAGATCAAATAAACTCTACCTAATTAAACTGAATTCGAACGGATTTAATTCCAAATTAACCTTGGATCACTTACATAGACTTTTAACCCTTTGTTGGTCATAAAATATTTATCAATAATTAAGTCAATCATAATAAGTATATGTTAAAAAAAGATTTATACATCAACGTTTTTGTACTGACAACGGTGTTATTGATCGGTGCTGTTGCCTATTATGTTTTTGTCCTTCAGAAGCAAATTATTGATTCATTTAATCAAGACCCTCGCATAGTTCAAATTTCTGCTTCTCAGTCCACTAAGGCTCAACAGATCGTTAAGAATGCATTGGGAATGGGCTACTCAAGAAATAAAAGCCAATACGAATTTTTCAGGAAAGAACTGAATAGTATCTATCCAGAGTGGGAGCAAGGTTATCAAGCACTAATTAACGGAAATAAAGAATTGAATTTAAATCCACCTTCTCAGACTGAAGAATATATTGAGTTGCTCCAAGATATTAAACTATTGCATATAGATATTAATTCATCAACTTCAAATTTATTGGAAATTCCATTTGCTCAAAATAGAATAGACACAGATGTGAATTATGCAGCACTTCGTCGAGTGATTTCACAACTGGTAAATAGAATAAAGGATTATCAAGCGGCAACAGAAAATATCACACGGTATTTTATCAACAATGCTCAGAATAGAGGGGAAAGTTTGGGTCTTGCGGAGTATGTTGGTTTTAGTGGATTTGTTCTAATTTTTGTCTTGCAAGGAATCTTTATCATAAGACCGCTGATAAAACTTGCTAGTGACAATTACTTGTCGGCTAATAAGGCTTTCGTAAAAGTGAAAAAATCTGAAAAGCAACTGAGGCTCAATGTCCAAAAACAGAAGCTTATCAACAAGAAATTATATTATTCAAGAAAAGAATTAGAGCTAAAGAATAAAAAACTGAGAGAATCAGAAGCAAAACTTCTAAAGTCATCAGAAGAACAAATCAAGATAAATGAAAGATTAATTGGTGCACAAGATGAACTAGGGATGGCATACAAGAAGTTGCAAGAATCAGAAATTGAAATCAGAGAATTAGCAGACAAGCAATTACAGGACAACGAAAAACTTTTTTTAGCAGAGAAAAAACTCCAAATAATCCTTAATGAGGAGAAAAAATCTAAAGAAGAATTGGCTAACGCACTGGAATCATTAAAGGGTGCTCAATCACAACTGGTTCATTCCGAAAAAATGGCGTCACTTGGTCAACTCACCGCAGGAATAGCACATGAAATTAACAACCCTATTAACTTCATTTCTAGTGGTATGGTGTCGTTGAAAATGTCCATTGAATCTATGAGAGAAATTGCTGAGGAATATGCAAGAATAGATGATGGCGAAGATCCGGAGGAAGTTTTAGAATCAGTAAAAGAACTTAAAGATGAACATGAATACGATGAAATAATTGATGAGCTGGATGATTTGATTAATGATATTAATTATGGAGTTCAGCGAACTATAGAAATTGTAAAAGGGCTAAGGGTGTTTTCCAGATTAGATGAAGAAGAAGCCAAGTATGCTAATATCAATGAAAATATTGATGCAACTCTCACACTACTTAGAAATAAAACAAAAGGTAAAATAGAGATTGTTAAGCATTATGATGATAGCATGAAAGAGATTGAATGCTATCCTGGGCAGTTAAATCAGGTCTTTATGAATATTTTGAATAATGCGGTTCAAGCCATGCCAGAAGATAGAAAAGATGCTGAGATTAAGATATACACCGAGGAAACCGATAATGAAATCTCTGTAAGAATCAAGGATAATGGTGTGGGGATTCCTGATGAGATTAAGGGTAGAATTTGGGAACCATTCTTTACTACCAAAGAGGTAGGGGTTGGTACCGGACTTGGTATGTCTATCACCTATGGAATTATTGAAAAACATGGCGGTAAAATAGATCTTTCCAGCGAAGTTGGAAAAGGCACTGAATTCGTAATTACTTTACCAAAACAGATACCTATAAAACAAAAGAAAACTGAAGAAGTAGAAAGCAACTAAATCATTAGCAAGTATTCAGTGACGATGGGAGATATTCAAGAAAAAACCAAAAAAAGACCAACTAAAGAGAAGAAAAAATATGCTTTACTTTACGTAGATGACGAAGCAACCAACTTAAGAGTTTTTAAAGCAAACTTCAGAAAGTTTTTCAATGTCTTTACTACTACCAATCCGATTGAGGCTATTGAGTTATTGAAGAACGAGGAAATACAGGTAATTGTCACTGACCAGCGAATGCCTGAAATGACAGGAACGCAATTCCTAGAAAAGATTTTACCGGACCATCCAGATGTCATTAAGATTATCTTAACCGGTTTCACCGATATTGAAGCTATTAAAGATGGAATTAACAGGTGTGGTATTTTCAAATATATCACTAAACCCTGGAATTTTGATGAAATGAAAGGAGTACTCGAACGAGCAATAGAGACCTATCAACAGTCCAAGGAAAGTGAAGAACAAATTAAGGAACTAGAAAATTCGAACGTCCAACTTGAGGTTAAGGTAAAAGAACGCACGGAAGAGTTAAAGAAGATAAATAGAAGACTCATTGACAGTATTAGGTATGCAGGCCTGCTTCAACAATCTATGCTGCCAAACGATAGGTATCTCTCCAGGCAGTTTAAAGATCATTTCGTAATCTTTGAGACGAAGTATTTTTTCAGCGAAGAATTCATCTGGACCTCAAGACTTAATTTTAGATCTGAGGATTATACAGTAGTGGCCCTGATAAAGTTCGATGGGAAAGGAATTGTAGGTTCACTGAAAACTTTAATAGCTGATTCAGTTCTTAATTATCTCATACATGACAGAAAAATATTTCATTCAGGTGAAATAATTAATGAGCTTAAATACGAAATAGATGCAGCAGGTTCTGTAGAGTTACATTGCGATATAAAAGTCTCAGTTGCAGCTTTTGATCACAATGCAAGTACGCTTCAATTTAGTGGAATCAACCAGGATATGGCAGTTTTTGATGGTGATAAGCTAACATTACTGAAAGGTGAGAGTGGAGAACATTTTGAGGATGCTATAGCAGATAAAATTTCGATTGAGCCAAATGCTTCTTATTATTTATATTCAAATGGTTATTATAATCAACAAAACGAAGATGGCGTTAAGTTTACCTATGAAAAATTTGAGGAGATGCTAAAATCTATTCAAGGTAAGTCCATGCATGAGCAGCGTCAATTCTTAATTTCTAACCTGGAGTCATGGAAGGGAAAAGCTAGTTTGGATGATGACATCACCATCATCGGGTTTAAATTGTAAAAAAAGCATGGCCAAAGCGAGTAACTTCAAAAGTTGGTGTACAGAGAATATTAGCCCACAGTCATGGACAAGAATCTGTCTCAGGTGTATAGACATCATAAGAGACAAAGGTTATTCGCTTAAGCAAATGGAGAAACTGGATCCTGATGTAGAGATAGATAATGATTTATTAAATGCTTTGAATGATGCTCTCTTTGAATTCTATGAGATGAAAGTAAACGAAAGTGAGCTAGAGGCAGTTGGCTAGTGTGTTTATTCCCTTCTTATTCAACTTCAAACCCGAGTAAGCACACATCGTCGGTTTGACTTGTATTTTTGGACCATTCGTAAAACTTTTGTTGAACCAAATCTCTCTGATCTGAAATAGGGTGTTTTGTTGTTTCCTCTAGTAATTTATTGAAATTTCTAGAAAGGAACTTTTTATCTTTTGGTCCCCCAAATTGATCTTGAAAACCATCAGAAGAAAGGAAAATTCTATCCTGAGAGTCTAATTGAACTAAATCTTTCTTGAGATGTGAATGAACCTCCTGTTCATCTCCTTCCATACCTCCAACCATTTGTCTTGGGCTCTTGTAGATTTCTAATTTTTTTGTATTGTGTTTCACAACGCGTAATGGAATACCAGCCCCTGCATATTCCATCTTCAAAGTATCAAGATCTATCACACAGATGCCAATTTCCATTCCATCTCTGTTAGACTCCTGATTATCACTTTGTAATTCAAACTTAATCACTTTATCAAGGCGAGAAATTATTTTTTTGGGGTCTATATAGTTTTGATAATAGACAATGTTAGTAAGCTGATTGCTTCCCATAATAGACATGATTGCGCCAGGGACTCCATGACCAGTACAGTCACCACAGGCGATAATCATAAATTCGTTATTCCCTTTTCTTACTCTCTCAAACCAATAAAAGTCACCTCCAATGATGTCCTTTGGTTGATACATAACAAATGATTCTGGGAATACACTTTGCAAAGTATTGATAGGGGGTAAGGTAGCTCGCTGTATTCTTTCCGCATAACTTATACTATCTCTTATTTGAGAAGAAACATATTCGAGCTGGTTCTTTTGAATTTCGATTTGACTTTTTTGTTCATGCAACTTTTTATTTGAAGCTCTTTGTTCTCTGAGCTGCCTGGCCAGACTTTTTGATGTTGCAGATAGTTGCTGCGCTAGTTTGCCTATCTCATCATTGGAGATAGGAAGTTTTGCATTAAGATTTCCCTTTCTAAGCTCTTCAGCTGCCTTACTTAATTTCACAATCGGTCTTACAAATAGGGTTGCTGCAAATAACGTAAAGATGATTGAAATTAAAACAACAGGAATAACCGTCCATAATATTTGAGATCTAATTTCATTAAGAGGTTGAAGCGCCATTTTCTTTGGAATACTGAGTATGAGCTTCCAATCATTTCCACTAAACGTTAAGTATCCAGTCTCATTGGTGACGAAATAAAGTGTTTCCTTTGTTTCAAGGAAATTTACGCCAGGGGTATCAAGATTAGCGACCAGCGCAAAATCTGGATAGGTAGCGCTTAAAACAGCTGAAGGGTCTGTATTACTATATAGGATTGTACCTTCATTGTCCACAAGGTGAATGTCTAGCCTTCTTGTGCTATCAGAACTCAATGAATACTCACCTACGACTTTGAACAGTTCATTCATTGGAATTCTACCTACTAAGACGCCAATGTATTGTTTGTTATCATTTCGTACCTTGGAAGCAAAATGCATCATTGCCCGACCAATAGATTCGGACTTTGAAACATTCATAGCAGAATTTGATCCGGACTCAAGTTTTCTCCAGTAAATAGTATTTGAGTGTTGTTTACCTATAGATAATTTTTTGCTATCAGCGACTCTGATTCTGCTAGTATCAAAGACCGAGAAAGAATAATAGAGGTGATTCAAGTTTTCTAGCTCTTGCAGTCTTTTGTTGAGATCTGCTACACCAGAATTTGATAATTTGAAATAAGGATTTTTGGCTGCCATTTGAAGATCATTGAGTCTAGAGAACATAAAACGGCCAATATCAGAGCTGATACCTTTCGCTTGCTGTGAAGTGGCGGCAATGATCTCGTCTTGTAACGTTTGCTTTACTCGTATATCTGCGAATAAGGAAACTACGCCAGCAGTAAACAGTACTAAAAACAAACAAAGGATTGTAAGCTTGGCGTATATATTCATAGGTTGATTTACCTTGTGAAATAGGCAAAAATAAATTTTATTTTTTGCTAAAATATGGTTTATATTTCAATAGGCAAACGTATATGAGAACTCATTAATTGTTTTCTCATCGTAAGTATATTCACGTTTGATATCACCTTTCCAGATGAAACAAATACTAATCACGTCATTCTTTTCATTATCTTTTTGTGGATTCAGTCAAAGCATGACGGTTTACAAAAGTTCAATGACTGTCCAGGAGACAGTAGATCGTATTGTAGAGACTATAAAACAAAAAAAGCTAGTCCACTTTGAAACAGTCAATCATGAAGAAGCAGCTGCTGATTATGGTATGGATATACCGCCCACCAAAATGATCCTTTTTGAAGATCCAAACCTAATAATGGAATTGATTTCATGCAGACAAACAACTGCTCTAGACTTACCAATGAAAATTTTGGTTTGGGAGGAAAACGGAGATATCTATATCGGTTTTTTTGATCCTAAAATCATGAAAAAAAGATTCATGTTGCAAGAGTGTGATGATATTATTTCTAGTATGTCACGTTTGAAAGTAAGAATTGTAAATGAAGTCCTCAGAGAAGGATAGTTGGCGAAATCGCCCAAAGCTTGATCTATACAAACCTCAGTACGGTTAAAAAAGCTTGATTCTATGGATTTAAGTTGATTTATTTTGATCCTAAGCCACACTTCCTTCTACTTGCTTATCCCTAAAGGATCAATGTCACTCTTTTAATATTTCTTTTCTTCTGTTCATGATATTTGCAGTACAAGAGCTTCATTGTATTTTTCTGAGAATTCATTGATAAAACGCTTAAAATTTCATTAATTACTAGTATTAAGAAATCATAATCCGGGAACTCTTAATATAAGTTAATACTTTGAGTTCTTATCCTCAGTAATTTCGAAACAGTCCAAATTAATGTTTTCTTCATATGGTTACTTTCGACGACAGAAACACCGTAATTGCTGCCATTATTACCTTATTAATAGGAAGATTATTGACCAGGAGGGTAAAATTTCTGAACTATTACAATATACCAGATGCTGTAAGCGGTGGATTGATCGTATCTTTCTTCTTTACATTGTTATATTTTGCAGGGGATGTAACGGTTGAGTTTGATCTTGATTTTAGAGATAAGCTTTTAGTCATGTTTTTTACCACCATCGGTCTCTCATCAGATTTTAGTTCGCTAAAACAAGGAGGTAAACCTTTAATCATTCTTCTGGTAGCAGCTGTTGGATTTTTATTCATTCAAAATCTAGTAGGGGTAGGTGTATTGTCTATGTTTGGATTCGACCCTAAAATGGGTGTTATTGGTGGATCAATTTCGCTAAGTGGTGGACATGGAACAGCGATTGCGTGGGGCACCAATTTCAAAGATTCGTATGGTATGGACGAGGCGCTACCCATAGGGCTTGCATGTGCTACGTTTGGTTTAACCTTTGGTGGAATTATAGGAGGCCCGGTGGCAAGTATGTTGCAGAAAAAACATATGCTAAAATCCACAGAGGAAGGCGGAATAACAGTTGGTGTTAAAGACGAGGAAGAGGAGAACATTACGGCTGATTCCATTTTCGCTTTATTGCTTATTATGTCCATAGCCATCGGGATGGGCATTCAATTATATAATTATTTAAGTAGCATTGGAGTAAACCTCCCACTTTTTGTTTGCTCATTGTTTTCAGGTATTCTTCTCACAAACACACTTCCACTTTTTTTAAAACGATACAAGGAGCAAATACCACCTCCTAGAAAGCCCGTTTTGGGCTTAGTCTCTGATATTACTTTAGGCCTCTTTCTTTCTATGTCCCTTATGAGTTTAAAGCTTTATAGCTTGCTAGAATTAGCTGGCCCAATCTTGGTCTTGATGTTGGCCCAGGTTCTGGCAGTATTCTTCTATGCTACTTTAGTTGTTTTCAGAATTATGGGTAAAGGGTATGACGCAATGGTAATGGCAGCTGGTTTTGTAGGTTTATCACTTGGTGCAACCCCGACAGCGATTGTGAACATGTCGGCTATTACCAAGAGGTTTGGTCCCTCACCAAAGTCCTTTTTGGTAGTTCCATTGGTTGGTGCATTCTTTATTGATATTTCAAATGCAGCCATTATTCAAATTTTCCTCTCAATATTCGATTAGATGCGTGAATAAAAATTTTTAATAAAAGATTTAGCTTATGAATGTATATACGATTAAAACTATAAGAAACTTGATATTCTTGCGTGAAACACTACTGATTTCGGCTTTTATATTCATGGCTGCCTGTAGCTCTACGAGTATAATAAGTTCTTGGAAGGACCCCGATATGGGAGTCGACCCAGATACCTTTAAAAAAGTGTTGGTTGTGGTTTTAGGACCCACTGAAGCCAGTAGAAGAATAGCAGAAGACAGAATATCATCTAGAAACGAAATTCTATACCCTTCATATAATTATTTCAAACACGAGGAAGTTGCAAAAAATCTTGACTCGGCTAAGCAGGTTGTCCGAAATGAAAACTTTGATGGCGTATTATTTCTACGATTGCAAGCTGTTGAAAAAGATGTCAATTACGTTCCTGGTAGTAGTAATTATTATCGCACTTACTGGCCTCATCATGCTGCTTACTGGGGTAGGTATTATGAACCCGGATACTACAAAGTGGACACTAACTATATTATTGAAACAAGCGCTTTTTCCGTAGAAAAAGACATGTTGCTATGGACCTCTATATCGGAGACCGTAAACCCCTCCGATATCGAAAAATCAGTAGATGATATCATGAAACAGGTGTATAAACGTATGATTAAAGATGGGTTTATTTCAGAATAAGAAGAAGATATCTTGGATCAAGTGATTATTGTTACTCAACCAAGTCGAATGATGCATTATCACCTAATCAATCAATATTTACAATGTTCAATAGTATTTTTTCTATTAATTATCCTCTTTTCTTACCCCTCCACTGCTCAGGTTCTGAACGATTCATCAGCCGTGATAAAAGCCTTTGAAAACGTAGACTTGACAGTGTACGGAAGAATAGAAATAGGTGCAGGGTTTGATGATAATGGAGACTTGGCTGTATCAAATAACGTCCCAAGAGCTGGTTTTAGATTAATTAAATCTATTTTTGATAATGATCCAGACAAATTAAAAATAATATCTAAAGTTGAGTTTGGATTAGATTTAGTAAGTAGAGATGAAACGATTACCTTTTCACCAGACCCAGGAGCACAAGTATCGCAAGTTGGAGATGCAGTATTCATTAGAATGGGATATGTAGGTGTAACTTATAAAGATATTTCAATTATTATCGGGAAGGATAATTCTCTCTACTATGAACTTGGCGCTAGTGAAGTAGATCGCTTCTTAGCATTCGGTGGTACTGCAATTGGAGTTTGGAATGCTGGAACTGACGGAGGCGTGTCTGGAACAGGTCGAGCAAATCAATTAATTAAACTAATATATTCTACGAACAATTTGAAAGTAGGAGCACAGCTGCAAGCTAGAGATATTACTGACAGCAACAATAAAACAGTGGATACCTACGGACTAGGAATCAATTATTCTATTAAAGGATTTGCAATTGGTATTGGTTACAACATAGTGCTGGATGGAGTAATTGATCCACAACCAAATCAGGCAAATGAAAATGACGAAGCAATCGTTTTTGCATCTTCTTATGAGTTCAAAAGATACGAGATAGCTTTTTCTTACCTTAGCTTTACGAAACACGAAGATGTAGAGGTTAATGAAGAAACCATTTTTTATGACGGGGAAGGATTTGAATTTTATTTTAAATACAAATTAACTCCTTCAAGAAAATGGCATATTGCTACAGGTTTTAATTATTTATTCCCGAAACCAGATCAAAATCTTGATGATTACGATTTAAAATTTGGTTTAGTGGAGCTCGGATATAATTTTTCTCTTGGCAGTCATGTGTTTATTTCCAGTAAATTTGATAATAGCAAAAATATAGATGGTTCGGATAGATTACCTAATCTCTACGGAATAGGAATTAGGTTTGCTTTTTAAGATGTTTGGATCTGTAAATATGATTACAAGTGGAATTCAGAATCCTAAAAATAAAACAGTATGCAATCCAATCCAATATAGATGTTTACTGAGGTTTGTCTCCAAACTTTTTCTTTTATCTGTAAATATTTCATAGATAGGGCCTGCTGAGAAACGTTTTTTCAATTCAAAAAACACGTTTATGTGGTCAAAAGATACTGTTTAGTAAATTTCTTTTTCAATAGGTGCAAGGTTTTCGAGCAGATGCTTCCATTTTTCGTGCACTGAAAAATCTCGATTTCCAGATTTTTCAACTAGTCACAGGTACATCAGCTACGTCGTTCGCTGCGGATCGAAGTATAAGCATACATCTTCCTGCCTAGTATCCGATACACCTGTGACTTTCTCAGCAAGCCCTAGATAGTGTTATTAAGATAAAGGCGAAAACATATTTATTAACACCTGAAGCGTAGTTTTTTAGAGAGAGAATGAATCCAATCTGTTTTATGCTTTCAGAAATCCTGACCCGACGTAAAAATCAATGTCGCAAAAACACCCTTAATAACTGACGAAAATTTCTCTTTTAAACTATAAAAGATGTTTTTGAACTTAAAATGGCACAGGATTACGATAAATGGATTTACGAGAGACACACCTATTTTTAGAGAATTTAAGGGGTCGAGTCAGGATTTCTGACTTTGGAATCGATGTATCAATTTTTCTGAAAATTTAGATGAATAACGCAAATATTGTGAATTAATAGATTTCTAAATCCAAATGTGTTCAAGTGTCTGCTAAAGGGCACCGCTAAAAACCCACTTTCAATTTTTGAGATGATCTTTTTTCCTGATACTCCATTATCAAAATCCTTATTTAATGCTGCTAAACTCCGTTTTTGACGTCTTGTCTCAGGAAAAAACGCTACCTCAAATTCTTGAACTGAGTTTTTAGAGGTGCCCTAGAATCTATTTTTTATATTTATTAAATGCCTAGTTCATAGCTTTATTTATGAAAGCAAAGCAAAGATCGCTACATGAGTTGTGAAAGAAGGAAGTATTGCTATAAACTCCAAATAGATGTAGGTTTTGGATTTAAATCCACTAGCTCAAGACTGTATTTTCTATTAATAGCATACTTCCTACTTTACATAAATCAAAACTTATAAGTAACTGTCATAAGTACGTTTCTGGGTGCTCCGGGAGCTAATCTAAATTGACTCAATGCCCCTGACCAATAGGTTTTATCCGTGATATTATTCACTTTCAAAATCAATTGCAGGTTGGAATTTTCCGGTTTATAATACAATGCTCCATCGAAAACAGTATAATCAGGCAACAACAGTCGGTCACTGGCAGAACTGGAATACCAAGAGTACTTATTACCACTGTACTGTACACCGAAACCAATACCCAATCCACTGAATGTATCGCCTATGTAATCATATCTTCCCCAAAAATTAGCACTATGTTTTGGAGCACCTCCTATTCGTTCTCCAATGAGTGCTTCATCATCATCTTCTATAATCTCAGCA
Organism: Bacteroidota bacterium; assembly: GCA_038746525.1. GTDB lineage: Bacteria > Bacteroidota > Bacteroidia > Cytophagales > Cyclobacteriaceae > Ekhidna. The sequence continues at coordinate 34,183 of JBCDKO010000016.1, forward strand.
TCTGTGTATGCATATGAAGCAACTACTTGAAAATTGGGCAAAACGTATCCTGACACATCCCACTCTAAACCTCTGCTCCGCTGTTCTCCTCTTGCTGTTAAAGTTTCTATATCATCTCCCAATAGCACGTTTTTCTGGGTAATTTCATACATCGCAAAATTTCCTTGTACTTTTCCATTAAAGAATGCTCCTTTCAAACCAATCTCTATTAAATCACTTTCTAAAGGATCATAGTCACCAGGGGAGGCTGCCCAGAAGAAGTTTTCTGTAGCCGGTGACAAGGTAACAGTATTTGTTTGGGGTTGAAACCCTTCCAAATAAGTTGTATAAGCACTTAAATTATCGTTTAATTCATAAGTCAAACCAATTCTGGGAATGAAAGCCTCATTATTAAATTCTTGTTCATCACCTTCGTAATCAAAAATATCTTTGAACCACTCATATCTAAGGTTTAATAATGCTGAGAACTTTCCTATTTTAAATTGGTTTTGAATGTATATTCCACTAGTTGTTGTCAAGTTAGCTGGAATTTCGAATTCACCAATCACGTAATCTTTGGTTACCCTAATGCCATTTGACGGATCTTCCAAATCAAAGTGAGGCACGTTAGGTTTAGGCGCCTCTACGTCATTTATTGTAATTGTTTGAAATTCATCGGCAATAGCGGGATCAAAATTTGCTACAGATCCATCTAATTTTAGGTAGCGTCTTGCGGTATTTTGTCCACCACCAATAGTACGTTCCCATCTACTGCCATCGTATCCGACTAAGAATATATTTGTGCTCCTGCCATTTTTAAAATCGAAGTTTAAAAATGCATTGATATTGTCTGTATCCCAAAACTGTTCTCGTTCTACATAGCGCATAGCCGCCAGGGTTGGTATTTCATTTCCATCAATATCTACAGCGGCGCTATTCTCTGTCCTATGTTCAGCCAAATCTTCAGTCCAGGTCTGCTTCATGTAGGAAGCATTGAACTCCAAATTCTCAGTAAATGACTTGGTGAAGTTTGTCATCACTATTAGTTCTTGCGACTTATAGTAGTCGTTTGAAGCTCCTACATTTACTGAGGTCTCAGTACTATTTAAATCGAACTCACCATTGATTCTTCCAAAAATGGGTTGCCCTCTGTCTAAATTGCCCACACCATTGCTATAAATGATTTCTGCATTCAGTGCTGTAGAGCTATTAGGCAAATAACTAATAGATGGAGTGATTAAAAAAGCATTGTTCTGAACTAAGTCACGAAAGGATTGTGCCTCCTGAAAGGCTGAGTTGAATCGATAAAGTAATGTCTTTTTCTCATTTAGCGGTCCTGTAAAATCTACAGCACCTCTAATCGTTGCGAAACTTCCTGTAGAAACGGATACTTCATTTCTTGCTTCAGCCAAGGGCTTTTTAGTTACCATATTTACCGTACCACCAGGATCAACACTGGAAAATGTAACCGAAGAAGGTCCTTTGATGACTTCCACTCGCTCGATGTGTGAAGTAATAGGTTGAAGGAAATAATACTGTCTCGTGCGCATCCCATTGATTGCCTGACCATCTTCCGCTTGTGTGATACCACGGATATTAAAGTGATTGTAAATTCCCGTAGAAGTCACACTACTTACTGCCTTCACCGCATCTGCCAATTGAAACGCCTGACGGTCACTAATAAATTCTTTAGTCACTGATGAAATGGCTTGTGGCATTTCTCTGTTTTTTATCGCCACCTTAGAAGCAGAAAATGAATAATCACTGTTATAATCATCTCTGGAACGACCGATAACTTCTACTGACTGAAGCAGTATTTTATCTTCTTCAAGTTGAATTTCCCCTAAGTCATAAATTTCGTCATTGCTTATCTGCAACAATTGTATTACTGGCTTGAACCCAAGAAACCTGAATTCAACTTCATATTCTCCTTGATTATCCAAGGATATATTAAAATTCCCATCGGAATCAGTTATCACTCCTTCAGTTTGTGATTCACCTGATACGGAAACTGTTACACCAAGTAGTGCTTCCCCATTTTGGTCTAAGACCTTGCCTCTCACCTGAAATTGTGCGAAGGAATAAGTTGTAAGACCCATGAATAGTAGTACAAATACATATTTTATTTTCATACTTTTAATTTAATTTAGGTTGATACTTTGATAATTTCTTAGAAAATTTTAAAATGAAGCTTTTGCACTTCATTAGCTTTAATATTGCTTACTTTATTGGTGTAGAGTAGTTTTTTTATTCATCATTCCTATTTGGATTTCCAACATTCGCTGAATTGAAAATCGTATTAATAGCCACTAAATAGACTTATTTTCAGGAGCCAATTCTTCGTATACAGAAGCGAATTCATCTGTGATCTTGAATATATATGCCTGAGATAACCTTTTCCATATAAATAGTGTGCACCTTCTTTATAAAGAATATTTGCAATCCCTTCTTTTCGATGTACTTCTTTTAAATAGAAAGAATGTTTTTTTTGAAGCTTATAGTTTAATCCTACTCTTGTAAGAAAATTAGTTGCGTTCATTTGTGATGGTTTGTGATTTGAAAGCTCGCTATGAAATATAGATTTTCAATACTATTCAAATTACCATAAGTTTGTCTTATTTCAGAGCCGTAAGCAATTGTTCGATTATAGACTTTTTTTATCTTAGTTATATTTCGTTTACCAGAATTAGACCAACAAACATTGGATGAATCTGACCTAGAAATAAACCGGTACTGGTCATTTCACCTTCATCAGTTGGGCCTAACTGATAATAAATTTCTTCCTCTTTTACTTTGATGTTTAAATTAATGAAAAATGTATTAGTGATATATCTTTTTGATAGATTGATTGCGTTGATCACTTAAGAAGTGAGCCTAATTGCAATAATGTTACGAATATAAATGTTTTGCAATAAATGCAACAATATTGCATTGTTTTCTTAAAGGCTAGCTGAAAAGCCATTCTTCAGCGCGAAGATCAACTCCCTGTCAAACAGTTTGTCATCTATTTGAGGATCTCAATGAATAACACCCGAATTTTAGGCCTTCTGGCTGTTTTATTTTGTCATGTTCTTAGCTGAACTTTTAAGGAAACAACCTCTATTAACCTTCGAGTTTCCTCATAACTTCTTTCTCAAAAGGCAACATAAAATAAACACCAAAAGATAAAAACTAATAAACCGCTAGTGTACATTATGTTGGCCTCTTACTAGCAGCAGAGAGCAGTTTTAAGCTACTTTTTTTAGTTCTACTTTGTGACTTTAAAAAGGTCATCAGGAGGATAAAATCTTAGTAGGTCATTGATTTTCTGTTTGTGCCTTACGAGAAGGTCGTTAATTTCTTTTTCCATGATGACTTGAGATTTCGAAAGGTATGCAATAATCAGTAGGCTAACATCTCTGACGGAGAGTAGTGGTATTTGCTGTTTTTTCTTTTCTCTGGTGTGATTGACGTAATCATACGCGATGAAGTAAAGGGCTTGGTGATGATACCAGGCACGATATTTTCTTACCTGATAATCAGCCATTCCCAACTCTCCTTTGCAGTCTTCAAAAGCCCTTTCTATCCAAAACCTCTGGCTTTGC
>JBCDKO010000017.1:0-37073 GCA_038746525.1 Bacteroidota bacterium
CGGGCCATTTGAGTTGAGCGAGGTGGTCATAGCAAGCCTGGTCATCAGGAAATTGCTGCTGGAACTGAAAGAGGGTGAGGCTTTGGTATTTTTTCTCCATAATTTTGTTCGTTAAATATTACTTTCAGTTACTGAAAAACAATGATTTAACCAACCAATACCGCCATCAAAAATAAAATATTTACTAAGTGCCTACTTCTATAATATAATAATAAACCCTTGCAAACAGATTCAGTCAAACGAAATGTCATTCCATACTTTGGAGTCTGCATACCCTAGTTGACCTTTTTGTATCATTATAGGGGATTTAATGTTATTGTAGTATAAATGACCTGTTCCAAGTCCGTGAAAGGTTTCACTATTAAACCTACTGGTAAATTGAGCAATAGCATTCAATCCTATATTGGATTCTAGATAAGAGGTAATCCACCAATCTATGTCATGCATTTCGGCAAGATCTATCCACTCTTTGACAGAATTAAACCCCCCATGAAGAGAAGGTTTCAATACAATAAATTGCGGTTTCAGTTCCTGAAGTAAGGTTAATCTATGTTCTGGTTTAAAAACATGAATGAGTTCCTCATCCAATGCGATAGGTATCTCACTTTTCTTACATATCAGTTCCATCGCTTCTGGTTGCATCGGTAAAATGGGTTGCTCTATTGAGTGAATATTATATTTACTTAATGCTTTTAATTGTTCCAGAACTTTATTGGTTTGAAAAGCGCCATTGGCATCTAATCGGATGATTAACTCATCGGAAACATTACGAAGATCTTGTATGATTTCTAGCTCAGTATCAAAATCTAGCGCCCCAACTTTTAATTTGATGCATTTAAACCCTTCAGATAGTTTTTCCTTGATCTGCTTCTTCATAAAATCTACCTTACCCATCCAAACAAGTCCGTTAATAGGGATAGAAATGTTATTAAAATCCTGTACGAATATATTTTTACATCCACCATTGATAAGGTCCAATAGCCCCACTTCCAATCCAAATCTGATGCTTGGGAATTCTTTTGGGATTAGTCCAGATATCAATTCAAATACTTCTGTTTCCGATTTGGGCTGTTCCAATTTGATAAGTTCTTTGCTTAGAGCTTCTAACTTTCCAGGTATCTCCTCCGGATCTTCAGGACTCAGTCGATTTATGGGTGCGACTTCTCCTATACCTGATTGACCTAAATCATTTGAAATGCGAATAAACCATACTTTTCTTTTACTCATTGATCCTCTGCTCGTTTGAGCAGAAAATTTAAATTCAAGTATATAAGGTTTAAATTCAAGCTTTAACATGAACCTAAAATTAGCCGATTTTATCTACGATCTTCCTGAAGATAGAATAGCCAAGCATCCTCCTCGAAAAAGAGATGGCTCAAAACTTCTTTTTTATAATAAAGGAGCTATCTCTCATCATCAATTCAGTGAAATAGATAAACAAATCCCTGATCATGCTCTTGTGGTATTCAACAACACCAAAGTAATTCCTGCTCGAATTGTTATGCATAAGGAAACAGGAGCCAAAATTGAAATTTTCCTTCTTGAGCCGTTGGCTCCATCTAAAGTGCATGAAGAAGTAATGAATTCACAAAAAGAGTGCACGTGGAAATGCATGATCGGAAATGCCAAGAAATGGGGAATCGACTCTCCTATAAATTTAAAAAGTCCATCAGTTGAAGCGATCAGGACTAGAGGCGACCTGGTAAGATTTCGCTGGAATACGGGCAAAACATTTTCTGATTTAATAGCAGAAATTGGTAAAATACCTTTACCTCCTTATATAAATCGTGAAGTAGATAAAGAAGATCAAACAAGATATCAAACCATCTATTCAAAAATAAAAGGAGCAGTTGCAGCTCCCACCGCAGGCCTGCATTTTACCGAAGATGTATTGAAGAGACTAACATATAATGGTATTGATGTTGACTATCTTACATTACATGTATCTGCCGGTACCTTTCAACCTGTAAAATCAGAGACAATTGAAGATCACCTCATGCACAACGAACAGATTTGGGTCACAAAAACAAACGTAATGAATCTGTTGGATGCTGAAAAAACCATTGCAGTAGGGACTACATCTATGCGAGCAATAGAGAGCTTATATTGGTACGGAGTGAAACTTCTGAATGAATCAGAACACTTTTTTATAGATCAAAAAGATCCATACCGATTTAAAGCGATACCCAAAAAAGATGCATTACAAGCGGTATTGTCTATTATGGATAAAAAAGAAGTAAACGTCATTAGAGGACAAACACAAGTTTTTATCTACCCAGGATATGATTTTAAACTATGTGATGGATTAGTCACCAACTATCACTTACCAGGTTCTACTCTAATTTTATTGATTGCAGCATTTATTGGTGACGATTGGAGAAAAGTGTATGAAGAGGCACTGAGTAAAGATTATCGGTTTTTGAGTTACGGTGATTGTTCATTATTATTAAAATAAAATAGTTAAATTTTGATCAGGACTTTTCCTTTCACCTTTCGGTTTTGTAGCTTCCTTAAGGCGGTAGATGTTTCTTCTAATGGAAAAATTTTATCTACGATTGGCACTAGCTTGCCATTCTTTATCCACTTCATCAGTTGAATAACATTGTCTTTATTTTGTTGTGGAAAATTCCTGAAAAAAGATCCCCAGAAAACGCCTACAATAGCTGCAGATTTCAAAAGTGGAAGGTTGGATGGAATGGCCGATACTTTTCCTGAAGCAAACCCGATGACCAGATATCTGCCTTTTGGTGCAATGCCCCTAAAAGCCTGCTCTGCAAAATCCCCTCCAATAGGATCAAAGATTACATCTGCTCCATGACCTTTTGTAATCGACTTAATTTTTTCTTTCAAGTCTTCTAATTGATAGGTATGAGCCTCATCTGCTCCTATCTTCATGCAATATTTAGCTTTATCTTCTGTGGAAGTCAATGCTACTACATTAGCGCCCAATATCTTACCGATTTGTATAGCAGCCGTACCTACTCCTCCGGATGCTCCAAGAACAAAGAAGGTTTCCCGCTTTTGAAGTTTAGCTCGATCTATAAGTGCATGGATCACCGTTCCATGTGTCATCAAAATTGAGGCGGCATCTTTCAATTTAACCTCTTCAGGTAAGCGATGAGTATTAAACTCATAACCAAGTACTTCCTCTGCAAACCCTCCCCAGGTTGTACCGGATACTACACGATCTCCCGGCTTAAATTGTGTGACCCCCTCCCCCACTTCTTTGATAATTCCTGCCACTTCTCCTCCCGGAGAGAATGGCAAATCGGGTTGGAATTGGTATTTGCCCTGTGTAATTAAGATATCCGGAAAATTGACTCCTGCATATTTCGCCTGGATTAAAACACGTCCATAACCAGGTTTTTCGATTGCGTGTTCTTCATAAACCAAATCATTAGGTCCCGTTAAAGACTTTGCAAGAACTGCTTTCATAGCATATAGGTATATCTTTAGTCATAATAGATGGTGGATTGAATACTACTTTTTATAAATATCTTGACGGACATTTAAGGCGTGTCAACCACTTCGGCAATTTTTAAATTGCCAGCTCGAGAGCATAACATCCAAGCATCATTATCGCGAGTATCTGTTAAATAGTCAATCATACCTCGTCGATTTTTTTGCTGTTCACAGCAAATATTGTTGCCTAAGTTAGAGAATCCTTTGAAAAACCCGCCTTTTGGCCCAACTCTTCGTTACTCAAAATTTCAAAAGCCTCATTTACGCCCAGTAAACTACGTTTTTGAAATGCTGAAAGCCTTGATTTGAATCCAAAATCCAGTTTTGCAAAAGATTCTTAGATAAAACAACCTTCCATCTCCATTCACCGATTTCTATTTTTATAAAACGTAACTACGACTACATTAATTAAATGGGCGTTTCCCATTTGGTAAACATAGAACCAAGTTAATGAATGAGTAGGATCAAAGTTTAACTCCATTGGATTAAACGTATCAAGGCCTCCCATCAATTAATCATTTTGTTGCTTCTTTATAGTTCATCTATGATCTAGATGAAGTTATCTTATGCAAAAGTCAAAATCGGTAGAATTATATAATTCCACTAATTACAGGTGTGACTAAGAAGGAAAATGGTCTGTTTTAGATATTTTATAATTAGTTTTTTATCCGTATCTATCTAGGGAGTACAGCCCGACATTACTTGTGTTAACATTCCGATGGCCTTCTTCACACTATATTGGTTGGTTTATCAAACTTTAAAGTTTATACTTACTATTCTATTCTATAAAAATCCAACCTTATGAAGAGTGTTTTATTGATCATTGCAATCGCTTTATTTTTTTTTAGTTATTCCCAGCGAAAAAAGAAATCATCTGATTTCCCGCCACCAACCACATCAGCAGAAACTCGATGGGAAGGTTATCAACAGCGACTTCAACTAGAAAAGAATTCAATAGTTAAAAACTTACCTTTTCGAAACGTAGGACCCACAGTAATGAGCGGACGAGTAGTGGACCTTGCTGTTGATCCAGATGACCCGATGCATTTTTATGTGGCTTATGCTTCCGGATCTTTGTGGGAAACCAAAAACAACGGAACCTCTTTTGAGCCTCTTTTTGATCACCAAATCGTGATGACTATCGGAGACATAGCAGTCGACTGGAGGAATGAGGTTATCTATGTTGGCTCGGGAGAAAATAACTCTAGCAGGTCTTCTTACTCCGGTTATGGACTGTTTAAATCCACAGATAATGGAAAAACCTGGAAACACTTAGGTTTGGAAGAAACGCACCATACGGGAAGAATTGTTTTACACCCTAATAATCCTGAAATTATTTGGGTTGCTACGTTAGGCCATCTTTACTCAGAAAATCCGGAGCGAGGAATGTTTAAATCCAGCGATGGTGGCAAATCATGGAACAAGACACTTTACATCGATGAGCGTACCGGAATAATAGATGTTGTCATCCATCCTGAAAATCCTGATATACTCGTAGCAGCAGCATGGGAAAAAGATCGAAAAGCTTGGAATTTTACAGAGGCTGGGACAGGAACAGCTATCTATAGATCAGAGGATGGAGGTAACACCTGGAGTGAAATTTCTGATGATTCCGGTTTTCCAGACACTAACAGTACGGGCAGGATCGGTCTCGCTTTTGCCCCTTCAAACCCTAACATAATGTATGCTATTTTGGACAATCAGGAAAGAAGAGAAAAAGAAGAAGACAAAGACATGGGAGTAATCACCAAAGATTTGCTTCGTACTATTGATAGTTCATCATTTCTAACGTTAGAAAATAAAGATATCAATGAGTTTTTAGATCATCACAACTTTCCAGAAGAATACAACGCGGTGGACATCAAGAAAGATATCAACGACGGAAAAGTCCAACCGTCGGATCTTGTTACCTATACTGAAGATGCAAATTCCTTACTATTCGATACTCCGATAAAGGGCGGAGAGATGTATCGATCAGATGACGCTGGAAAGACCTGGATAAAAACACATAAAGATTATATAGAAAGCATGATCTATTCTTATGGTTACTACTTTGGTCAAGTTCGGGTAGACCCTCAAGATCCAAACATTGTTTACACTATGGGAGTGCCTATTGTCCGCTCTGAAGATGGAGGAAAGACTTTTAAAAGTATCAATGAAGATAATGTTCACGTGGATCATCATGCACTTTGGATCAATCCGGAGAATCCGGAACATCTTATTTTAGGGAATGATGGTGGGGTTTATGTAAGTTTTGACTCAGGAGCAAACTGGACAAATTGCAATTCTCCTTCAGTTGGTCAATTTTACGCTATTGCGGCAGACCTAGATAAGCCTTACAATGTGTATGGTGGCCTACAAGACAATGGTGTCTGGAAAGGACCAAGTACTTATGAGTATTCTAGAAGATGGTATCAGGAAGGAAGTTATGCATTTGAAAGATTACTGGGTGGTGACGGCATGCAGGTCGCTGTGGACACAAGAGACAACGAAACGGTATATACTGGCTATCAGTTTGGCAACTATTTCAGAATAAACACCAAAACCAAAGATCGAAAGTATATCACTCCAAAACATCAACTAGGCGATGCTCCCTACCGATGGAATTGGGAAGCTCCGATATTGCTATCATCACACAATCAGGATATTGTTTATTTCGGGAGCAGTCGTTTTCATAGATCTATGAACAAAGGCGATGATTTTGAAACACTTTCTGGTGACTTGACCAATGGAGGTAAAAAAGGAGACGTTAGTTACGGAACTCTAACTACGATTGCCGAATCTTCTATTCAATTTGGATTGATCTATGTAGGCAGCGATGATGGGCTTATCCATTTATCTAAGGATGCAGGTATCTCATGGTCTAAAATTTCAAATACTCTCCCTCAAAATTTTTGGGTGAGCACCGTTGTTGCATCCGCTCATAAAGAAGGAAGAGTTTATGCCTCATTAAATGGCTATCGGTGGGACAATTTCGAACCCATGATTTATCTAAGTGAGGACTTTGGGGAAAGTTGGAAAAGTATTGCATCAAATCTTCCTAAAGAACCTATTAATGTAGTAAAAGAAGATCCCGAAAATGAAAACATCATCTATGTAGGAACCGATCATGGAGTATATGTTTCACTGGATCTGGGCAATACCTATCATGCTTTTGTGGAAGGATTACCCAATACCCCAATTCATGACTTAATTGTTCACTCGAGAGAAAGTGATTTGGTATTAGGAACACACGGAAGAGGAATTTACATAGGAGATATTTCTATTGTTCAGCAATTAACTGATGAGACACTGGCAAAAACACTTCATATTTTTCCTGTAGAAGAAATAACCTACAACGAAAGCTGGGGCACTAGAAGGAATGTCTGGACTGAATATAATGAACCTGAAATCACTATCGGTTTCCATTCGAATGACCAAGGAAAGGGGAAAATAGAAATTTTATTTGAGGATAAAGTAGTGGTCACTGAAGACATAATCGCAGATAAGGGTCTTAACTTTTCTGAAGTAATATTAGAAACAACAGAATCATTCAAGCGCCTTTTGGATGAAAAACAATCCGAAGAATACGAAAAAGCGGAAAACGGAAAGTATTATTTAGTCGCCGGAGATTACAAGATCAACCTAACATTAGGCTCCAATTCTGAAGGAATGACTTTCAAAATCAAAGAATCTAAGGAAAGACCGGGAAGGAAGGAGTAACTTTTAAATGAATCACAAAATGAAAAAAATAACCTTTTATCTATCAATTCTCCTATCATCCACTATATATAGCCAGGATCATTTAGAGATTGAATCTTTAAAAAATCAAATAACTGACCTAAGACATAGTTTTGATCAACTCAAAAAAAGTATTGACGATCTATTATGGTATGAAAGGGTTGGTGATGTAGCCTATGTTGACAAAGTCTATTTGACTGGTCCCCCTAAAGCTGACAGAGTAGAAAAAAATAAAACCCGCCAAGGATATGGCAATCCATTGCGTTTCCAGGCGTATATTTTTATACCAAGAGACCTCAATCCTACTAAAAAATATCCCTTACTAGTTTTACCTCATGGAGGTGTACACAGTAACTTCAATACGTTTTATACTCATATCATCAGAGAGTTAATGACTCAGCAATATATCATAGTTGCAGCCGAATACAGAGGAAGTACGGGATATGGCAAAAGATTTTATGAGTCAATAGATTATGGTGGCTTGGAAGTGGAAGATGTTTATGCATCTAGAAATTATATGATTGAAAATTACGATATCATAGATGAAAAGCGAGTCGGGATCTTAGGATGGAGTCACGGTGGTTTAATCACCCTTCACAATATTTTCGAACATCCAGAATCATATAAGGTAGCCTATGCCGGAGTTCCGGTGAGTGACCTAATTGCGAGAATGGGATACAAAACTCAGGCTTACAGGGAGTTATACTCAATTGACTATCATATAGGCAAAACCGCTTATGAAGACGTAGAACAATATAAAAAGCGATCGCCGGCATGGCAAGCTCACAAACTTGAAACCCCACTGCTTATTCATACAAATACCAATGATGCCGATGTTAATGTTTTAGAAGTGGAACACTTGATAAAGTCTTTAAAGGCTGAAGATAAAAAATTTGAATACGAGGTATATGAAAGCATCCCTGGAGGCCATTCTTTTGATCGCATTGATTCAAAAGAGGCTCAGCAAATACGTCTTAAGATCTATCAATTTTTAAGTAAACATTTAACTCCTCCGAATCCTTTAAATAATATGAAAGACTTGAGAAAAGCAGCGTATCGGTTTTAACTAAAGGTTAATCGACCATCTCCACCACCAAATTATGATTGGTGTAAATGCAAATGTCTGCAGCAATGGTGAGCCCTTCTCTTACCATTTCCTCTGCAGTCAATTGAGTGGCATGTTTCTTCAGAGCAAAAGCAGCCGATCGAGCATATTCACTACCAGAACCTATAGCAGAGACATCGTTGTCAGGTTCTATCACATCCCCAGTGCCGGAAATAACAAGTATTTCACTTTTATCGGCTACAATCATCATCGCTTCCAACCTTCTCAAGTAACGATCTGTGCGCCAATCTTTAGCTAATTCTACCGCAGCTCTTTTTAAATTTCCAGAATAATTACTTAATTTTTTATCAAATCGATCAAGCAAAGTGAATGCGTCAGCAGTGGAACCGGCAAAGCCAGTTAAGATTTTTCCGTCATTCAATTTCCGAATTTTCTTTACGTTGGACTTTGCTATGGTATTGCCCATAGTCGCTTGACCATCTGCTCCTATAGCTACCTTATCATCATGTTTTACCGCAAGAACAGTGGTTGATCTTAGTTTTTTCATAATGGAAAATCTTCCTTGAACAAGGAAAATTTAAAAGTTAGGTTGTGATTAAATCAATATTCTTACCGGATCTTCCAATAGCGCCTTGAAGGTTACTAAAAACTGAGCTCCTGTAGCTCCATCTACCGCTCTGTGGTCACATGACATCGTTACTTTCATCACATTACCAGGCTTCATCTCTCCATTTTTAATGATAACGGTCTCTTTGATCCCACTTACAGCCATGATACAAGCGTCCGGTGGATTAACAATCGCTGTAAACTCTTCTATTCCAAACATACCGAGATTAGAAATGGTAAATGTATTTCCAGAAAATTCCTCAGGTTGAAGTTTTTTGTCCTTAGCCCTCTGAGCCAAATCTTTTACGTCCGCGGAGATATGTGATAGTGTCTTATTATCCGCAAACCTCACCACAGGTACAATCAGACCCTCTGAAATGGCAACAGCGACACCAATATGAATATGATCGTGTCTTAAAATATGGTCTTCTTTCCAACTGACATTGATAGACGGATGCTTTCTCAAGGCAGTAGCAGCGGCCTTTATCACCATATCGTTGAAAGATATTTTCACAGGGGAAACTTCATTCATGGATTTACGAGCTACAATCGCATTATCCATGTTGATTTCCATGGTCAAATAAAAATGAGGTGCGGAGAATTTACTCTCACTCAATCTTCTGGCAATAGCTTTCCTCATTTGGGAAAGTTCTACTTTTTCTGAGTGTTCTTCTCCCACTATTTTTGGCAACTGGACAGGAACCGGTTGTTTAACTTCAGTTTTTTCGGCCGGTATTTCGGGTATGGTAGAAGGAGTATAGTTTTCTACATCTTTTTTTATTATTCTTCCTTCTGGCCCCGAGCCATTCACTCTTGCGAGATCAATTCCTTTATCAGATGCGATTTTTTTGGCAAGAGGAGAAGCTTTTATTCTCCCATTTTCAGAACCACTGGTTTCTATTTGCAGTGTGGTTTGTTCTGATGATACTTCTTTTTGTGGTGATTCTTCAGATGCTTTCTCCTTCTCTTCTTTCTTGTTTTCTTTTGCAATTCCACCTGGCTTCTCTTCATTCAGTAATGCTTTGTAATCAGCGCCCTCTTGACCAATTATCGCGATCACTCCATCCACAGGAACACCGTTTCCTGCCTCAACAGCTCTGTAAAGCAAAGTTCCGTCTTCATAGGCTTCTAGTTCCATAGTAGCTTTATCCGTTTCTACCTCTGCCAAAATATCTCCGGACTCTATAGTATCCCCAACCTTTTTCAACCATGAGGCGATAACGCCTTCTTCCATCGTGTCACTCATTTTGGGCATTCGAATAATAGAGGCATTAATATGACTGGTGTCTATTACTTCGTTGGCCTCTACGTCTGATTTACTGTCATCATCGGAAGATTTTTTTTCTTTTTCTGTATCGTTACCATTATTAGTTGACTCCACCTCCCCCAGCAATGATTTGTAGTCTTCGTCTTTTTCTCCAATTATCGCCAAAATACCATCAACCGGAACAGATTCCTTCTCCTTAACTCCAATATACAACAAGGTCCCATCTTGGTAAGACTCCAATTCCATAGTCGCCTTGTCAGTTTCAACTTCTGCAAGTATATCACCAGAGCTAACCTCTTCACCTTCTTTTTTTAACCATGAAGCTATAACACCTTCTTCCATGGTGTCACTCATTTTGGGCATTCGAATTACTTCCGCCATCAATCGTATTTTTTTATTAGACATTCAAAATTAACCCATCCCTCAAAATAAAAAATTAGCATTCTCAATTATATCCGATAAGTTGATTAATGTCTTGAACATTGAGCAAATAGGAATGAGGAATTCTTTTGTGTAACTTATCTATTTTAAAAGAGTGCTATTAATTTAAAAGAGTGCTATTAAAATTTTATGAATTGTATCGAAGACTGCGTGTAAATTGCTAGGATGTTGGATAGGTATACTATAACACTTCAATCGCATGAATTAACTTTAGTTTTAGGAGTAGAGGTACCTGATAAATATACACCTCAATACAACGCAGCTCCAACTAAGCCACTCCCAATCATAACCAATTTATCAACGGAAAAATTAGATTTTCATAAATGGGGATTAATGAATATGTGGACAAATAATAAGACCATGAGCCCAAAATTTTTTAACCTTCCGGTGGACTCAGTGATCAATAAAACAACTTACAATAAAAAATTGCGAACTCATAGGTGTGTGATCCCAATGGATGGTTTTTACCTTTGGAAGAAAATGGCTAAAAAACAGCAAATACCACATTACTTTTTTTTCCCTGATAGAAAGGTCTTTTGTGTTGTTGGATTATGGGAAGAAAATGATGATGGGAACTGCTTTATCATGATCACAAAACAGGCAAATGAATATATTTCTGCTTTTCAAGAAGACATGCCCGCAATTATAGATATTGGGTCCACAAAAAAATGGCTGGAGTCCAAGGATCTAGGAGACTTAGAAAAGCTGCTGACAAAAGAATCAAAAGAAGATTTTCTATCACACACAGTGAGCCCTCGAATCAAAGACATAGACGCGAATGATGTGTCCTTTATAAATCCGGCTCCTGCCTCTGACCAACATGGAAATTATACACTGTTTTCCTAATGAAAAGACTTTGGCTATTAACCTTTATATATTGCTCCTGCTACCTAAGTGAAGAATTACCTCCAGATCAAGATGTCTGGGAATACGATCTTCCTAAAAACCAGGGAATGAATCAAAATTCCCTCCTTGCCTTGGATAATCAAATTAAAATCGGTGATTTTGAGTTCATTGAAGGATTAATTATCATCAAAAACGCGAGACTAATTTTTGAAAACTATTATCAAGGACTTTCCAGGAAATCTATCAATAACTTCGGCAATGCTGGATTATCCATCACTTTAGCCGCGGTCGGCGTTGCCTTAGATTTAAGACTAATCTCGCTTAATGACACCATAGCCAATTATCTCCCCAAATACGAAGAAGTTTTTGAAATAGACTCACTAAAAGCAGGTATAACCATCGAAGATTTACTTACACATAAATCAGGCTTGGTATGGAATGAAAGTATAGGCACTCCATTTTCATCACAAGATGATGTTTTTCGTATGAAACAAACAGACGATTGGATTTTACATACACTAAGTCAACCTTCTGAGGCTCCATCAGGTAGAAGATACAGTTTTAACTCCTCTCATGGGATTATTATGTCGAAAATCATAGAAAATGTCTCTAGACAAGATTTTTCATCCTTCTTGGAAGAGCAAATTTTTAATCCTCTGGAGATCGAATTTTATGAAATTGAAACAGACCCTTCAGGAAATTATAATGGAGGAGACGGATATTCACTTTCATTGATTGATTGGACCAAAATCGCCTATCTCTATTATCAAAATGGTATTTGGAAAGATAGAAGGGTTTTAGATCTTGACTTTATACAGGAGTCTATTTCTGTTAAAAATGAAATACAAACTAATCCAACTTCAGGGTTTAATTATGAAAACATAGGTTATTGGTGGGGCCTATTTGGATCTCCTTCTCAAGATAGATTTGGAGTCCCTGCCAATAACTTCTTCTACATGTATTCCAGAGAAGGAAATAGTATATTTATCAATCAAGAAGAAGATATCATCATATCGCTATTTTCAGAGAATTTCTTCAGATCTAGTATTCAATCCCTAAACTTGTTCGATGAAATTACCCAAACGATAGAGAATAGGAATGACTCAAGACAATGATCTTTTTCTTTTTGATCAAGTCAAAAAAGGCAACTTATCTTCCTATGAAGTGATTTTCAAAAAGTACTATAAAGACTTGCATCGTTTTGCCTTCTCATATGTAAGAGAAGGAACGATAGCTGAGGAAATGACGCAAGAAGTTTTTCTTTATATCTGGGAAAAAAGAAAGAAGATTGAGATACAAACTACGTTGAAAACTTATCTCTTTTCTGCAATAAAAAATAAGTGTCTCAATTACATCAAACTCGAATTACCCAAACAACAATCTATGACCGATATAAGTGAAGTGTTACTAAATGTAAGTACGAGTCCAAAGGATGAAGGCGAGAATGACCGACTTAAAAGATACATTCAGAGAGCAATAGATGCATTGCCTACGAAGTGTAGGCAAATATTTATACTTAGCAGAAATGCTGGAATGACTTATGATGAAATAGCAGAAGAATTGGATTTGTCTAAAAAAACAGTAGAAAACCAAATGGGGATTGCGCTAAGAAAGTTAAGAGAATCTCTTATAAACGTTTATGAACGGTATAAAGAAACTATGGGTTGAAAAAAATGAAAAAAATTAGGGGTTTAAGCTTAAGTTATTGACATAGTATCAAATGAGTAACGACCTAGAAAAATACTATCACCTTAATCACAATCAAAAAAACTTCAACGAGACAGATGGATTCATTGATTTTTTGTATCACAACTCCGCTTTAAGCTATCAAGAAGTTGATGAAAAAGCAGCTTGGGATAAATTTTCTCAGAATTTAATAAATGAAGAAGTTAACCGCAAAAATTTATGGTTTAAAATAGCTGCTAGTATAACTATTCTGCTGTCCGTTGCTTTCATTATTTATTTCTCTCAATTTCGTTCACAGCAACTTCAAGTCGTTTCAGAAAACGAAAGGATTGTTATTACTTTCCCCGATGGATCTACAGGAGTTTTAAATGAAAATTCTCAATTTCAATATACTGAAAAATTTGGAGACGAAAGAAAAGTCACATTATACGGAGAAGCGTATTTTGACGTAAAAAAAAGTGAAAAACCATTCATAATTAATGCTAACGGAATAGATATCAAAGTGTTAGGTACTGCATTTAACCTACACACCACAGACGAAAAAGTGATTTTATTTGTAGAAAGAGGACTAGTAGCATTTTCTAAAGATGGTGATGAAACGAAAATAACAGCCGGATTAGAAGCAGTCTATCACAAAGCATCTAATCAGATCGATATCAAAGAAAATTCAACTCCAAATATAATGAGTTGGAGAAACGGAAAATTTAGATTTCGGAATACTCCTTTAATTGAAGCACTTAATGACCTTAAAGAATATTATAAAATAGATTTTAAGTTATCTAACAATAACCTGAAAAACTGCAGAATATCTGCCTCCTTCAACAAAAAGTCGGTTTCAGAAGTACTCAATTTATTAGAAGATATACTAGATGTAGAGACTAAATTAAAAGATAAAACAGTTAAAATTTCAGGAAAAGGCTGTTAACAAGTATTCCTTTTAATCGTTATTTCGTGGTGTGTGCATACCACTAAAAACTACTTGCGTATCAATTTTTCTATTATTTATAATACCCTCTGCTTACTCACAAAATTTATTAACTTTTAAGTTAGAATTCTCAGGAAAATTACCGCTTATTGAGATCCTTGATTCATTAAGCCAAGAAATTAATTTAGCATACAGTAGAGACAAACTTCCTAATACTAAGGTAAATGTTAACTTTGGTCAGTCCCTTGAATCATGGTTAGAAGAGCTTCAAAATAAAAATGTACTAGAATTTAGATTAGACGAAGGACAGATTATAATTAGTCCTTTTATGCCACGCTCCTATACTATAAATGGGGTTTTAAGGGATTCAGAAACTGGAGAACACATTATTGGTGCGTCAATTCTGATTATGGGAACGAACCTTGGCACTTTTACCAATGGATATGGATATTTTTCCATTACATTATCTGAGGGAGACTATGAGGTAGAGTTTTCACATATTGGTTACTCTTCATTGGTAACCAATGTTAATCTGAGCAAAAACGTTTATTTAAAGGCTTCTATAACTCCTCGAGTTACTGTGCTGGATGAAATAGAAGTTAGCGCATTAGAAGGCAATATCCATATTATTGAAAATATCCCCTCAATCGATAAGATCTATATTAATGAAACAGCAGGTCAAATTCCTTATCTCTTGGGTGAAGTAGATGTCAACGCAAACGCCCTTTTGCAACCTGGAATTAAGGCTATTGGAGAAGACGCCAGTGGTATACACATCAGAGGAGGTGCTGTTGATCACAACCTGATACTGCTTGATGAAGCTACGATATACAACCCTAATCACTTCTTTGGACTTGTCTCAGTATTTAATCCTGAAGCAGTCAATGATATTCGAATTATGAAGGGTTATATCCCACCTTCTTACGGGGGAAGAGCATCTTCCGTTATTGAGGTAAGGCAAAAAGAAGGTAACAACGAACGATTGAGCTATTCTGGGGGAATAGGAGTTGTCTCTGCACGCGCACTAATTGAGGGGCCCATTAAAAAGGGTAAAAGTTCTTTTCTGGTGAGTGGTCGTCAGAGCTTGTTAAATCTTTCAATCAGTGATTTTGATCTTTCCATAAATGACCTTATTGGTGACTTTGGAAATAGCTCTGTTAGAAGAAACACAATTAGATTTCAGGATTGGAACGTGAAGTTCAACGCCAAACCTAATACTTCAAACCAGTTCTTCATCTCAGCCTACTACGGAAATGATAGGAATGCTGTAGGTCTTAACTCTATCAGGAAATGGGGCAATAGGGTATTCAATTTTAGATGGAATCATTTGTATAGCCCTCAGCTTTTCTCCAATATTTCAACCTTTGTTTCTGAATACAACGCTACTGTGGAAGATGATGATGAACCGGGCGCATTTAAAGGAACATCTAGAATTCGAGACTTTGGCCTTAAGGCCGATTTTTCATATTCCTTTGAAACATCAAATGAAATCAATTTTGGCTTTAATGCAACATTTCATGATTTATTGCCCGGAAGAAGGGAGCCGTTAAACCCAGATGCAAATCGCACGAACATAATAGAGTTAGATAAAGAAGCCGGTTTAGAATCCGCTATTTATTTAGGTCACAATTTTACACTAGGCAACGTAAGTTTCAATTATGGCGCCCGATATAGCACCTTGCATAATTTCGGGCCTGACGACGTATTTATCTATCAGGATAATAATCCTACATCTGATGCGGCAGTTATCGATACCATTTCTTTTTCGAGAGCCGAGTTAGTTAATTCTTTTCAAACGCTAGAGCCTCGGATTGCTGTGAACTGGATCATGAACAGCAAAACTTCCATAAAGGCTTCATTCACCAGAAATGCTCAATATATACATTTGATATCCAACACTATTACACCTGCACCTACTGATATATGGAAACTCACGGATGATTATATCCCACCATTAAGAACGGACCAATATACATTGGGACTATATAAAAATTTTAAAGACAATACTTGGGAGGCCTCTTCCGAAATCTACTACAAAGACATATCTAATAACATCCTGTATAGGGAGGGTGCGGATCTGATTTTTAATGAAAACGTTGAAACGGAACTGTTACTAACTGATGCCCGAGCTTACGGTTTAGAGTTTTACCTTAGGAAAAGGAAGGGTAAACTAAAGGGCTGGATAAGCTATTCCTTATCCAGGACTGAAAGTAAGATCAATGAAAACAATCAAGAAAGATACATTGTAGAAAATTTTGATAAAACGCATGATTTCTCTGTCTCATGGAGCTTGAATTTATCAAAGCGCCTAAGTATCTCTTCAAATTTTGTCTACAACACTGGAATCCCAGTGACACTTCCTACAGATAAATATGTGTTTGAAAATAACCTGGTCCCGAATTTTGGAACTAGAAATAACGAAAGATTGCCAGACTATCATCGATTGGATTTGTCACTTAGAATTAAAGGAAAGGCGCTTAAGAAAAATGGTGAAAGGCGAAAAAATAGAAATTTTTGGATTTTCACCATCTATAATATTTATGCCAGAAGAAATGCCTACTCATATTTCTTTCGAGAATCTGATATTGAGGGACTGGGTGAAATAGTTCGATATTCCATTTTTGGGATACCTATTCCATCCATAACATACAATTTTAAGTTTTGAGAAGAATGATTTTCATCATATTGGTAACTCTAATTTATTCCTGTGAAGATGTGGTGGTAGTAAGTCTTCCTAATGCTCAAAATCTTATCACAGTGGAGGGATGGATTACCAACTTTGATGAAAACCAATATGTGAGACTTACTCGGTCCAATAGTTTTGCAAGTAATGATCTTGTGACCGTAATAACTGATGCAAATGTTGCAGTTGAATCTATGACAGGAAAAACATATACCTATAAATACGATTCAAACGGTTTTTACACATCGATTAATCCTTTTCATGGAGAAGCCGGAACAGATTATCGACTACGCATTGAGTTATCCAATAGAGATACAATCATATCAAAATGGGAATACATGCAAGAAATAGTCCCTATAGATACTTTGTTTGTTGATTCATTTGAAGAAGATGATCCCGAGAATCCAAGGCAACAGCTAACCATCTTTTTTCCAAGAATAAGCGCCGTTGATCCAGGGGGAAAGAGAAATTTCTATCGATGGAAATTTCTTCGTGATGGTTTGGTATACGATGAACCTGAGACAATAACCATACAGGACGATCGCTTTTTTGATGGCAATTTTATACCTAATAATTTTCGTTCTTTCAACTACAGCGAGAAGGAACAAATAATTGTTCAGTTTCAGTCCATTAGTCAAGAAGCTTATGATTACCTAAATCTTCTTAAATCACAAATTACCTCATTGGGAACTTCATCAGGGACCACTCCTTCTTTCGTGAAAGGAAACCTGAGCTTTATTAATCCGGAAGAAAATCAATCGGTACTAGGTTACTTTGGAACTGTAGCAGTGAGTGCAGATACTGCAATTGTTGAATAACGAACCTTTAAAAAAGCAAACGGAGCGCCCTCACCTAAGCAACTCCGTTTTGATTCAACCAGCTATGGATAGTCTTTAGTGTTTTTGACCTATTGTTTGTTGACTACAGTTCAATATTAGCTATAAAAACGTTCACTCTACTTAATATTCGGTGACTTAGGTTTTTATGTAGATTAATCCATTTAATTGTACGATTAACTTATTTTGAGAGAATTCTTCGATGGTAATTTACCTGACCAAGATGATAATTTAAGTGTCCTTGCAAGTGAATTAGGAAATAAAAAATGGACATACGGAATCCAAAAACTTCAACTGGATAATTCTTTTCATAAAGTTCTTCAGTTGATGATTCAAAGAAGGAATTAACTATCCCTAAGGTCTTGTTAATCTCATCATGTAGTTCTTGAATTTTCATTTTGCCTTCAAATTCAAATGGTCTATTTCTAACGTAATCTGTACCAACCAAAGTAGCTCCAATATAGTGTTGTAAGTTTCCACAAATATGCATGGCCAAATTCCCCGTTGAGTTTTTTATATTACCCTTTTTAACCCATAGAGAGGCTTCATCACTGTAAGCATTTATTTCGTCCATCAGCCTTTTCAAATCTCTTATAAAAAGCTTCCTAAGTTCTATTGATACATAATTCATCCGTTCCATTGAGATTTCTATCTGAAAAATGTCTTTGTGGATTTAAGGAACCGCTCTTGATAGTTGATTCTTAATGCTTCTGAAGCTTTACATTGCACGCTAAAGTTTCGATCCAAACGTTTCTAAACTATTAATATCGTCAATTAAGTTTTTCTATAAAACTAATTTAATACCAATTCTTTTTTTTACTGCCAAATACTACAAGTACAAATTTGGCCTGAATGATATCAAAAAATTCTAGCTTTTCTGACTCTTCTGAAACAGTTAAATAAGCGTTTATAAACAGCTAATCCTATGCTTGGTTTCCCAAGGTGCCGACCATCATAATGCTTAATTAATCCAAAAGATCTAACGAATATAGGATTTTCTTCTAGGATACATGGGTTCACTTTATCGTTGGATGTTCAATTGTTCAAAGTCTATTTTCTGAATCCATATTTAGCAATAATAGCTAGCATCTTGGTATTTATTTGTTGTGATTCCAGTAAATTTTTCATTTCATTCTTAGAAGGAAAAAAATACATAAGAAATGAGTTCATTGACTTCTTTCCTACTGTAGATAAGGGAATCACGAAATATTTAATTAAAGTTTTGATAGAAGTTCTTTAGCTTCCTTCGTTATTTGTTTAGTTTCAGAATATTTTAAAGCAAGATGGAGCATCTCTTCTGTCTCTTCTTTTTTTGATTTTTGATATAAAACTCTTCCCAATCCTAAATAGCCAAAACCCTTAAAAAATTCCCCGTGATTAGGAATCTCTGCTCCATATTTAAGACCCTTTCTGTAAGCATATTCAGCCTTTTCCTGATTCTTAATTATTACTTCTTCGAAGTAGGCTAGAAATATATACCCTGCCAATTTATAGTAAGAATTCTCGTGTCTGATCATTGAGTAGATCATGTGAATTGGAGCATCTCGAAAATCTTGTGGGTTTGCCAAAGATTCTAAATATTTTGCTTTAGCATAAAAATTTCGCGGATACATCTTGCAAAGACCCAATAAGTATGCCTGAGCCTTTTCTGGTTTATACTCGTATCTCAGATAGATGTAACTTAAATAGACATACGCCTCCACTTTAGTAATAAGTGACTGCTCCGCTGCTGTTTCTAGCTGCTGAAGTCCCAATTCTCTGTCTCCCTTCCTGAAAAACCAAAGCAACGGCTTATAAATGGGATGCTTTTGGGGGTACATCTCTATGAAATAATTATATAGTCCGGTAGAAAATAAAAACTCTGGATACTCATCTACCAAATCAAAACCTTTCTTTAATAATCCATACGCTCGGCTTGCCTCTCCTACTGCTTTCATGGTTTGGTCTTGATCAGCATAGTATTCTGCTAACAATCCATGCGCAGACATGGTAAAAAATATCATCTCTGGATCTTCCAGGTCGGGATCCGTTTTTTTTGCTAGGAGTATCGTAGAGTCAAGTTGACGCTCCATCTCAGTAAATAGTTCAGGTGTAATAATGGGTATATTAGACCATAACAAGGCTATTGCTCTCATAAGGGGAACTACAGGATGATCAGGTAGTAATCTTTCTACTTTTTTTGCATAAAAAAATGCTGAATCTTTATTGGAATTATAGATATGATCAGCTCCTTTTTTTACAACTAATTGAATATTCTTATTATCGAAAACTTGACCTCTTGAGGCTAAAAAAAGGAAAATAAGAACGGCTGTATGAAGGTATTTCAAATTATCGAACGGTAACTTTCATAAATTTTAAATTGCAAGATAGACAGACGTTAAATAAAGGTATCAAAAGTGAATAAGAAGATTACTTTTTGAATTCTATGAGCGCTAACGCATATACTTATCTAAAGAATATACAGATACCCGCATTCGTTTCTTATTTTGATCCCCGGTATCTTACACTTCAGGAATATAACAATCTGAAATGCTTCGAAGATAAAAACTACCTTATTCTCTTTTCTATAAATCATACCACTGCCAACAGTATCTCTAACGCTCCTTTTGGATCTTTCGTAATTAAAAAAGCTCATCAAAGTTCTTTATTTGGTTTGTTTGAGGATAAAATCTTCTCTTTACTTAAAAAAACGAACATTAAAAAAATAAACATAAAACACCCGAGTAGTATTTATCGGTCTTTCGTTGACATAAAAGCTTTGCAAAAAGTTGGATACAAGGTCCAATACGAAGATATAAATCAGCACATTTCTTTAACAGCAGACTGGAAGAGTTCTATCCATAAAATGGAATTGAGAAAACTTAAAAATTTGAAATTGAAAGGATTTGAATTTCGCAAAATGCCTGAATCGGACCTTGAAAAAGCACATCAGTTTCTTACTACATGCCGTGAAGCTCAAGGCCTTCAAATTAATATTAGCTGGAAAAAGTTAGCCTCCTTAATTAAGGAAATGCCCAAAACATATGATTGCTTTGGTGTTTTTAGACAAACAGAAATGACAGCAGTCTGCATTACGGTTAGGGTATCTAGTGATATTGCCTATTATTATTTACCGGGAACAAGTCCCTTCTTTAGAGCTCAAAGCCCTATGGTATTGCTAATTGAAGGAATGGCATCTTATTACAAAGATCGTGGGTTTTCTTACTTGGATCTTGGAGTTTCGTCAATTCTGGGGAAAGCACAGGAAACTTTGAGGATTTTTAAAAAAAGAATGGGAGCCACTGAAACCACCAAACCTACACTCGTAAAGTTTATGCCATGATGAGTAGACCTCTTGTTTCAGTAATATGCTTGTGCCACAATCATTCTCAGTTTGTATCAGTAGCCATCCAGTCAGTTTTTGATCAAACTCATCCTGATGTAGAATTGATTATAGTAGACGACGGAAGTATCGACGGAAGTAAAAACCAAATAGAAAAAGAGATTACAGGCCAGGAAATCTCCTTTATCAATATTGAAAACCCATTGGGTAATTGCAAAGCCTTTAATTTAGGTTTAAAAAAGTCTTCTGGTAGTTACATTATAGACTTAGCCGCAGATGATGTGCTTCTTCCTAAAAGAATAGAAGAAGGACTAAAAACTTTTCACACAAAAAAAATTGGTATTGAATTCTGCAACGTATTAAATATTGATGATGAAGAACATGAACTGGGCAGGCATTTTTCAGAAAAAAGCTACATACCTGAGGGTGATATTTACGTGGATTTGATCAAAAAATACCTCATATCATCTCCAGGCATGATGATAAAAAGGGAGGTATTAGAATCCCTGAATGGATACGACGAAGAATTATCCTATGAAGATTTTGATTTTTGGATCAGATCGAGTAAACAATATCATTATGGTTACACCAATAAAACCTTAGTAAAAAAAAGAAATATTCCAGGCTCCCTTTCTAAAAAACAATTTAAGTTTTTAACAAAACATCAAAAGAGCACTTTGAGAGTATGTCAAAAAATAAGAGCACTCAATCAATCAAAAAAAGAGAATATTGCTCTTCGAAACAGATGCTTATACGAAGTAAGACAATGTTTAAAACAAGGAAATCTGAATTTGATTCCTAAATTTCTGAAGTTATCGATTTAATGAATAATTATTACTTACCAAATACTCGCTCAAGAATTTTCTTACTGTAATCGTAGGGATTATCACGAATTTGTTTTTCCTCTTCACCTACTAAGTAAAAAAGGCCCTCTATTGACTTATTGGTCGCATATTCTTCCAAACTTGGCTCAATAGATATATCCAGAATTTTTCCTATAGTCGTTAATCCTAAACCTCCGGGATCATAAGAAAGAAAATTATAAGTTCTAGAATAGACTTTACTTGCGCCAGTATTATTGAGCGCGTTTTTTACTTCGGGTTGAAAAGCATTTGATAATTCTTGATTCGTCTTTTGATGGAAATAATCGGTAGCTGAGGTACTACCTCCATTCAAAATACCTCGAGCATCACTTATGGTCATAGATTTGATAGCACTGAGAAAAATAGGACTTGCTTTTTTTGCTGCTTTTTCTGCTCCTCTGTTCATGGAAGTAACCAGCTCATCAAAAAGATCTGATCCATTATTGAATTTTCTTATGTAAGTAATGTAAGCTGCAGAGGCTATTGAATTCTTATCAATTTTACTTTTAAGATCCTGGACATCTTGCGGAAGTAAAATTTTAATCGCCTGGTTTTTAAGGTAACCATTTACCGCAGATGCTTTGAAAACAGATTTGTCAGTCCCTACGTTTAGCGCTTCTTTTAAACCTTGAATGATCTCACTATCAGTAAGCGGGACTGAGGATGGCAATGAACTACTTACTTGATTAAGAATATCGCAAGAAGTAGCGAAGAAAATAATCGCCACTATAAGAATACCGTTTTCAGATATGATTTTCATATTTAAGGTTATATAAAATGAATTTAAAATTTGAAGTTATCGTTTTTAATGAGGGGATATTGAAATATAAACTAAATCTCTCATTTACTTATCTGTGGTTTTCTTCATTTCGAAGTATTGATAAATAGCTTTCGTACCTTCTTTCGGATATTGAATGACCGACTCCTTCTTTAATAACACACCCAGGCTCATTTTCATGAATGCAATTATGATACCGGCATTTTCCAAGTAATGCCCGCATCTCCGGAAAATAATGTGGTAGCTCTTCATCGGTAATCTCAGATAATCCCAACTCTTTTATTCCTGGTGAGTCAATAATTGCAGAGCTTGCATCCATTTGGAATAACTCAGCAAATGTTGTGGTATGTACACCTTTGCTTGCAAAATGAGAAACTTCTTTTACTTTCTGTTTAGCGTTAGGAATCAGCTTGTTTATCAAGGTCGATTTCCCTGCTCCACTATGCCCCGTCAACAAGCTTATTTTACCGTGAAATAAATCTTTTATCATATTCAAAGAATCATTTTCAAAACTTATAAGCAAGACATGATACCCAAGGGATTTGTATACTTCTTGTAATTCTCTATACAAGACCAAGTCTTTTTCTTTATAAATATCTGACTTGTTAAAGATGATCATTCCAGGAATTCTAAATGCTTCCAGGGTAATCAAAAATCTATCTATAAAGCCCACTGATGTTCTAGGCAATCTTAAAGTCACGATCACCACCCCTTGGCTAATATTGCTGGCAATTAAATGATCATGGCCTTTTTTTCTTGGGCTTTGTCTGATTACATAATTTTTACGAGGATAAATTTTTTCAATCACCCATTCATTTTCAGGTTGATTATTTTTAATAATCTCCACCCAATCTCCAACCGCAAGCGGATTGGTAAGCTTTTTATCCTCGAGTTTAAATTTTCCCCTAAGTCTGGCTATATACGTTTTGCCCTCTGACTGCACTTCATACCACAGACCTGTTGACTTGACTATAAGACCTTTCATAAGGATCGAAGCTAGCAAAAAAGGTTTAAGGCCATGAATAATTGTAAAATCAATTTATGTATAACGATTTCAATAAAAAACCTTTATTTTGAAAATAATTAATAAAAAACACTATCATGAAAAAAACTAAACTTACACTACTGCTAATCATTTCTACATTGCTTCAAACAAGAGCACAGGAATTTGATGGAATTTTTGAAGGAGGCATTGAAGATGCTACTACTTATTTACAAGCTTATGCGAACCCATTAATGCAATCACTAAGTAACGGTCTTGGGAACGGTTGGTACAATACCGCCAAACCACACAAGCTCCTCGGCTTTGACCTTACGATTACAGTGAATGTCGTTAACGTTTCGTCTAGTGAAAGGAAATTCACCTTCGATGAGAATGATTATCAAAACCTGGAACTGGCCTCTGGAAATCCAAATTTACCTTCTGCTGTTGGAGGGTCTTCGGATACTCGGATCCGAGCTGTTGCAGGGAGGACAATCTCAGATGGTAGCAACACTATTACCATTGAAGAAGCAGAAGAATTTGACGCACCTGACGGCTTTGACGTGGAGGATTTACCAATTATCAATGGACTGCCAGTCCCTGCATTACAATTAGGTATTGGCCTGCCGAAGAATACCGATTTGAAACTAAGATATGCAAGTGATTTTGGTGCTTTTGATGACGGTAACCTGGCCTTCTATGGAATAGGCGTTTTACATGACGTCAAACAATGGATACCAGGACTGAGACAGATACCGTTTGATTTTGCCGGGTTTGTTGGTTATACCTTTCTAGATGCAGATTATGAAATTGAGGAAGGTAGTGCATCAAGCGACTATCAGGCGGACGGTGAGATAGAAATAGGCGTATACTCATTTACCATTCAAGGCATTGTTTCCAAGAAGCTTTCCATATTTACTCCCTATTTGGGACTTGGCTATACCATTTCAGGAAGTGACCTTAATGTGAATGGGGATTTCATTTATAGAGAAGGAAGTACAGAATTAACTTTTGCAGATCCTGTGTCGTTGGATTTTGATGGTGGCAGCACTTACAAAATCAACGCCGGACTAAGAATTAAACTTGCAATTCTTACCTTACACGCGGAATACGTCCTGCAAGAATCTGACGTATTTACCGTTGGCATAGGATTCAGTGTTAGATAGCTTTTTTTTCAAGAAAAAGAAAAGTCTTGCCAGGAGCAAGACTTTATCTACTTGTCAAACAGGTGTATGAATAAAATTTGTGTTATGCAATTATTAATACTTCATTTTCCAGAAAAGTAACCAAGCCGTATGAAAAAAATTCTTTTCGTGTGTCTTGGAAACATTTGTAGATCCCCAATGGCAGAAGCCATCTTCAATCATCAAGTTAAGAAAAAAGGACTTATGAATTATTTTCTGGCTGATTCTGCGGGTACTGCAAACTATCACATTGGTGAAGATCCCGACCCAAGAACGATTGAAACAGTAGAAAAACATCATATTGCAATCAATCATAAAGGACAACAATTCGAGAAAATGCACGCGAAAGCGTATGATTACCTTGTTGCAATGGATTCATCCAATCGAGCTAATATGAAGATCAGACTAGGCAATGAGAATAAACATATCTATCTGCTTCGAGAATTTGATCCAAAAGGATATGGAGATGTCCCAGACCCCTGGTACGGAGGCCTCAAAGGTTTTGATGAGGTGTACCACATTCTTGATCGATCCATCAAAGAATTTATGGAGTTCTTGCAGAAAAAGAAAATTGGTGATTGAAGACTTTTTTAACATGGCGCTCTTAGCGCATACGGAAGAATGCAAATTGGAAAGCTGGAAACCTGTTGGTGGGGGATGCATTCATAAGGCAGCTACACTACAAACAAAAAATCATCCTTACTTTATTAAATGGAACCATAGCAGAGAAATAGATTTATTTCTAACGGAAGAAAAAGGCCTTAAACTTTTAAATGATCATTCTGAGATTCGAGTACCTTGTGTTTTGGGGCATGGACAAATAGAAGAGAAAGCATATCTGCTTTTGGAGTGGATAGAAAGTGGTTATCCTTCAGATAGTTTCTGGGTTATCTTCGGAAAATCATTAGCTAAACTTCATCAACATGATCATAATTATTTCGGATTAAACTATGACAACTATATTGGTAGATTACATCAATCAAACAATCATTATGAGACTTGGCATAGCTTTTTTATCACGGAGAGACTAGAACCACAGCTTAGGCTTGCCTTATCTAAAAAACTCATTGATACCAATGTTATCTCACTATTTGAAAAACTCTTTCCCAAACTTGAAAATTTGATACCTAGAGAAAGACCATCACTTCTTCATGGGGATCTTTGGAGTGGAAACTTTTTAGTTGATCAAAATTCGCTACCGGTACTGATCGATCCTGCAGTACACTACTGCCACAGAGAAACGGAACTTGCTTTCACCCGCTTGTTTGGTGGATTTGATGAAAAATTCTATCATGCTTATGATGAAGTATTCCCATTAGAAATCGGATTCGAAGATCGAATTGATATC
Organism: Bacteroidota bacterium; assembly: GCA_038746525.1. Taxonomy (GTDB): domain Bacteria; phylum Bacteroidota; class Bacteroidia; order Cytophagales; family Cyclobacteriaceae; genus Ekhidna. The sequence continues at coordinate 26,016 of JBCDKO010000017.1, forward strand.
CATAATTTATACCCGCTTTTAGTTCATGTAAATCTCTTTGGAAGCTCCTATCTATCAGGAATTAAACAAACACTGAGACGGTTCACTTAATTAGGGCCTGCTGAGAAACGTTTTTTCAATTCAAAAAACACGTTTATGTGGTCAAAAGATACTGTTTAGTAAATTTCTTTTTCAATACGTGCAAGGTTTTCGTGCAGATGCTTCCATTTTCGGTGCACTGAAAAAGCTCGATTTCGAGATTTTTCAACTAGTCACAGATACATCAGCTACGTCGTTCGCTGCGGATCGAAGTATAAGCATACATCTTCACCTTGCTGCCTAGTATCTGATACACCTGTGACTTTCTCAGCAAGCCCTATTTAATGATACAACACTTGATAATTTTTTGCTGTTTTTTGTTCCATTATCACTAATCTATTCCGCGGTAGTTCATTAAATGCATCTGAAGTGTAGTTTTTTATGGTAGCCAAACTAAGAGGCTCTTCAAAAGAAAGAATAAAATCCCTGTTAAGTAGTTCTTTTATTCGTTTTGCTTTGAAAGGCTTATTATCGATGCAAAAAGAAAATGTTAAGGCGGAATTCTGCATTAAGTTAATTTTTATATTCAGTAAATCTAGTACCTGCAATATTATTCCTAACTTCTTTTCCTCCATGAAGCTATGATCCTTCACCTGAGCTGTAATCAAGAGTTGATTTTTTTTGAAGATAAAGCAAGGGATATTTTTTGTGGTATTTATAGATGAAATGGTAGTTCCGGGTATTGCATGATCTTTGAAAGATCTTACCGTAAGCGGAATATTTTTTTGTGCAATCGGTTTTAGGGTTTTAGGGTGGATTACCTGAGCACCATAGTAGGTCATTTCGGTAACTTCTCGATAGCTAAGCTGATCGTATTGCTCAGTTTGATCCAAGATTCTAGGATCAGCGTTTAAAATTCCTGGAACGTCCTTCCAAACAGTAAACCCAGCGGCATTCAAGCAATGAGCGAGTATAGCGCCGGTGTAGTCTGATCCCTCTCGTCCCAACGTTGTTGAATTACCCTCCACATCAGAGCCGATAAAGCCTTGTGTAATAACTGTTTTGTTTTCTAAATCAGGTTTTAATTTTTCTTGAATTTGCTTTTCCGTAACCACCCAATCTACGTTCGCTTCACTAAAATATTGATCGGTTCGAATGACGGTCCTCGCGTCGACCCATTCACATAAAATTCCCTCTTTGTTCAGATAGGCTGCTATAATTGATGTAGACATTAGTTCTCCGTGAGGAACAATCATATCATATGCAAACATCTCATCTTTATCAGAAACCTTTACTAGATTTTGCTTGAGCGATTTTTCAAAGGCTGCATATTTAGGAGGAGTTTCCAACAATAAGTCAGCAATGATTGCTTTATGATAATGAATTAAATCATCCAGTGCATCTTGATACGATTGCTTTCTGTAGGCGAGTGATACCAATTCTTCAAGTTTATTAGTAGTTTTTCCCATCGCTGATACCACAATAGTAAGTTTGTCCTGATAGAAAGACTTCATTATTTTGGATAAATTCTTTATCCCATCTGCATCTTTGACAGATGCTCCTCCAAATTTAAAAATCTGCATCGCAATCGTTTTGAATGAATAAAAATCTTACTTTCACAGTTCGGATTTACTTGCTTTTATTTTTGACGTTAAAAATTTAATGCGCAAAAGTAAGCTTGGTCCCCCTATAGTGTAGGGGCAACATGAGATTGATTTATCAAAACAAAGGAATATAAGTTCTCTTTTAACTATTGGTAAACTTTTGAAAGAGATAGGCATAGCTATAAATGGAGAAGTAAACAAGTCTAGCCCTTTGGATTTCGCGAGTAAACACGGTAAAAAATGTGCAAGGAGAAGACCTGTCAAAATTGGGTTATCACAGATATTCCCGATTTACATGGGCGCTGAGAACTGATGATATCACTTAGTGTAATAGTTTCTGAAGAATTAGTGAAATTGTCTGATAAGGATAAGTAGAACTCTCATTCATCTATGTCTTTTTTACTCATATTCTCAAAAACAAAAGGCACTAAGGGTTATAAATCAGATTTTGAAGCCATAAAAACCAGTGATAATACACGCTTCCAAGCTGCTTCACGAGTTCACCAAGCTCATTTATTAGCCCGTAAGGCAAAATAGCAACAGGAAATCTTTTTGCGAAGTAATACCAGAAGAAGCAGGATTGTATTTCGCTACGATTATAATTTACCGATGATCTTATCAGTAATCCATTCAAAATCTTCTGACATCACGCCATCCAGTAATACTTGAGTTAGCGCTTTAGGTGGAATGGTAGTTCTTCTTTTTTCCAAATCTAACCAGGCGCCATCAACATCTATTTTAGCTAGTAAGCCGCCTTCTTTATTGTAAATATTGTGACGAAATGACCATTTTGAACCATCTTTTCTTAGTTTTGATATAGTAAATCCTACCTCAAACTCTTCATTCATTCGTATTTCTTTGAAAAATCGCGTATCCTCTCGGAAGAGAATCGGTCCTATTCTCATACTTATCAGTTTATGAAAGGGCATGCTTATCTCTTCAAAGTACATCAACCTAGCCTGGGCACAATAATCATTATAGGCAGTATGCCTCATATGCCCATTCGGATCAAGGTCTGCCCACCTTACCCGAAAGGTATATTTGACTTCATTCACTTTTTTCTTCCCTTTCTTCCGGTGTTTCTTCTTTGGGTTCTTCTTCCTCGTTTAATAAATCTGGCACTTGTTTTAGAATCTGATCGTACCAACTTATAAGTTTCTTGATATCGGATACATAAACGCGTGATTCATCATAATTAGGCAGTACAAACTTTAGAAATGATTTTAGTTCTTCGGGACTACTATTTTTGTCTAAATCTGTGTCTCCATTAAACTCTTTATGAATTTTTTTCATCACATCTTCTAAGGGAGTAGCTCCTTTTTCATCCTTAGTATAGATGGAGATTTCTGAAAGCACACTGACTTTGTGATGCATAGTCGCAATCATCTTTTTTTTATGCTCATCTAGTGACTCAAGGATTACCCCCGTTCGCGTAGGATTAATAATTTTAAATAACACACCTTTCCCTGAAACTGCAGCTAAATCTCCAAAGTCCATACATAAAGTTTAAAAACGTAAAAATATCTCAACGACTAATAGACTCATTAATCCGATTGATAAAATCTAAAATTTCTTTACTACCAGTCTTTTTAATTGAAGAGGTCACAAAAGTAGGCGGAAGCTCATCCCATGTTTTTCTTAAGTGGTTTTTATAAGTAACAACACTAGATTGCACTTTATTCTTTCCTAATTTATCAGCTTTGGTAAATACAATGCTAAAAGGAATACTGGATTCACCTAGCCACTGAATAAACTCCGTATCTATCTTTTGAGGCTTATGACGAACATCTATCAAAACAAATACGGAAGCAAGATTAGGACGATCAAGCAAATAATCTTCAATCATCTTTTTCCAGGATGCTTTGTTCGTTTTACTTGTTTGTGCCCATCCATACCCTGGGAGATCAACCAAATACCATGCGTTGTCTATCAAAAAGTGATTGATTAATTGTGTCTTACCTGGAGTGCCTGAGGTTTTAGCCAGTTTTCTACAATTAGTCAAATGATTGATCAGGCTTGACTTGCCCACATTTGATCTACCTGTAAAAGCATATTCAGGAATCAAATGATCCGGACAGTCTATCACATTGGGGCTGCTCTTTATAAACTTCGCTGATTTAATCACGATTAAGAATTTGCTAACATTTAGATAAATGAGCTGGTTAATTCATTTGTTATTATGAAAAACATGACCATAACACCTTACAAAAATAAATCAGATGCAAAGAAGAAACAGGTTGCTGATATGTTTGATAGCATCTCCAGCAAATATGATTTTCTTAACCATTTTCTTAGCCTTGGCATTGACATTCAATGGAGAAAAAAGGCGATAAACTATCTAAAAAAAGATAAACCTAAACAAATATTAGATATTGCAACAGGTACTGGGGATCTTGCGATAGAAGCGCTTACCCTGAATCCAGAAAAAATCATTGGAGTTGATATTTCAGAAGGAATGCTCAATGTGGGTAGGGAAAAAATGAAGAGAAAAGGATACGATCAAGTCATAAATATGCAATCGGGTGATTCGGAAAACCTCCATTTTGACGATAATAAATTTGATTCCATTATCGTTGCTTTTGGAGTAAGAAACTTTGAAAACTTAGAAAAAGGACTAACTGAAATGAATCGGGTACTTAAACCTGGTGGGAAAGCTGTGATCCTCGAATTTTCGAAACCTTCAATTTTCCCTTTCAAACAACTTTATAATTTCTATTTTCGCTGGATATTACCTAAAGTAGGAAAGCTTATATCAAAAGATAATACGGCTTATTCTTACTTACCAGAGTCGGTCAAAGAATTTCCGTATGGAAAAGATTTCTTACGGATTCTGGATAGTATAGGATTTAAAAATACTGAATGCAAACCGCTAACACTTGGTATCAGTTCCATTTACATTGGAGAAAAGTAATTATTGTATGCTTTGCCTTTTTAGGACTGTACAAGAGTTTGTTTTCTCAGAATAACCCGACGGATAATCTCATTAACTACGAAAACCAATGGATCCATTTTGGATTCCAGATGGGAATTCACACTTCTAAGTACGTTACTAAGTACTCAGATGCGTTTGTTACTCCGGCACTGGACACCGTGCATTCTATTGTTCCAGGAAACTTAAGCGGATTTAAGTTAGGTTTTGTCATCAATATGAAAATAATCCCATATCTGGATTTTCGAATACTCCCCACAGTGGGATTCTATGAAAACGACCTGACCTATAGATTTACTAATGGCTCTACTCTGCGAGAGCTTAAAGATGCGACCACGATAGAGCTCCCTCTGCTGCTAAAGTATAAATCTGCTAGAAGAAGAAATCTTGCTATGTATATGGTTTTTGGTATAAACCCGTCATTAGAGGCTTCTGGAAATAGTGATGAATCAAGTACAGAAGAAGGGCTTCAGTTAAAAAATTGGAACGTAGCAATTGATGTGGGGGTTGGGCTCGACATTTTCTATAAATATTTCAAATTTTCTCCTGAAGTAAGATATTCTTATGGTTTAAGAAACATGTTGACTGATGACTCACCCAATAATGATTCCAGCGTAGGACTGAAAAGATTAACCACCCAAAACCTAGGCCTCTTCATCACATTTGAGGGAGGGCCAGACAATAAAAACACCAAAAAAGCAGGAAAAATCAAGAGTAGAAAGCGAAGGAAAATTAAAGATGACCGAAGATAGACCTATAGCACTCATCACTGGAGCTACAAGCGGCATTGGTGAAGCTTCGGCAAGGCTTCTCTCTAAAAACTACAGATTGATTATTTGTGGAAGAAGAAAAAGAAGACTTGAAGATCTTCAGGCAGAATTAATTGGTCCTTCTACCCTATTGTCCTTTGACGTAAACATCAAGAAAGAAGTATTTGACGCAATTGATTCACTCTCAAATGAATGGAAAGAAATCGATGTTCTGATCAACAATGCTGGAAATGCACACGGACTGGACTTCATCCATGAAGGAAAGATTGACGATTGGGATGCTATGATAGACAGCAATGTGAAAGGCTTACTCTATGTTAGCAAGGCAGTTCTTCCTGGAATGGTAGCAAGAAAAAAGGGACATATCATAAATATTAGTAGCATTGCAGGTTTAGAAGTTTATCCAAAAGGAAATGTCTATTGTGCTTCAAAACATGCGGTTGATGCCTTGACTAAAAGTATGAGACTGGACCTTAATCAGTATGGAATTAAGGTGACCTCAATAGACCCTGGACTTGTTGAGACAGAATTTAGTGAAGTGAGGTTCAAAGGTGATAGTGAAAAAGCCAGGAATGTATATAAAAACTACACCCCATTAAAGGCAATAGACATTGCAGAAACGATAGAATTTATCCTTGATAGACCATCCCATGTTATGATCGGAGACCTTCTGATTTTACCAACAGATCAAGCAAGTGCTACTTTGGTGAATAAAAAATCAAGCTAGCTTTTTTGGAAGTCTTATGATCTTCACTTTTGCCTTATGCAACAAATCCTCATTATAGGTGCTGGAAGATCATCTACTTCTTTGATTAACTATTTACTAAAAAACGCAATTCAGGAAAATTGGCACCTTACTATTGCTGAAAAAAACAAAGAAATAGCTGAAAAAAAAATCCATGGCACTCCAAATGCTTCAGCTATCGGTTTTGACATATCTAATGATCAGAAGCTACAAACACTTATAGTTGAAAATGATCTGGTTATTTCAATGTTGCCTGCATCGCTGCACCTACTTGTAGCAAAAAAATGCGCGGAGATTGGCAGGCATTTCCTCACCGCTTCTTACCTTAAAGAGGATATTCGTTCGCTTCATATGCCATTCAAAAAAGCAGGTAAAACAGCGATCATGGAAATGGGTCTGGATCCAGGAATTGATCACATGAGCGCAATGAACATTTTGGATAAACTCAGATCAAAAAATTATGAACTCAAGGGTTTTGAAACATTTACCGGGGGTCTCGTAGCCGAAGAGTCTGTCGGCGATAATCCCTGGAAATATAAGTTCACCTGGAATCCTAGAAATGTGGTCTTGGCAGGTAAAGGAACTTGTAAGTTCATTCAAGAAGGCAGATACAAGTATATCCCCTATCACAAACTCTTCAGAAGAACTGAAATGATCTATATCCCAGGTTATGGTTACTTCGAGGGGTATGCCAACCGGGATTCTCTTGCTTACCTCAATATCTATAACCTTCAAGGCATTAGCACTTTATACCGGGGAACTTTGAGAAGGCCTGGTTATTGTTCTTCATGGGACGTGTTTGTACAGCTTGGAGCAACGGACGATAGCTACGAGATGGAAAAAGTTTCTGAAATGACCCATAGACAATTTATTAATTCATTTCTCTCTTACAATCCACATGACTCAGTGGAACTAAAAGTAGCGCACTACATGAATTTACCTTTGGATTCAGACGTTATGTTTAGAATGAGATGGCTAGGTATTTTTGACGATGAGCCAATAGGGTTAAAAAAGGGAACCCCTGCGCAGATATTGGAACATATTCTTAAAAAAAAGTGGGGCCTTCAAAAAGGAGAGAAAGACATGATCGTAATGTGGCATAAATTTAATTTCCTGGATCATGGCACAGAAAGACAAATAGAATCGAGCATGGTCACACTGGGTGATGATGATCTAAATACAGCTATGGCCAAGACGGTAGGCCTACCTTTAGCTATTGCTGCTAAGCTGATTTTGAAAGGGAAGATCGATTTACCTGGAATTCAAGTACCCATCACTAAAGAAATCTACCAACCTGTATTAGAAGAGCTCTCAGAATTAGGATTGATCTTCAACGAAAGAGAAACTGATTTTCTGATGGGATAACGTGTAATTATACAACCGAATCAATTTCAACCATTACACATTACAAGTTCTATCGTAGACCGGCTGGCCTTTCAGGGGTTTTCTATAATTCACTAACGGTAAACTGTAATTTGAATCTCATCTTCTTTCTACTCTCCTCTGACAAAAAATTATTACGTTTTGAAAGTGATACATAACTTAATTCATAGTTACCTATCCTCTTGTTCATTCCCTCCTTTATTTGCTGTTCAGATTATTCTGAGTGAAGCATAAGCTGGTGAATTTATTGCATCTGCAAGAGCTTTAAGGTCTTAATGGTCTCTTCCAGATACTCAATAGTGGAAGATTCCCTTTAGCCAAAATGGTCAAGATAAGCGGTTTTCATGAATACATCTGGTTCAACGGCTAGGTAAGTAGGGCTTGCTGAGAAAGTCACAGGTGTATCAGATACTAGGCAGCAAGGTGAAGATGTATGCTTCTACTTCGACCCGCAGCGAACGACGTAGCTGATGTACCTGTGACTAGTTGAAAAATCTCGATTTCGAGATTTTTCAGTGCACCGAAAATGGAAGCATCTGCTCGAAACCCTTGCACCTATTGAAAAAGAAATTTACTAAACAGTATCTTTTGACCACATAAACGTGTTTTTTGAATGGAAAAAACGTTTCTCAGCAGGCCCTAAGTAGGATTGCTTCCTATCTAGACTTGAGTTGGTCTGTGAATTATATGGGTTATTTGATTTTATCGTTAGAGGTAGGTTCTGATGGTAAAGAATAAGCCTGCACCGAATACACCATTTCCGAAAAAAGGAAGATCAACAACGGCAGATGAGTTTTTGTAGGTCCACTCATCATAAATATCCGAACTGGAAAATTTCCATGGACTCTTTGGAAGAATATATTTATAGTCTAGAGAAATACCCATGGATAAGTCATAGGAATTTCTAGATATCAATTTATATCCAAACAAGATGTACGGATTGATTGCATTTGACTTGTATTCAATTTCAAGACCTCTTGAGTTGTTAAATGCTACGTTCGGATTACCCACTCCACTATTTTCATAAATAGATAAATTCATTCTATTTCTTAGAAATCTTAACCCAAAATGAAATTGGATTTTTCGACTTATTTTTAAATGTTGCCCTAAAAAGATGCCATAAGAAGTTCCATCAAGACGGAGCGAACGACTGGTGGAATCAGTGTTTAGGTATTGGTTTTGGGTAAAATAATATAAAAAATGTATCCCGAATGATACATTTCTTGGGTTGGGTATGTTGACTCCTACTGAAACCCCTGTTGTTATAAAGAAATTGTCAATATCATCAAAAAGTGATTGACGTATTAGCTCATTTTTCAATTGGGAGTATCCCGTGTATGAATCTGTTCCCAAAAAAGACTGGAAAAACAAATAATAATCCTGAGTTGAATCCTGAGAATTTAAGCATGAAGGGGTAGTGCACCCCCTTCACCTTCAAAGAAGACATTAAAAAAATCAGTACCAATAACCTTATTGACAAAAACATGGCTTAGTAGGGTTACTTTGACAAAATACACAGGTAACACATGTATTTCTTGAATAACAATCCAAAATCGGTCTAAAAATTTGGAAAGTAAACCTCACGAGAATAATCTCGCACTTCATTTCTACATGGTTAGAGCTATGTTGATTCTCTTTATAAACATTGATTCCATCAAGGGACTTCATTTCATAGTTATGCTCTCCCACCCTTTCAAAGGATAAATATTCACCAAAATGGGAAGAGTATACCTTTTGGTCATCATTGGGTTCTTCATAGTAAATGGCTCCTACGGAATAGGTGATAGGTGGTTCTTCATTGAATCGTACTCCATTCAGATCAAGGATGTATTCTTGCCCGTTAAACCAAATTGTTGATTTTTTCTGAGTGTTGCCATTAAGTTGATTGTGCGTGTATTCCTTAATCAGTTAGTCATATTTATATTCACTAGTAGATCTGTATTTTACTGGTAAAAGAAAAGAGAATCCCAAAGGTCACCTTGCTGTCGATTTCATAGTAAGTACCGTTTTCCAAAACTGTTCGCTTGACCATCATGTTTCCCAGTTTCTTGTTTCCCTTTACTACATTATAATATAAGACCTGACCACGAGCAACAGATCCAACAAACAAGAAGATTATTACAGCAAAGAGTCTCCTCAAACTATAAAAAAGTTTAGTTTAACAATACGAATAAGCATCAATCATTTCTTTTTAAGATGACAAAAAACTTTTGTGCTATGCGATTTCAAAAGGTTTCTTTTCAAAATTCCTCAGGTAAATAACTCTTTGGTCGAATTGATTTTCCTTTGATGAGTAAGCCTGCTGCCTATGTGGAGTCTGTAATTGCTTGCTGGGCCAATTGCTACGTAGATCTAAACAAAATGGATAAAATGCCAGAAGGAGAAACGAAAACCAGGATCGCAAATAAAGGATTTGCCACAGAAGTAGTAGCAGGAAGACATCAGCCCCTGGCAGACGAACCACCATGTGTTGGTGAGAAGATCATGGAATCGACCTTCATGAGGTGAAAAGAAACCTAACACATGATAAAATTCATAAGGAAGACTCTAATAATTTGTTCTGTGAGTCTAATCGGACCATTCTATACACTCTTTGCAAGTAACCACAGTAATTGAGATTGATTCAGATTTACCGGAATCTCTAAAAAAAGTAGCCACCGATACACACAAAAGCAGAATCTCACAATATAAAGAGTATTCGGACCAGTCTAGTAGCCTTAAAACGCTAATTGAACGAGATTTTAAGGGCTATAGATTTGGTTCCGTACATGATTTTGAGTGGACTACAAGTCAGATATCGAGATGATAGTTTGAACAGAATATATCATGTACTATTCAACCAGCATTTTGACTTTGACCCGAGAATCGTTTGGCGATCAATATGAATACGGATTTGAACAGTGGCTTATCGACAACCCAAACTGGGTAGTAATTGGACGGTACCTCCTAACAAACGATGATGGCGCACGGCCTTTACTTTAGCATTCTACAAAGTGTCTAAGAAACATCCCTCTTAATCTGCCGCTAAGAACCTGAAGTAATTCCTACCCTCTTCTGCTCGTAGGAGTTTTTTATCTGTTTGTCGAAGTGCTAGTTTGATACGTTGGATGCACCGGCAGATAAGCTAATTTATCACAGTTAATCGAGCTCGGAAGAGACCGCGTCATATCTGGACATTGGCAACAAGGCAGAGAAAGACTAGTCCGAACAATTAAGATGAAGACAAATAGAGAAAGATTAATAATATTGAAGTAGGCACTTAGTAAATAGTCAAGTTTTTGCAGTAGACCGGGCTATGAGCTACCATTCTATCCATCAGACGGTCAAATAGTTTACCCTTCATCAGATGTCGGTTAAACCGATAGCAATACTCGTCCAGATATGCTTGCAGATGTTCCACGGCATGATGGGTGCCACGGAGCCAGGCTTTGAACATCATGATCGCTCGATGCATCTCGGGAAAATGCGCCCCTTTCTTACCTGATGCGATCTGTATGAGATGAGGGAAGGTAGCTTTAAGTGGACGATATCCTCTCCATTCATCGGTTTTGATTTCAGCGTTCTTATCTATATGATCATGAAAAAAAGGACGTAAGGATGAACTGCTTC
>JBCDKO010000018.1:0-37068 GCA_038746525.1 Bacteroidota bacterium
TCGGGCGGATTGTATGCGCGGGTGATCAAAGATGGAAGCAGTCCATCCTTACGCCCCTTTTTTCATGATCATATAGATAAGAACGCTGAAATCAAAACCGATGAATGGAGAGGATATCGTCCACTTAAAGCCACTTTTCCTCATCTCACACAGATCGCATCAGGTAAGAAAGGGGAGCATTTCCCCCAGATGCATCGAGCGATCATGATGTTCAAAGCCTGGCTCCGTGGCACCCATCATGCCGTGGAACATCTGCAAGCATATCTAGACGAGTATTGTTACCGATTTAATCGACATCTGATGAAGGGTAAACTATTTGACCGTCTGATGGATAGAATGGTGGCTCATAGCCCGGTCTACTGCAAAAACTTGACTATTTACTAAGTGCCTACTTCAATATTTTTATTAAAAAAAGGTTATGAGATTTCTAATACTTCTAGTGCTAATCATAGCTTGTGAAACGAAAAAGAATGAGTACGATTCATTTGGAAAGGCGATCACTAACAGAGGAACTGTAGATATTAAAACGTTAATCAATGAAATAAGTGACCAATCTCAGACTTTTAAAGTCAAAGGAACAATTGGAGCAGTATGTCAGATGAGGGGATGTTGGATAACTTTAAAAAACGACCGGAATGTAAACATTCGGGTAACCTTTAAAGACTATGGTTTTTTTGTTCCTAAGGATGTTTCAGGCGAGGAAGTGATCATTGAAGGAACCGCATCCAGAGAACTGTTGGAAGAGAATATTGCTAAACATTATGCGAATGATAGTGAAGGAGTCTATAATGAGACCATGAGGAATGTAATTGCTTTTGTAGCTCATGTGTATTGATTCCTAAAAGTTAAGTGTATAAACTTTTTTGCTTGGGTTTAATGAAAAGTTGGCGGAAGCATGTGCCGCTTATTGCTGAAAACCCACTTGCAAAACCTCCAATTATACCCGCTGCTAAAACCAAAATCAATGGATCTCCTACCTGCATGATTGCTGCGATTTTATACGAAAAAGCGGATTCGTTTTGTGCATCAAGAATCCATGAATATCCCATCCAAGTAAGTCCAACACCAAGAAAACCAGCAACAAACGCATTTAAGCTGGAAGAAGGAAAAGCAAAACAAACGAAAAAAGGAATGACCATCGCTATCCACCATGCACTTAAAGAAGACAAAAAATAGGTTAGAACTCCAATGACAATAATTCGAATGATTAGTTTCATTTTTTTACTTTGGTTGAATAATTACAGAATACACTATTTGTTGGGATGAAGGATTTAAGCTTTTTTCGAATAACAATTTCTTGTATTTTCCTGATGCCCAATCTTTTATCATGTGAGCGTATAGAGGATTGCCGGTGTTACCGGTTTGGCTTCCTGGATATACTCCCCAGGCATTGATTTCCCCATTTCCTAACTCCACTACCATTCTCAAAGATGGTCCGTGCCTTTTAGATGCTGCATTTATAATATGTCTGTTACCTCCAATTTTAATCTTATCTACACTGAACGGATTTAATCTTAACAAATGCCTTATAGTAGTATTTTTAAATTCATACCACAATAAAGAATTTCCTTCTTCATCCAAATAATTTTCAAGGTCTTTAATCGTTTTTTGAAATGTTGTTCTAAAAAGATCACCTACGGTTTCCTTCATTGGTGTAGTTTTATTATCAATCATAAAAAAATCCGGATTCTCCTTTAAAATCTTTACTGTATTGAACCAGCTAGGACGATAAACTTTTACTTCACTACTGTCTATCTCATCCCATAGTTCATTATTTAGATTAGTCCACCATTGTTCATATATTGATGGGCCTTGCCTCTCCGGATTATTAAAAAAATCCCATTGTCTCAATAATTCATAATAATTTCCTTCTATCTCCGTAAATGAAGCGGAATCTAAACTATCTAGCATCATAGGAAGCACTTCAAAAGCATTATAGTTAAAATTATCAAGCTGTAATTTCATCATGTCTTCTACAGTAATATTAGACATAATCCTAAGCCGATCATTTATTCTTCTACCTCGGTAATACTCGTAATTATAATCATATTGATAATAAGGGTAAGTAGTATCTGCAGCATGTTGATTGGCTGAGCTAACGAAATTCTGAGAAGGATTTAGCGTGTGCAAATTATGTGACTGAGGCATAAATGCCTTCCATTCGTGTTTTATATTGCTTCCGTCTAATAAGAATTTTCCTTGTTCTTCCCATTTTACTGGAAACTTTCCATTAACCCAAAGAGCAATATCTCCACTTACTGATCCAAATGAATAGTTCTGAGGAGGACCCGTGAAATAGTTAAAAGCTTCTACAAATTGATTGTAATTATTTGCTTTGTTCCCAAGATATAATGTTTTAATTTCTTTTGAGGGCATATGTGCAGTCCATTTCATAGCGAGGTTGATGATACTTCCCGCAGGGTTACCAAAATTCTTATCGTAAACAACTGGTCCGTGGTGAGTATAGATGATGGTATCATAATAAGGGTCATCTCCTCGAATATTAAATTTTTCAACTTCTGTCTTGGTAGGAACCCAGTTGTCATTGTAGAGGTATTCGTTTCTCTTCTCGTCTTTGAATTGGATGTAGTACCAATCTACCAAATCCCTTTTAGCGTTGGTATTTCCCCATGCAATAGAATCATTAAATCCAATGACCACGTAAGGAGCGCCGGGTAGCGTAGCACCCATCACGTTAATGTTAGGAGCATTTAAGTGTGCTAAATACCATATACTCGGAAGATTAAGACTTAAATCGGGTTGATTTGTAAATATTACTTTTCCATTGGCAGTTTTTTCACCATTCACAACGAAGCTATTACTGCCATTATCTGGATTTTGCTTATGTAAAACAGGATTTAAAAACTCCAGAGGGAATTTTACTTCTGGTTTATCCACTGTGATCGATTCAAAATTGAACTGTGTATTTTTAGGGATCACTGGATCAATTAATTCTTCGGACGGTCTCTCCGGATACAGTATTTCAAAAACCTCTCGACCCCATTTTTTAATAGCATTGGTATGCTCCATATCCATTTCTCCTTTGGAAAGTAGACTGTTCATGTTAGAGGTAAGGAGGAAGCATTTATACGGAGTCCATTTTTCAGGACGATAATCCAGTAGCTTATATTCAACGGGATAATCAGCGTATGAAAGCCTATTTATATATGAATTAATGCCATTTGAATAGGCCTCGAGAAGTTTGTAAAGTTCAGGTTCTTCTTTTTTGAAGACCTCCTCCGAATTCTTTGCGCCATATTTTAAACCGATCCTTCTTTGTTCCCTGTCAAATTTCAACGCTTGTCGACCTAAAAGCTCCGAAATCCTTCCTTCTGCTGCTAGTAGCTGAAATTCCATTTGCCAAAGTCTATGATAGGCAGTCACGTAACCCTGAGTAAAAAATAAATCTTCCTCATTTTGAGCAAAAATATGAGGTATATATAGTTCATCGAAGTATACACTGACTCGTTCTTTTACCCCCGATAACTTTAGCGATTTGTTCAGATCAATTGCTTCGTTTTCTGCGTTTTGTAAAAATCCATGGAAGGGACTTAAAAATTTTCCTAACGGAGGCACTGGATTTCCAGCTATGATTAATCGGGTATTAAGTAAGATTCCTAGAGTGAGAGTAACAAGGAAGAAGAAGATAAACTTAAAAGTTTTCATTTATATCCCTAGATTTAGAAAATGTTGGTTGGTCCAAATGATTAGAGGAGCAAAATATCAAATATTAGTCTCAATGCCTATTCTCAGACACCGCTTATCAAATATTTATACTTCTATCTTGAAACCTTCAATTGATTTTCTATTTGCAGTGGTCTTTATAACACTTTTTTTTCCTCTTATGCTACTATTTATTGGCATACTTTATTCTGATTTCAACCGTCATCCTTTTTTTTATCAAACCAGAATAGGAAGAAACGAGCAATCCTTTACACTTATTAAATTTCGTACTTTAAAAATTGATCATTGTTTAGAATCAACTACTTGGTTTAGTCGCGTTTTGCGTTCGCTTTCATTAGACGAGCTACCCCAGTTGATCAATGTTATTAAAGGAGAAATGTCTTTTGTGGGTCCAAGGCCATTGCTTCCGGAGTATCTTGGTTGCTACACTAATAGAGAAAAGCAAAGACACCTTGTAAAACCTGGATTGACCGGTTTAGCACAATTAAAAATGGGCAATTCCCCGGATTGGAAAAAAAGGATGAGGTATGATGAAGAATACGTCCTAAATGTATCTTTCTGGCTTGACTTCAAGTTGCTGTTTAACACTTTCTTACGTTTATTTCAATTCAAACACAAGTCAAAACAGGATATCGAGATTATCCATTTTGATCAATTTGCCAGGAATAGGAATAGGCTACGGATTTATCTTTCTCCTCCCAACGTAAACAAAGAAGATAAAGAAGTGATCATTTCTTCACTTATGAGCGGATGGGTAGCCCCTAAGGGCCCTATGCTGGATAAGTTTGAGGATGAATTATCAAGATATTTTCATGGGAAAAAGGTATTATTGCTCAATTCAGGTACTTCGGCACTGCATTTATCGCTCGTTTTAGCTGGCGTGCAAAAAGGGGATTATGTCATTACCAGTTCAATGACTTTTGCCGCCTGTGCAAATGTGATTTTTTATCAATCGGCCATTCCTGTTTTTATTGATTCCGAAGAGAATACCTGGAATATGGACCCGAAGTTGATCGAGGAGTTTTTGAATAAAGCGCACATCAAGCCAAAAGCCATCATTCTTACCCATTCATATGGCATCCCTGCCGACGTAGATGCGATTAAAACCATTGCTGATGTTTACAAAATCCCCCTAATCGAAGATGCGGCTGAAGCATTAGGTTCTTTTTATAAGTCTGCTCCCGTTGGTAGTTTAGGTGACTTTGGGGTAGTCTCATTTAATGGGAATAAAATCATTACTACTAGTGGGGGAGGAGCCTTGATTTGTGATGAAGCAAAATACTCAAAAGGGCTCCACCTAGCGACACAGGCAAATAGAGGCATGGGGTATTATGATCATGACCAGATAGGGTATAACTACCGATTAAGTAATATTCTGGCGGGCTTAGGACTAGCCCAATTTCACAGACTTCCGTCTTTTCTAAAGAAAAAGAAACATATCTATTCCAGATATGAAGAAGAACTTAAGGATTATCTATTCTTTCCTCATTCCTTAGTCAATAATAATTCAAATTACTGGTTGACCGTTGCTCTGGTTAAAGAAAATAAAGATCCAACAGAGCTGATCAACTGGCTGGAAAGAGAAAATATAGAAAGTCGGAGAGTCTGGAAACCGCTACATCTTCATATGGCTTATCAAGAATATGAATTTATTGGGCAAGGCATTTGTGAAGGGTTTTTTAAAAAAGGCATCTGTTTACCGTCCGGATCTGGACTATTTCAAAGTGATCAGGATAGAGTAATAGCTGCCATTAAAAAATTCTGAATCTTTTCATAAGCCGAGGCTTTTATCATTATCGCTTTTGTTTTTTTTGAAAAAATTCCGGAGGAATGAAAACCTCTACTTTGATATTAATCAGCATGAAACGATCATTGTCAGACGAATCTCCTCTTGGTGAGCCAGGTTGAATTTGATCATAAATCTCTGGATTAATTACTCCTATTTCATCCTTTCGATCGCTCAGAAACTCGGCAGTGGAGTTAGGCAGTTCCGTTGCATAGGTGTTCGAAACATCGTCTAGATAATCCGTGAAGGCAAGATGATAAAGAACTTCAAAATTAATATTAACAAACTCATTGATTCGAAACTTAGCGCCGAAACCAAAAGGAATAGTGAATGCCCATTTGTTGTAATCTTCTCCTTCAGTTTGGGCTTCTCTCAATAAGTAGCGCTCTTCTCCCAGTCTCGCAGCGGGGTTATATTGTAAATAGCCAACACCAGCTACCAAGTAAGGATCAAAAATCCATCTTTTGTGATAGTCTCCACGGTATGGTTTTAAATAATAAATGCCATCGATATGAAACTGGAAATTTCTGGATTCAAAAGAAAGGTTCCTTTGCCTCTCAAAACTGCTATCTGGTGCATTTTGATCACTTCCATCCATTGTAAGATAGTTGAACTCAGCTCTTGCACTAACTCTATTTAATAGTCTTGCTTCAATACCAGCAGTAATTAATGAAAATCGATCATTAATAGCATTATCATGATTAAGCTCCCCAAAATATGTAGTTGATCCGGTTCCTAGTAATACAGAAAAATACCTATCGTTGTATTTCCATGAAAGAAAATTCTGAGCCGCCATAGCGAAACTGGAAAGTAAAAGAAATAACACCAAGAGCTTTTTCATGAAGATTCAAAAATAATTGTAGAAAAGTTTCCAGTCCCAAAGCCAGAAATAGTTTTATGATCAATCCACTTATTTGTGATTTGTGATTTTTACAACAAAAAATTCTTATTTATCGCGAGAAACTTCTACTAATGAAAATAGATTAAGTCAATTTCTATACAAGTCTTCGACGAATGAAAAACGACTAAATAGAAGATTTAGTCATATGTTTTGATGAAAAATAGCTCAATCAGCAGAGAAATAATATACCAAGGCTAGTTGCCTACCTATAATTTAGATATTAAAAGAGCTATGTTAGTTGTTTTGTGAGGCGCTGAGCGGATTCGAACCGCTGTAAAAGGTTTTGCAGACCTCTGCCTAGCCACTCGGCCACAGCGCCAATCTAACGCAGATAAAGAAAACAGAGCACTTCTTCTACCTGCAAGTCTAGGATAAGAGAATTATTATTTCCTGGTCTTCGGCTTAAATGTTCTTTTTTCTGGGGATTTTCTCGCGTCTTCCATTCTGTTCTTTAGGGCAGATAAAGCATCAAGATCTCCTAAGGTAGATTTTTCTATCTCCTCGTTAATTTTATTCAAAGTATTGCCTTTTCTACCTGGAATTCCTTTTTTGAATGCGGATTTAGGTTGCTCTGCGTCCTGATTCCAAACAGAAGTATGAGAAAGTATAATTCGCTTATCATCTTTAGTAAATTCTAGCACTTTGAAGTCAAGTGTTTCATTTTCTAATGCTCTTGATCCGTTTTCTTTTTTCAAATTTTTCAACAACACTTGTCCCTCTAGTCCATAAGGAAGTTCTAACAGAGCAAACTTATCACTTATGTTTGTAATAGTACATTTATGAACGGAACCCTTGGTAAATACTGTTTCAAAAGTATCCCATGGATTTTCCTCCAAATGTTTATGGCTAAGAGCTAATCTTCTATTTTCTACATCAAGTTCCATAACCTTCACCTCTAACTCCTCATTAACTTTTACAAATTCTGAAGGATGCTTGATCTTTTTAGTCCAGGATAAATCAGACACATGCACTAAACCATCAATACCTTCTTCAAGCTCTATGAATAAGCCGAAATTAGTCAAGTTACGAACAGTGCCTTTATGTTCTGTTCCAACTGCATATTTGATAAGGACGTCTTGTTTGGTCCAAGGATCTTCAGTAAGCTGTTTTATGCCGCAAGACATTTTTCTTTCATCTCTATCAATCGTTATGACTACTGCTTCTATTTCATCTCCTACGCTCAAGAAATCAGAAGGATTTCTCAAATGTTGAGACCAGGACATTTCTGATACGTGAATAAGACCTTCAACTCCTGGTATGATCTCCAAAAATGCGCCATAATCTGCTACATTCACTATCTTACCTTTAACCTTTGATCCCACCTCTACATCGTTATCAAGCGAATCCCAAGGATGACTGGTGAGTTGTTTCATCCCAAGAGAGATTCGTTGTTTGTTGTCATCAAAATCAAGCACCACCACATTCACTTTTTCGTCGAGAGAAAGGACTTCTTCCGGGTGATTAATTCTTCCCCAGCTAATGTCTGTGATATGCAATAAGCCGTCTACACCTCCGAGATCAATGAATACTCCAAAGTTGGTCATATTTTTAATGATTCCTTCTAGCACCTGACCTTTTTCAAGGTTATTTAGAATTTCAGCTTTTTGCTGCTCTATGTCTTTCTCGATGAGAACTTTGTGAGAAACTACGACATTGTCATTAGTGTAATTGATTTTTACCACTTTTACTTCCATCGACTTACCAACAAATACATCAAAGTCTCTGATAGGCTTTACATCAATTTGAGATCCAGGAAGGAAGGCCTCTACTCCATAAACATCTACAATTAATCCTCCTTTAGTTCTTCTCTTGACAAATCCTTCTATGACCTCATCATGATCCAATGCACTTTGTATAGATTCCCAAGCTTTAACAATTTTAGCTTTTCTCCTGGATAAGACAAGCTGACCGTTGGCATTTTCCTGCTCTTCCACATATATCTCTATTTCATCACCTGCCTTAAGATCCGGAATATCTCTAAATTCTGACAATGGTACTAATCCGTCTGATTTAAATCCAATGTTAACTATTACTTCGCGATCTGTGATTCCGACTACGGTTCCATTTATTAGCTCTTTTTCATTGATTTCTGTAAGCGTGTTTTCATAGAGAGCTTCCATGGCTTTACGATCAGCCTGAGTGTATTCGTTGTCGAAAGCATCATCGTCAAAACTAAAATCTTCTTCGACTTTTGCCTGTGTTGAATAATTTTCCTCTTTATTCTCTTTGCTGACTTCAAGAACAGACTCTTCTTTTTTTGCCACAGATTCATCTATGATAGAAACGGCTTCCGCACGAGTATCCTTAGCCAGCATCTCGGTTTCTGCTGCTGTCAAATTCTTTTTCTTGTTTTCTGAAATTTTCGTTTCCTCTTCCACTTCAGGTTCAGTTCCTTTTATAGTAATTTCTTTTTCTACTTTGGTGATTATTTCAGTCTTTTTATTCTCTTCAACCGCTTCAATATCAGACACTTGTTCTTTTTTTGACATATGTAAAAACCCCCTATTAATAAATACTTGTCGTATGGAGTTAACATCGACGAGCTTTTTAATTTAACATTACATAAATAAATGACATTCCGCTACAACGGAGCGCAAATGTAAAGAAACCATACCATAAAACCAGTTATGGACCTAACTTTAGCATTTGTATTATTATTATTTATATGAAATCAATAAGACTCGTATTTATTTTTCTGTTATTCACTACAGGATGTACTAACAGCAGAAACGCCAAAACTGAAGTAATACCAATTGCTGACCTAGTTTTCTATAATGGACCTATTTATACTATGGATGAAGATAAACCAACTGTTGAAGCTATTGCAATCAATGCGGATACCTTTCTCTATGTAGGTTCTAAAAAAGGAATTGAGCCATTCATTGGTCTGAATACTAAAGAAATTGATTTGGAAGGTAAAACACTAATACCCGGATTGATCGAAGGGCATGCACATATTATGGGTGTAGGATACAATTTGTTGAATGTGGATCTACGTGAAGCAAAGAGCTATGAAGAAATGGTTGATATGGTAGCTGAACGTGCATCGAATACTCCAAAAGGCACCTGGATAACAGGTCGAGGATGGCACCAAGATAAATGGATGGAACAGCCCGAAATGATTAATGGTTTTCCTACACATGACTTATTAAGTGAAGCGGTGCCTGATCATCCGGTCTATTTGAAACATGCAAGTGGTCATGCGGCCTTATCCAATCAAAAAGCCATGGATTTGGCTGGTATTAGTAAAAACTCCTCGCAACCGGATGGTGGAGAAATATTTATGTCCTTAGACGGAATGCCCACGGGTCTTTTTAATGAAACGGCACAAAGGCTTATTACTGAAGTAATTCCTGAGGCAACAAAAGAGCGTGATGAACAAGCACTGAAGTTAGCCCTTGATCAATGTTTTAAATATGGTATCACTGGATTTCATCAGGCAGGATCAGGTCCAGATCATATTCGTTTATATACAGAATTTGCCAAAAGAGGTGATCTGAAATTGAGATTATATGTTATGTTAAATGGCAGAGATAGCACGCTTTTAGATGAATATTTCAAAAAAGGTATTAAAGAGGATCTTTACAATAATCAACTTACTATTAGATCTGTAAAATTATATGCTGATGGTGCGCTTGGATCAAGAGGTGCTTGGTTGTTGGAGGAATACAGCGATGCTCCCGGAGTGCACGGTCACAATGTTATGCCCATGGAAGATATCAAGGAAATCACTGCGAAGGCATATAAAGCAGGTTTTCAGGTTTGTATCCATGCTATTGGAGATCGTGCCAACAGAGAAGTGTTGAATATTTATGAAGAGACGTTTAAGCTTAATGCCGAAAGCTCGTCTAAAGAACCACGATTTAGGATAGAGCATGCGCAGCATTTTCATCCGGATGATATTCCACGTTTTGCTAAGATGGGAATTGTTCCCGCCATGCAAGCGATTCATATGTCTTCTGATAGGCCATGGGCGATTTCACGTCTTGGTGTGAAACGCATTGAATGGGGAGCTTACATGTGGCAAAGCTTGCTGCAGTCTGGAGCTAGAATTGTAAATGGTACGGATGCTCCGGTAGAGCCAATCAATCCAATGGCCAGTGTATATGCTTCCGTAAGTAGAAAAACTCTAAAAGGCATACCAGAAGGCGGATATGAAGCTGCAGAGAAAATGACAAGGGAACAGGCATTAAGGTCTTATACGTTAGATGCAGCCTATGGTGCTTTCCGTGAAGATCGAAAAGGAAGTATAGAAGTAGGGAAATGGGCTGACTTAACCATCTTAGATAAAGATATCATGACTATCCCGGAAAATGAAATACTGAATACAGAAGTAACGATGACGGTTATCAGTGGAAATGTGGTTTACAAAAAAAGCTAGACAACTTATACTGTCCAGAAATTTGATAAGTGCAGTTTTCCTTTTAATTGAGCATGTATGCTTTTAAGGTAAAAAAAACAAACAATTTGATTGTTCAAAGAGACGTATCGCTAAAACCATATAATACTTTTGGAATCAATGAAAATACAGGATTCTTAGCGATTATAGCTTCTATTGATGATCTGGATGAGGTCTTTCTTTCCAATAGATTTATATCGCTGCATAAAATGGTTTTAGGGCAAGGCTCAAATATACTTTTTACCAAGGGCTTTACAGGTGTGGTGGCCAAAAATGAAATTAAAGGTTTTCACATTTTAAATGAAAGCGAAAAGGAGGTATTTGTCTCTGTCGGAAGCGGTGAAAATTGGCATCAATTTGTTTTGTGGTGCGTAGATAGAGAATTTGGGGGAGTTGAAAACCTATCACTTATACCTGGCACTGTAGGAGCTGCACCCATACAAAATATAGGTGCTTATGGAGTCGAGTTGAAGGACGTCTTTCATTCACTGGAGGCCTATGAAATCAAATCCGGGAAGTTGATTACTTTTTATACAAATGATTGCAAATTTGGCTATCGAAATAGTGTATTTAAAGGTCCATTAAAAGACAGGTACGTTATTACCAAGGTCAATTTCAAATTGAAAAAAAAACCTACGTTCAATATATCCTATGGAGACATCAAAGTAACATTAGCTCAAATGGGAGTAGAGGAACTTACCCTCAAAAATGTGAGTCAGGCAGTGATTAATATTCGAAAATCCAAGTTACCTGATCCGATGGATCTCGGCAATGCGGGTAGCTTTTTTAAAAATCCAGTTCTTGAGAAATTGCATTATGAAGCCTTAGAAGCACAATTTCCTGACATAAAATCCTATCGGGTAGACGAGGAGCATGTGAAAGTTCCGGCAGGATGGCTGATTGAAAAAGCAGGGTGGAAAGGGTATAAAAATGGAAACTTCGGTGTTCACGAAAAACAAGCTTTAGTATTAGTTAATTACCATGGCGCTCAAGGTAAGGATATTCTAAAACTTTCTAAACAGATACAAAAATCTATTCAGGACAAATTTGGTATAGAACTGGAACGAGAGGTGAATATAATTTGATTTCAAAATAAGCTGCCTTACGCTACATGAAACAGGTTTTCAGTGAAAATACAAAATCATTGTCTTGTTTGCATAGGTAAAACCTGACCTGAAAAAGGATGCATGCTTCAGCACTGATTCAAAATTTTCCGCGAACATCCTTTAGGTTCTACAGTTTGCTAATGAATGGATAATAGGCAACTTAAAATATTTATTTTTTTTATTGCGTATGCGGCATCCTCAATGGCCCAAGCCCCAAAAGAAGTGGCTGCACCAATCTTCGCAATAAAAGGAAAACTCATTCAGTATGGAACAAAAATCCCTATTGAATTTGCTACAGTAAGCGTTTTTAACGAGATGGATTCTTCGTTAGTGGATGGCGGTCTGACTGATGTAAATGGAGTTTTTAATATCCCTATCAAACCAGGTAGTTATTACCTTAGCATTCAATTTATGGGATTTCAACACGTAACCATTTCGAATATAGTGATAGACAAAAAGAGTAAAGTTTATGATGCAGATTTTATTGGAATGAAAGAGGATGAGACATTGCTCGAAGAGGTAGTAATACAAACTGAGCGAACCGAAATGGAAATGTCTTTAGACAAGAAAATTTACAATATTGGAAAAGATCTTAGTAATCTGGGCGGAAGTGCCTCAGACCTATTAGCTAACCTTCCATCTGTAGGGGTTGATGTAGATGGAAACGTATCCTTAAGAGGAAGTGAAAATGTTCAAATATTAATAGATGGCAAACCTTCAGGCTTAGTCGGCTTGTCTGGCACCGGAGGATTACAACAGCTTCAAGGCAATCTTATAGAACGTGTAGAAATTGTGACTAATCCATCCGCAAGATATGATGCAGAAGGAGGAGCCGGAATAATTAATATTATTCTTAAGAAAGACAAAGCGAAGGGTTTTAATGGAAGTTTTCAAGTTCAGGGGGGGTTCCCTCAAAACGATGGGGCAAGTGTAAATGTGAATTACCGGACCGGATGGATTAACTGGTTTGTTAATTATGGAGTAACGACAAGAACTTCTCCCGGGCAGGGATTTACCAATAATTTTTTCAATAATCAAGAAAGAGATTCAGTCTACTATATTTTTCAGGATAATGATAGAGAGAGAAAAAGCCTTTCTCAAAATATTCGTTTTGGGTCAGACATTTATTTCAACGAAAAAAGTGTTCTTACACTTTCTGCGTCCTACAGAAATGCAGATAGTGATAATACTACAGAGACCGGATATACCTTCTTCAATAGAAACCTAGTCCAATTCTCTGATCGATTTAGAATAGATAATGAAGATGAGGAAGATTTGAACTGGCAGTATGAATTAAATTATAACAAGGATTTTGAAAGAAAAGGACATAAGCTATCTTTTACTCTCCAACAACAAGATAGTGAGGAAACAGAAATTTCTACATTTGATGATTTAACCAGTTTTACTGACGGTACAGTAGACCAACTGATACAGCGATCAAGAAATGATAATGGAGAGGAGCGACAGCTTGCTCAATTAGACTATGTTCATCCATTTGGAAAAGCGGCCAAATTTGAGCTTGGATTAAGATATAATGCCAGAGAAATTTTCAATGATTACATAGTTGAGTCAGATTCTGCTGCCACGGGTCAAGAGCAAAATTTTGAGGAGGTAACAGAATTAACTAATAATTTTTTGTTCGATGAACAAATATTTGCCATTTACGGTATGATTAGTAATAAATATGAAAAGTTTTCCTGGCAGTTAGGACTTAGAGCTGAAAATACAAATTTAGATACTCAATTAACACCTAGAAACGCAGAAGAGGAAGCAAGAGAGGAATATGAGCCTAATAGTCAAAATTATTTTAGCTTTTTTCCAAGTGCAAATCTTTCCTACAAATACAGCAAAATATCCTCAGTTCAAATAAGTTACAGCAGGAGAATTACAAGGCCAAGATTTAGAAACTTAAATCCATTTTTGAGTTATAGTAACCCCTTGAGTTTATTTACCGGGAATCCTGACTTACAGCCACAATTTACTAATTCATATGAAGTAGGGATTTTACAAAATCGTAAGTCTTCGAGTATATATGTTGGTGTCTACTATCGGTATACCACCGATGTGGTACAAAGAATTCAAAGGCTCAATGGAGAAGGGATTACCGAAAGGCTTCCTGTTAATCTAGGCGTCCAAGACGATATAGGTATCGAGGCGAACATTGATTATGATTTTACTAAGAAACTAAGAGTGACAAGTAATATCAACTTTTTTAATTCACAAACCGACGGAGGTGAAACGCTTTCTGCAGAAGCGACTACTGTTTCCACAAGGATTGGCGCGTTTTACCGTGATAGGAAGCTATTCAATGCACAAATATCCTGGAATTACGTAGCACCACAAAACAGACCGCAAGGTAGAAGCAAGTCCATCCAAAACTTTGATATGGGCTTATCTAAGGATATTTTGAAAAATAATGGTACTATCTCGATGAACGTTCGTGATTTGTTCAATACCAGAAAATTTCGAGGTGAGACAATAACTGAAACGTTCACCACGGATTCAGAATTCCAATGGAGGCGCGGACCTACCGCTATTTTGTCATTTACCTACAGGCTAAATCAGAAAAAACAACGTCCCTCCCGCGGACGTGGAGATTACGATGGAGGTGGTGGAGGTTTTGGGTTTTAATGGTTCTATGCTTATCTATTTGCACGTTCAAAGTGAACTTAGTTAGTGTCTCTAAGAAAAGCAGCCCCATTTATTATTACGTTATTTCTAAATATCATCACAATACCATTAGTTGCCGATTTAATTGGTCCTCATTTTTACCCCTAATCACCTTCTCCTTTAAAAATCAATATCACAACTACCTTTTTATATACCAATAGAACACACCTCTCCCATTCAAAGTGTGTAAAAAAGTAATCATCCGCCCGCGCCTCTGATCAGGCTGCCGTGGCCAAGCAAGCTGACTCCGCTGCTTGGGCACGCTGTTGTAATTCCCTGCCTATCTTATGGAGATGGTAGGCCGTCACAGCTAGCCCGATATACCTTTTGAAGTTGCGCCATGTCCGGTCCGGACACCTGTCCAGGCCTCGGTGTTCGAGTTCGTTGATGTTGGATTCTACCGCATTATGTTTGTTTTTTAACCGTTTGAAGGCCGGAGCTTCTTCCAGTGGCCTTTCCTCTTCCTTGCGTTTGCCTTTCTTAGGCATGATAACCTGTGGGATTTCGGTTTCCAGTAACGCCTTGTTTGACGCATCATAAAACCCCCGGTCAAAGCTCATGCTCTTCACCGTGTATTTGCTGGTGAGTCGGTCTGCAATGGGAATAGTCAACTCACGATCAGTCTGATGCTGACCAACTTGCCAGTCTAAGAGGAGTTGGTATTGATCGGTGGTGATGGTGAGCCCTTTACCGATTTCCACCGGAGGGTGTTGTTTGCCTTTGTTGATCCATTCGGCATAAGGCTGAAAGATGGAGAACAGCTTCTCTTGATGCGGGATGACTTCTCCCTGAAGGATTCGGCGATCTACCCGCTCAATATGCTTGACCAACATCTCATGGTAATACCACAACTCCAACCACGCCGCCACCGTATCCAGCTCACAGGCAGCGGGATTTTCGATCATCGCTTTCACCTTGCGGGCGAAGGCACAAGCCTTGGTGAGCTACTTCTCTGTGGTCTGTTGGAGTCGCTCTTCTTTGTTCCTGCCTCCTTTAGCAGTGATCTGACCGACGCTACGCATCTGCCTTTTGAGGCGGCGACGCCAGTCCTTGGCTTTACGCCAGCCAGTAAGGGGTTGTTTTTCTGCCAGCTGTTCACATAGATCAACGCATTTGCGTGCGCTGTCCCACAGCAGGTTGTAATCAGTGGGGAAATGAGTGTCTGTTTTTACCACAAAACTATCGGTCTTGCAATGCAAGGCCACTTCCCCCTCTGCGGTTTTTTCTTTTTTTTGGAAGACCTCATGTCCCATCTCCACAAAGACCTCATTGAGCTCTTGAAGCAACTCCTCATCCAGTAAGGCGATAGTGTCATAGATGTTTTGATAACTGTACTCCTTGCCGCTACTAAAATCACCAGGTAACACCCCCATGATGCCTCTAATGAGGGTATCATGATTGGCAATATGTTGCAGCTCATCATAGGAAATGTTCATGCATCACCTCACCTGAGCCAGCACGAAGATTTCCCACAGGCTCATGCCCGTTCTTCCGGTAGGCTGCTCGCCTTTCATCAGGTGGGCTGAAAGCAAACCAAACACCCGCGTATTCCACTGTGGATTGACATAAATATGTTGCAGCGCAGCCGCCAATGCGGCAAGGTGACTTCTGGTTTGAGTAGGGATTTTTACTTCGTTAATGGGCGTACAGCCCAGGGTGAGTGGTGGGTCAAAAGATTTGCGCATAGTTGGAGGTTTTTAATTAAAAAGAGCTGCTTGCAAGAGAATAAAATACCTTCAAATTTCACCCATTATTAAAGAAAAAATGAACGGGCTTCTCCCACACAAAATCTGAAAATCAACCTTGGAAATAGTCAAAAAGAGCGGTGAATCTAGCCGAATGAAATGGCCAATTTCATAGAAAAAACCCCGCCGGGAATGAAACCTACACTTTTTTAGGCGACCAAAATCGATGAAAATGGTATGATCAACTTTTTTCTTGATTTAGATTCAGGTCCAACAACAGCATAAATTCGGCCCCTCTTGGTGAAATAATCACTTTTTATCCTTTTTCTTACAGCCACTATTTAGAATCATTTCAGGTTACACAAGTGCATTCAGTATCAAATTGTTCCAAACCACTTGCAAAACCACTAATAGTAGTGAAGGGACAAGCAGAGGGCATAAATAGACTTCGGGAATTGGGATAATTTAAGGATATATCAGGAGTTCATAACCCTGTAGGAACTTATATCAGAGCTTTGACTTCACTTTATGAAATTTCAAACTGTCGACGATCACATCAAATAGCTTTGAAGAAAAAACAAGAGTATTTCCCTTAGAGCTCCAATCTCACGTCCTTGAAGCTGCACCGGATGCTACAAAGCTTATCAATTATAATATCGCTGCGTTTGCTCTTATCAAGAGTGGAAAAAGAGAGGAACAAATCATGAAGGCTGGATATAAAAACTACTTAAGGTTTTATCCTCACCCTTCCACCATGGAACACTTCTTAGACCAACTTAAAGGTTCAGAACTCCTGACTCGACCTACAAAATGAGGTAATAGATGAAGATAGTTCGTAAATTAATTTATCGTAATCCTGCATCATTTCAGACTCAAAACATTTTTTAAATAGTTCAGAAAAGAATTTTCGTCAATTATTATTGTGTGTTTACGACAGATAAATTTACGTCGAGCCAGGAGTGCTGAGAATGTAAAAGGGCAAAAGGTTCTGTGCAGTTTCCTTTAAATAAACCTCTTCCTCAATGAATTTATCAAAAAATACATTCAACAAAAAAGAGTTTTGGCCTTGTTCTATGTTTTAGCAGCATGAAGTCTAATTTCTGTAAAAAAAACTTTACTGGTTATCCTTTGCCAATTTTAAATAAACGATACCCTATAGAAAGCTGAAAATTCCTGTTTTGTATGTCTACCTGTGAGAAAGAGGCATCGCTACTGTCATTAATATCGGTTAAGCCCAATATAAATCGTGCGTCAACTTTCAAGCCAAATGGAGCATCCCACCCTGCACCGAATGCTAACCCAAAATCTGTATCTGTGGTTTCCAATTCTACGCCCGTATCATCTAACTCAGAGTCCAATAAGATGCTCAACTGAGGTCCAAATTGTAAATTAATCCCTTCTACTAAATAGTATTTACCCATAATAGGAGCGTTGATATAAAGTAACTCAATCTCGGATTCCCCACGAGGACCAAAATCAATCTCAGCTCCTTGATCAGAAAATAGTATTTCAGGCTGAATGCCAATCTTGCCTAACTTTACTAAACCGAAAATACCTGCATGATAAGAGGTTATGGATTCAGTATCAAAGTCATCTATGTTGTTATATGATACATTGAGACCACCTTTTAAGCCTAATTCTACGTTAAATTGTCCAAATGAAATAAAACTAATAAATACAAAAACGAATGTAACTGATGTCTTTTTCATAATTAATAATGCTTTTTCCATAATTTTTATTTCAAAAAAAATGAAGCAAAAATTGAAAAGTATTAATATCAATTAAGAAGTTGCACCAACCTTTTTTAAATAAGTAGGATCTTTTTCAATGTAAAGTCTGCATTACAATTAGTGCCTCTAAGAAAACACTGTTTCTAGCTTGTGGAGCGTGTTTTTTTGAGATTTCGATGAACAAATAGTCATTGAATCTATTTTTGAGATTTTAGTGAAAACGCCATAAAACCATAGGGTTACCTTCAATTCGTTCAAAATTCAAATGAATTTTTGAGAAATTAAGAAATTGATTCTAAAGTGTAAAATAGATTCGATTCATTCTTTTACTAAAAAACTGCTGTAGGTGTCAATAGCGTGTTTTTCGTCTTTTCTTAGAGACACTAATTACAAGAATATAGATACCTTCACCTTGGACAATATCTAGTTTAAGCCTGCTCTACAGCATAGATTCGAATATTTTTTTGCTTTCCTCTGAGTTGAACATCTCCAAGTAGTTGTACTTTCGTTTCTAAAGAATCTCTAAGTGTTTTCTCTATGTTCTCAGAAATAAGTATGCCCTTGCCGTACTGGTTGCAACACCCTTGAATTCTAGATGCTGTATTAAGAACATCACCATGATAAGCAATTTCCCTCTTTAAGTCTCCCACCTCAGCCACCATGACAGAACCCATCTCAAGACCTGCTTTAAATTCAGGTATCATATTATATTTTATTTCATAACTTTCAGCATTACTTACAAGCTTTTCTTTATAGGCAAAGTAAAATCGAATGCAGTTCAAATTCTGAAGGCCTTCCTTGATGGCCCAGGTTAGTACGATTTCATCGCCCACATATTGGTAAATACTAGCCTTAAACTTTAATACTATTTCAGAAACATCCTGAAAGCAATCCTGGATAAGCTCGCTATATTTTCTATGACCTAGTTTTTCAGCAATCCCTGTAGAATTCTTCAAATCCAAAAACATAAAGATTCGTTGTTCTTCTTTTGGTGAATAAAATTCTCCTTTTAGCATTTTCCAAAGGTTTCCAGGCCCAAACTTCTTATCTATTTCAGTAAAAAGATTTATAAAAAATCCGACAATGAAACAGTAAATAACAAGTAGGATCATTTCATTGGAAAAGATATAGTCTTGATATATCTCCCAGTTCATTTCCACCCCAATGATTCGGGTAAAGGCACGCATACCAAAAGTAATGAGAACAATTACCGCAACAAGATGAGAAAATGTCCCAAACAAGAGTGTCCTTCCAAAGGAAATCTTTTTATGGATGTATTTATTAGAAAAATAATTCAAGCTGCCGAAAATAATACCAGCGATTAAACCCAGTATCAAATGAAATTTCACACGCTGAAAAAAGCTCATAGACCCAATATCTTCCTGAACTACTTCCTGACCAAACTCTCGCATAAATACCCAAAAGACAAAAGCAAAAAACCATATAATGGCATGTCGTAAAACTATTCTTATATATCCATTCATTTTTAGTTCAGATTTTGATTCATGAGAATACAAACCATGCTAGGCAAGAATAAAGTAGCAGTAAATTTTAGATTTTATAAAACAAAAGTTGATCAAAGTAACCTCTTTGAAATCGATTCTTACTTGAATCTATCAAAGAAATTTTAAATAAAAACGCAACAAAATCACAGATTCACTTTCTATCAATCCAAAAGTCGGACGAGCTTTTAAAACTTGAAAAATCAATCTTAAAGCTTGAAATAGATTCCGTTGAGTCTTTCACTAAAAAAACTACCCTACAACCATAACATAGAGTACTTTACTTTTTCTCTTAAAGAAGATACTGTTTAAATTCTTATGTTTCCTATCCAACTTTTTTTCTCTTATTGGGAGATGTTACCTCTTCCTGAGGACCTTTGGACTTCTCCAATGAAGATCTATAGTTTTTATCGTAAAGTATTATTTCGTATTTTGATATTTTCATCTTCCCTATGGAATTTTCTATGCCCGATAAGCTGTAAGGAGTCTATCTATTCTAATAAATAGTGCTTTTAAACACTCTCAGGGGCCTTCTTATGAATACTTCTAAAAGATAAAATTGCTGTTTTTACTTTCCATTTTCAATGAAGTAATTGATGATGTCAGTAGTCGTCACGATTCCTACCAGCTTTTTCTCATCTACCACTGGGAGCGCATGAAATTCTTTTTTCGCAAGGATCTTTGCAACATCTTTGATGGTCACTTCTGAAGATACAGTGATAGGGCTATGTTTCATCACTTGATTGATGGAGAGCATGTCAAAAATGGCCTCATCTCCTTCGTTTTGATCACCGAAGGTGTTACCAAAACTGATCCTTAAAATATCCGTTTGGCTGAGAATACCCACCAGTTCATCGTCCACTACCACAGGAAGGTGTCGAATGCTTTTCTTCTTGAAAGTGTCATTAACCCTGTGCAGCGATTCGTTGATTTGCACAGTAATGACATCCTTGGTCATGATGCTTGCTACTTTTTCTCGCTTTTTCATCCTATTTCTGGTTGGGAATGTTATTTATCATTTTGCCAATATAGGATCGGAAATAGTTAGGGCTTAGGAGCATCATCATAGTTTTGTATGATGTATGTCAGCCGCTTTCAAAGGTTTATAAAGCAAGGGATCTCGTTAAACCATTATTGGTAAATATAGTTATAATAAATATTATCAAAATGATTCCTGTTTTGACTATTCTTCTTTTAAAGCGCTGGACGGATTAGAAATGGCCGCATGATAAGATTTTCCGGAGACCACAATCCAGGTTAAAACTAAAATAAATAGCAGTGGCAAAGCCAGATAGGACCATTTGAGATCAACTCTGTAGCTATAACCATTTAACCATTCTTGTAGCCAGTAATAGGATCCTAGTATCCCAATGGTTCCACCTAGGATAGCAATCACGGAGAATTCTTTAGATAGCAGTGTGATAATGGAAATTGCCGGAGCACCAAATACTTTTCTAATGGTAATCTCTTTACATCTTCTTTGAAGAACAAATGCCATTAACGAAAAAAGACCCAGAGATGCAATGATTAATGCCAAAATAGAAAAACCTGTAAATATTTGACCAAATCGCCGTTCTCCATCATAGATTTTATTGAATGCCTCTTCCAAAAAAGAGATATCGACAGGATAGTCAGTAACAAACGTTGACCACTTTTTCTGAATATCTTCAACTAAAGCGATAGCGTTCTCGGAATGGTATTTAACTAAAATATTATTTTGATGCCAGATGCCTATATCATACACACTGGCACCATACCTTATGATCATTGGATTGATCTTTTGCTTTAGCGATTGATAATTAAAATCTTTAACCACTCCTACAACCTCGTATACAAAAGGATCTCTCATTAACTTTTTTCCTATTGCATTATTCCAACCTATTTCTTTAACTGCGGTCTCATTAAGGAGCACTTTACTGGTATCTAAAAGAGAGGTTGGATTTAAA
This sequence comes from Bacteroidota bacterium, assembly GCA_038746525.1. GTDB lineage: Bacteria > Bacteroidota > Bacteroidia > Cytophagales > Cyclobacteriaceae > Ekhidna. The sequence goes on from JBCDKO010000018.1 coordinate 21,410, forward strand.
AATCTTCCTTTTACCAATTCAAGCTTAAAAACTTGCTCAAAGTCTGATCCAGCGAAAATATTGTCTAGGTTAAATGCTTTTCCTCCCTGATCCGGTGCGGTATAACCGTAATTATTGATCCCCATAAAAGGAACATGATCAGATTTTGATACAATTTCTATTTCTCTCAACTGCTCTAGCTCCTGTTTGAAAAGATCATACTTATCACCTATCTGGTATCCATTTCTGAGCACCATAGTTTTATTCAAGTCTATTTTCATATCCTGGTTTAGCAAGTGATCTACCTGGCTGTAAATAACCAAGGATATCGTGATTAAGAATACAGAAGCTGCAAATTGAAAAACCACGAGAATGTTTCTAAAGTGCGACTTTCCTTTTAGCTTCAAAGTCCCTCTTAATGCCTCCACAGGATTAAACCTTGAAATGATAAACGCAGGATAAGCCCCCGCCATGAGGCTTGTGAGCAAAAACAAAAGAAAGGTAAAAGCAAGATTTTCAAGGCTTACCACGTCTTGCAGGCTAAATGCCCTTAATGTAATCTCATTAAAAAACTTAAGTGATAAGATGGCTATTATAAACGCCATAAGAATCGCAAAGAAGGTGATTAGCACAGATTCAGTTAAAAATTGAAGCAACACTTGTTTTCGAAACGAGCCCAATGTTTTTCTTATCCCCACTTCTTTAGACCTCAAAGTAGATCTAGCGGTTGACATGTTGATGTAATTGATACATGCAATAAATAAAATGCCTAGAGCCACAAGAGAGAATATATTGTTTGCTTCGCTGTTTCCTGGCTCGTTATGACTCAGATGTGGTTGAGTTAGATGAATGCTTCTGATAGGATGGGGAAAGTAGACGTGTTTTCTATCAGGATAGTCTTCTTTCATTGCTTTGAAAGATTCATGACCAGTCCATTTAATGATTTCAGGACCTGCATATTTTTTATAAATTTTTGTTAAGCTCTCATAGGCATCAGCATAGGATGAATTTTTGCTAAGCTTAGCATAAGTAATACCACTTCCGCCTGTCCAATAGTAAATACCATTCAGATTTAAGTGATCGGCTATAACGTATGTAAATGGATAATGTGTATTATAAGGTAAGTTTTCAAATACACCAGTGACAATAAAATTGTCGCCGTCTATTTTGATGATCTCATCCATGGGCGAATTGTCGCCGAAATATTTGAGTGCTATTTGCTGAGATAAAACCACACTATTGGGCTTACTTAATGCTTGCTCCTTGTTTCCTTTCAGAAAGTTGATATCAAAAACATCGAAAAAATATTGATCTGCCCGTACGGCTCCGTCTTGTTTAACCTGCTTACTTCCAATCTCAAAAAAAGCGTCAAATACCCCGGAAGACCTGGTAGCTACATCAAATTGTGGCACTTCTTCGCGAATTACGTGTGCAAGAAGTGGAGGCGTATAATTACCGAATTCATTCTTAGTTATTCTATACATTCGGTCACCTTCCTTAAAAAAATTATCATAACTTTTTTCATGAAGAATATACATGGTAATAAGCATACAGGATGCTAATGCAATAGCAAGCCCAACTATATTGATTGCAGCATAATTTTTTTGTTTAAGAAGCGACCGAAGCGCAACCTTTAAGTAATTCTTGATCATGGCTAAAATGGCTAATTGTTCAAAATCATCAAATCCCTTCATGTATCTTAATCTAAAAAACCTCAGGATATTCCAGGTAAATCCTATCGTAGAGGGATGCCGTTCAAAAAGCTCGAACAAGTCACCTTCTATTTGTTCCAGGTATCGGTCCTTACAGTAAAATTGAAGGAATCGGAGTGCCCATTTCGGTGGATTTCTTTCTTTCATCCCATTCCTGTAGCGGGTTTAGTAATTTGATAGTAAAGCTGGTTGCGTGTTTTGTGGACAAATTCAATCGCTTGGGAACCTTCTGCAGTTACTTTGAAAAGTCGCTTTCTTCTGCCTCCTCGTTCTGCGCTTGCTCCTCCCATAAATGAGGAAACAAATCCTTTTTTCTCAAGCCTGTCCAACACAGTATGTACCGCGCTGATATTCACTTTTCTTCCGATTTGGTCTTGTATCTCATCCACCACTTTTACACCATATGCTTTTTCTTTCAGAATAGCGACGATAATTAAGACCAGCTCTTCCAACTCACCTAGTTGATACGATTTGGTTTTCATATCATTTATAATTGTAAATGAAATACGAAGATAAGAATGAAAATGTTTCTTCTATCATCGCAGATGAAATAGCCAATTCACCGCAAATCTTTTTTAATTCATATTCGGAGATGACCTAAGTCATTAATGTTTTGAGGCCAGACGTCCAACTTCGCATTCATAAACAGTAAATGACTTATAATGCAATCAAGAATTCACCTTATTTTCACCATCGGCAGTATGTTGCTATTTATTAATCTGGCGATGGCTCAATCTAAGCCTCGATCTAATGAAAGTATGATTTGGATTGAAGCAATAGAAAAAGTGAAATTTAACAATCGGTTCTCTTCCACCTTACTTTGGCATCATCGTATTTTCTTGGATAGAGAACAGACCTATCAAAACATTTATTGGGCAAGTCTTGATGCTAAATTGACCAAGAATTTTTCAATATCCGGAGGGCTGATTTATTTCAGATATCATAAATACTCTCATGACAAATACCTGGCTGTACCTGAAGTTAGACCTTTTCAATCCATCACTTACTCTACTGCATTAGGTAAAGTCAAAACGAGCTTTAGGTTCATGGTAGAAGAACGATATATGAGTCAAACAAGAAATGGAGAGGTAATGAATGATCATGACTTTAATTTTAGGTTTAGGAACCGACTTAAAGCAATCATACCCATGAATTCTTCCATGAAATTAGAATTGTCAAATGAGTATATCATCAATGGATCTAGTATGGATGTAGACCGCTTCAATCAAAACCGAGCTGCAGCCAGGATTCATTATTATATAAAACCCTTAAATCTGGATATAAATGCGGGCTATTTACACTGGTTGGTAAATACCACGAAAGAAATGCAACATCGGCATTCATTAATGATAGGTGTAAAACATCAAATAAATTTTACGAAGTAGGTTTCGTACGAGGTCCCAATTCCACTACTTCCAGGTTCTTTATTTCACCTTTTGCTAAATCAAACCTCAATACCGTCTTCATCTTATGGAAACCGTGTCTCCCGGCAGCTCCTGGATTCATAAAAAGCAGGTTATTGGTTTTATCTTGCATTACCTTCAATATATGTGAATGACCACATACCAATAAACGAGGTTGATATTCCTTTATATATGCTAAAACTTTTGGGTTGTATTTAGATGGCTTCCCTGCAATATGAATGACCAATACTTTAACCTCTTCACGTATAAAGGTTTCAACCTGTTTGCATTCTACCCTCAGTTTTCCTCCATCAATATTTCCCCAAACCGCTACAGTAGGTTTAAATTTTCTAAGTTCTTCTAAAACCGTCATGGTACCAATATCACCTGCATGCCAAATCTCGTCCACTTTTTCAAAGTAGGTAAAAACTTTTGGATCAAGATAGCTATGCGTGTCGGATATGAGTCCTATTTTCATACATCAAAATTTGCATCAAATCTATCTATCAACAAATCGTGATTAACATAATTTAACAAGCCCTAGAACTTGAACTTGTATCTTTTGGTTTTTAACATTGCGGCGTTTTTGAACAAAAGACAAGTATGGCTATTGTAGTAGAAAATCTAACAAAAAAGTATGGAGTTCAAAAAGCAGTCAACGACATTTCCTTTGAAATTAATACTGGTGAAGTAGTAGGTTTCTTGGGGCCAAACGGAGCAGGAAAAAGCACTACGATGAAAGTGATTACCTGTTTTATGGCGCCTACTTCAGGAAATGTGACTGTAGAAGGGGCCTCCATCGTATCCGAATCTGAATCCGTAAAGAAGAAAATCGGGTACCTACCAGAAAACAACCCTCTTTATTTGGATATGCCTATTGTTGATTATCTACGGTTTAGTGCAGAGGTTCAAGGAGTGAATAAATCTGATATACCAACGAGGATCGGTGAAATGGTAGACCGATGTGGTTTAGACGTTGAAAAGCATAAAAACATCGGAGCACTTTCCAAAGGATATCGACAAAGAGTAGGACTGGCACAAGCCATGATTCATGATCCGGAGGTATTGATTCTGGATGAGCCTACTACCGGACTTGATCCTAATCAAATCGTTGAGATTAGAAAATTGATCAAGGATCTGGGAAAAGAGAAAACAGTGATCCTAAGCTCTCACATTCTATCTGAAGTAGAGGCTACCTGTGATCGGATTCTAATTATCAATAAAGGCAGAATTGTAGCAGATGGTTCTTCCGAAACACTTCGTCAGCAGGCGCAGGGTCAAGAGGTATTAACGGTCCATATTGAAGGAGAAGGGGAAATAGAAAAAGAGCTATTAGGCCTGAAACCAGTTGAAAAGGTGGGTGAGATCGAAGGGAAAGAAAACTGGTTTTCTATTCAGAGCAAACCTGAAGTAAGCTCTAGAAAAGAAGTTTTTGACCTTTGTGTGAACAAAAAATGGTATTTGCTAGAGATGACAGGTATAGAAACACGTCTGGAAGATGTATTTAGAAACTTAACAAAATAAGTCAATGAGTAAAGTTTGGATCATCACAAAAAGGGAACTATCGGGATTTTTTGATTCTTTAATTGCCTATGTTATGATTATTCTCTTTCTAGGTTTAAGTGGATCATTCACCTGGCTATTTGGAACCAATATCTTCGTGCTAGGACAAGCAAACCTTGATGTTTTTTATGGAGTGGCTTTCTGGTCACTGTTCTTTTTCATTCCAGCTATAACGATGAGAATGATTGCTGAAGAGAACAAAGCTGGTACGATTGAATTGCTTATTACCAAAGCAGTTTCAGACGGACAGATAGTTGCGGGTAAATTTTTGGCATGCCTCATTCTGGTATTGATTGCGCTATTATGTACCATACCTTATTACATTACCATTGGGCAGTTGGGTAATGTGGATGACGGATCGGTATTAGGAGGTTATTTAGGGATGATTTTACTGGCGGCCAGCTACATAAGTATAGGGCTGTTTGCCAGCAGTCTCACACAAAATCAAATTGTGGCCTTTCTGTTGGCTCTCTTCATTGGGATATTTTTTCACATGCTTTTCGATGTAATCGGCTCTGGACTAACGGGGGCTCTTGGTGAATTATTTAGCTTTTTGAGTCTGCGTACACACGTTGATTCTTTGAGTAGAGGAGTTATTGACAGCCGGGATATGATCTATTTTCTGTCTATTATCGTGATTGGTTTAGTCGGAACCCAAATTATGTTGTCTAAAAGAAACTGGAAGTAATGAAGAAGCAGACGATCATCATACAACTTTCGATTATTGTGGCAATTGTAATTATCGCCAATTTACTTTCAAACCAGCTCTATTTCCGACTTGATTTTACGGAAGATCAAAGATATACCCTAAGTGATGCTTCGAAAGATATTCTAGGGGACCTTGATGACGTGATTACCGTTTCCGCTTATTTCTCAGAAGATCTTCCTCCTCAATTATTAAGTAATCGAAAGGATTTTGAGGATATGTTGATAGAGTACGAGCAGCGATCAAGCGGAAATGTGGTTTATGAATTTATCAACCCGAACGATGACCAAGCCAAAGAGCAAGAAGTGCAGCAAAAAGGAATTGGTCCTATAATGATCAATGTCCGGGAAAATGACAGAGTCCAACAAATGCGAGCATATATGGGGGCTATTTTACAAATGGGAGATCGGAAAGAGATCATTCCTTTGATACAACCGGGCGCGGCAATGGAATATGAATTGACCACCTCTATCAAAAAACTTTCTGTACAGGACAAACCGAAAGTTGCCTTGCTTTCCGGTCATGGGGAGACTTCCTTATCATCAGTACCTCAATTAACGCAACAGCTAAATGTGTTATATGAAGTAGAGGAATACTCGATAAGCGACGCCGAGAGTATTCCATCTTTCTACAGAGCAATAGCTATTGTTGCTCCATCCGACACGATTCCGCAAAGCCACTTCAATAAGTTAGATGAATATTTGAGGGGTGGAGGAAAAATATTTGTGGCGTATTCTAATGTACAAGGGGATTTACAGCAAGGAAGACTTTCCACTTCACCTAATATTGGCTTGGTCGACTGGTTAAATTCTAAGGGAATCAATGTAGGCAAAGATTTTGTCGTAGATGCGCAATGCGCCACAATAACCGTACAGCAAAGACAAGGATTCTTTACCATTAATAGCCAAAAGGAGTTTCCATATTTTCCCAGGGTTGCCAATTTTGAAGATCATCCTATTACAAAAGGCTTAGATGAGATCACCTTTACTTTTGCATCTGGTGTTGTTCCTACTATTGAGGATACATTAATAGCAGCCACACCCATAGTTTTTACCTCTGAAAATTCAGGAACAGTGAAGTCACCTGCTTTTGTGGACATACAAAAAAGATGGACTCAGAGTGATTTTGGAATGGGTGCACAATCACTTGGTGTAGCGGTGCAAGGTTTGGAAGGTGGCTTAGGTAAAATGGTTGTCTTTGGAAATGGAGATTTCTTTATCAATGGCGAAGCACAGCAGGTAAGACAGATTGCTCAAGACCATGTAAACCTTGCCTCTAATGCTATAGACTGGCTGGCAGACGATACAGGGCTGATTGATCTGCGAACGAAAGGAATCACCTCTAGACCACTTGATAGTGTGGAAGATGGTACGAAAGAAGCGCTGAAGTATGCGAATGTTTTTGCACCTATTTTATTGCTTTTGATCTATGCCTTTGTACGAAAGCTTCAAAACCAGCGCAAACGACAAAAATGGATGCAAGGAAACTTTGAATGATCATCTCAAAAAAACCTAGACCGAAATGAAACTGACAACAAAAAATTTATTGATCATATTAGTTGTACTGGCTTTAGGGTTTGCACTAGCTCAGTTGACCAAACGAGGTGGTAGAAGTAAATTACTGAAAACAGAACTAGTAAAAATAGATACCGCAAAGGTTTCTAAGATTGAAATACTTTCCTCAGAAGCAGATGTTTTGTTGACCGCATCACCAGAAGGGTGGACAGTTTCACTAGCTGATGGATCTCAGAAAGTGGCAAAGCAGAGTGCAATTACAGGATTACTCTCTTCTTTGAATTCTATAGAGCCTGGAAGATTAGTGGCTAAAACTCAGGATAAATGGAAAGATTATGCTGTGGACTCAGCCGGTACTAGAGTAAAAATTTATGAGGGTGAAGAGATCTCTACAGATATTGTAATAGGAAGGTTTGGAATGGAAGGACAGCAAAGTTTCTATACATTCGTTCGCTTGTTTGAAGATAAAGAGGTCTACGTAGCGCCAAATTTCATGGGGATGAGTATTGGAAAAGATGCGGCTTCCTATCGGGAAAACACTTTGCTAAGATTGAAGAAAGATTCCCTCACCGCTATTTCCTTTAATTACCCAGATAGTTCATTTCAATTATCAAAAGACGAGAGTTGGTATGTGGAAAATCAACCCGCAGATAGCGCTTCCGTCGCGAGCTATTTGAGTGGGCTAGGGTTTGTAAGCAGCCGTGAATTTTACGATGAATCCGACCGTTCAACTCCAACACACTCAGTATCTTTTTCATTTTCTGATCAGCCCGAAATTATTATAGACGGTTTTCTGGTTGGTAATGAAATGATTATTAACTCATCAGAAAATCCCAACGAACTATTTAAAGATGATGCCGCAACGAAAAAGGTATTTAAGGGATTAGATGCCTTCCTGCAGACATCCGAATGATTTTAGTCATTGTTTATTTTCGTGTTTTGAATCTATTATGGCCTAATGGTCGTTTAAAAAAGCGTTATGAAAGTATTACATTTAACACTTAGCATTTTTACAATAATTTCAATTACTAGTTGGAAATCTGCAGAGACACCTGAAGTAAAATGGTTGACTTTTGAAGAAGCTATTGATCTTCATGAAGAAAACCCCAAAAAGCTTTTAATAGATCTTTATACGGATTGGTGTGGGTGGTGTAAAGTAATGGATAAAAATACATATGGAAAATCAGAAATAGCTAGCTATATTAATGATAACTTTTATGCTATAAAATTTAATGCAGAACAAAAAGAATCAGTTGAGTTTAATGGTCATACCTTCAAATTTATTCCGTCAGGAAGAAGAGGAGTACATGAATTAGCCGCAGCATTGACAAAGAACAAACTTAGCTATCCGACTACAGTATTTCTGGATGAGGAGCTTAGAATCATCCAGCCAATTTCCGGATATCTAAAACCGAATGAAATGGAGCCTATTCTTCTGTATATCGGAGATAATTATTTTAAGAATACCAAATGGGAAGAATTTCGAAAAAATAATAAAACTTCTCTCTAAGGTTTCGAATATGCGATAAACCTAATTCTTAAAGTTTTCATCTTTTAGGCGAATAATCTTATTTTTTATCTTTTCTTGTTTTGTCAATAAATAATTATTCATTTTATGGAATTTATCAATTAATTGTTCTTGAACTTGTACCAATTTTAGTTGACCTCCGATTAACTCTTTTTGACTTTGTGCCAGCTCTTTTTGACTCTGTACCAACTCTTTTTGACTCTGAATTAACTCATTCAGAATTTTAGCATGCTGGTTTAATATATTTTCTTGCTGGTCTAATCTTTTAAGGCTCTCTGCAAGTAGTTCAACAATCCTGTCTTCATTTTTCATAACATAAATATACGTATTTTAGAAATGATTGGATGGTGCTAATCATTATCTTGAAATTATTTGATAGATATTGCAACCTTCATGCTTTTTTTGAATCTCTACTTGAGATATTCAAAATGAACATATCAATTTTAAAAATTATACGGACGATGAAGAAATCACTATTATTGATCTTACTGGGAATATTTGTTGCAGCGGCTACTTTTGCCCAATCAGAGACCAGAAGTCTGTCCTCTTTTTCAAGTATTTCCGTACATGAAGGAATCAATGCCTACCTGTCAGAAGGGAGCAAAGAGCAAGCTAGGATAGTATTGAACGGAGGAAATGTTGAAATAGACGAAGTGCTTACGGAAATCTCAGGAGATAGACTTAAAATTCACTTAAAGGATAAAAAAGGATGGAATAAGAGTAGAAATGTAGATGTAGATGTATTTGTAACCTATAGATCATTGGATGGATTAAGTGCGTCATCTGCAGCTTCTATTAAAGCGGAAGATGTTATTGAAGCCAATGGTGATTTTGATGTGGATGTAAGCAGTGCTGGGGATATTGAAGCCAAAATCATAGGAATTGCTGAATTAGAAGTTGAAGCATCCAGTGCAGGAGATGCAGATCTGGAAGTTGAAGCGGAGGAGATAGAAGCAAATGTTTCTAGCTCTGGAGGAATAGACATAAAAGGAATTGTTGGGTTTCAAGATATTACGGCAAGCAGTTCCGGTGATTACGAAGGATTTGATTTGGTAAGTACAGAAGCTGAAGCTTCTGCAAGTAGTGGTGGATCCATTGAAATAAACGTCAAAGAGAAAATGAGAGCAAGGGCTAGTAGTGGTGGTTCTATTAGATATGATGGAAATCCATCTAACGTAAATTCAGATTCCAGCAGTGGTGGAAGAGTAAAGAAATCTTAGAGAGAACAACAAAAGAATTTCACCAGATCTACGTAATGTTATGCCGGCTTTTCGTCGGCATAAAATGAGCATAAATATTCAGAGGCGAACTATACTGCCAACCGCCAGATAAATCGTTGCCCAGATGCGATTTACGGCGAATTACATATGTGCAATTGGGAAATAAACAATATACGTGAAGAGAATTTTAGCCTTCTTGCCTATCATAAGTCTAATAGCTTGTGAAAGTTCGGAAGAACGAAAAGATCGCTTTTTTAAACAAGGTAATCAAGCGTTGGCCTCTGAAAATTATGAAGATGCTATTCAACTTTTTGATCAATCTATCAAGGAGGACCCTCTTTATGCCCAAGCGCTTAACAATCGGGGTGTAGCGAAAATGGAACTAGGACACACCTATGAGGCGATTTTAGATTACAATAAAGCCATTGCTAATGATAAGAATTACATAGATGCATTGTTTAATCGAGCTTATGCCTATGAGGAGATTGGACAGTTTAAAAATGCGTTGGATGATGTGAATGACATTAAAAAGCTCAAGCCTGATTCTTCTTTTGTTTATTTCTACCAGGCATTGGTATTGACTAAACTAAAGGAATACGATAAAGCTTTCGAAAGCCTTAATAGATCGGACGAGCTTAACCCTATGAATCCTGAAACAATCGTGAATATGGCAACGATTCATTACTTCAAAAATGAAATGGATGACGCTACTTCAAAAGTAGAAAAGGCACTTGCAATTCAACCACAGAATGCCAACGCTTTTAATCTTTTGAGTCTTATTGCCTTAGAAAAAAACGACTTTAGCAATGCACTCAATGAAATCAACCGTGCCTTGGACAAAGAACCTGGAGAGCCATACTTCCTCAATAATCGAGGGTATATTTATTTAAAAATGGATAGCCTGGAGCTTGCTCTGGAAGATATAAACCGAAGTATCGTTTTGGATCCCAACAATGGTTGGGCCTACCGAAACAAAGGAATCTATCAACTTAAAAATGAAAATATTCCTGAAGCAATTTTTTTATTTAAAAGAGCTTTAAAAACAGGTGATTTTATTGATGAAATATATTACTACCACGGATTGGCACACAAAAAAAACGGTGATTTGAAACAAGCTTGTAACTTATGGAAGAAAGGAGTGGAAGAAAATGAAACGAAAAGCGAATTGATGCTTGCTCAGAATTGCGACTGATACTTTTTGAAAATCAATTGATTAAGTGCGGCAAGATGGCTAAAGAACACTACAGGAACAATAAATGTAGGCAACAAGATATAAGGAAAATAAAATATACCAGTATTAGCCGGAGTGTTTTGTGATGCTTCGTAAAAATAAGGAGTGAAACTAACGGCCAAATAAACAATATGAAGAAGAAGTCCTAGAGCAAATAGATTCCATAAAATAGCTCCTATCCTATTTTTGCCTTGTCTACCAACCAGGAATACAGCAGCAAACGGGGCAGAAATACCTGAAATAATGTCCAGGTTGGATCCTTCAAAAGTCAATTCTTTGGGTAGCACCGAGAAAATGGATAACCACCAGAGCACCATTTCCACAGGTACTCTGATAATATGAATGTAATGTAAGGTAGTTATCGGCATTTCATTTAAGAATTTCCTCGTGTGTGGGGTGAGCAAAAGAATGATTGTTGAAAGGACCGGAATTCCTACATAGATCATAAGCCGGGGAGGGAAAGAGAAATCTTCAAAAAACCCAAAAACAGTCTGTATGCTTATTAAAAAGATCCAACTAGTTAAAATAACAATAAACAAGGTTAGGTTTTTTCTCGCAGGAAATACCACTTTAAAAGCGTAGACAATAAATGTAAGAACAGACACAACTATACCCACAAATGTCCATTCAACATATGATGGAATACTCTCCATTAATTAGTTAAGGAAAACAGTAAGATAGAAAAATTCTAATTGTTTTATCAACGTTTAATTTGCATTTGAAATGAATTTCAATGCACTTATAGATTTCTTAGAAAAGCGGTTACAACTCCCTATGCCAGGACATGTTGCCCATGATCTGATGAAACCGAAGCTGGCAAATGGAGCCCCAATCCAAATCAAACATTCTAGGCTCCCACGTGATAGCGCAGTAATGATTCTTCTTTATCAAAGAAATGGGAAAATCCACTTTCCGTTGATCCAAAGACCAAAATATGAAGGAGTACATAGTGGTCAGATTGCGCTTCCGGGAGGAAGTATGGAAGGAAATGATCGAGATTTATTTGAAACAGCGTTACGAGAAACCAAAGAAGAAATTGGTGTGGAGAAAAATAAAGTTGAGATCATTGGAAATTTATCTTCATTCTATGTAATGGCAAGTAACTTCAATGTCTTGCCGGTGATTGGTTACGTCAATTACATACCAAACTTTGTACCTGATTCGCGAGAGGTAGAAGAGATTATCTATCCATCAATAGTTGATTTGATTGATGTAAAAAACAGGAAAGAGAAAAAGGTAACCGCAAAGGGAGGAATAAAATTACTGAGTCCATATTTTGATTTGTCAGGTAGGACCGTATGGGGTGCTACAGCCATGATGTTAAGTGAATTAGTGGTAATCCTGGAGGAATTTTCCGGTCAGTAACACACCCATAATTTAAGGGCACCTTTAAAACTCAGTTCAAGAATTTGAGGTAGCGCTTTTTTCTAAGACAAGACATCAAAAATGGAGTTTAGTGGCGTTAAATAAGTATTTTGATAACCAAGTATCAGGAAAACAGATCATCTCAAAAATTTAAAGTGGGTTTTTAGAGATGCTCCCAAGTTTAACGATTTGGTGCAGTCTGCAAGATCACTTAGAATCAATTTTATAAAATGGACATTTTAAGAGTAACTTGTATGATAATTCATCATCCTTTGACGGAATTTCAGCGTTTGAGCTTGACTATATAAAGCCAAGATCTAGATGTGTATTTTTAGATCCGGGAAGACGAGCCTTTTTTCCGTTCATTGGACGAATACTAATTCGTTAGATCTTTATTGTCCTTCTTATAGTTTCACTAGATTTGTACTTTGGCAAGCGGGTACGACCAGCTCCTGCTGAATCCCCCAGGACCTGACAGTAGCAAGGGTAGGTGGTTGTAGCGGTGCGATGTTCGTTTGCCTTTTTCTTTGAATGATACCTACCATTTTTATCCGAATTATGAAATTCTTTATCGATACTGCCAACCTAGACGAAATAAGTGAAGCGCAGGATTTAGGTGTATTAGATGGTGTTACTACGAACCCCTCACTAATGGCCAAGGAGGGAATCACGGGAGAAGATAATATCCTGAAACATTATGAGGATATCTGCAACCTGGTTGATGATAATGTAAGCGCAGAAGTCATAAGCACAGAGTTTGAAAAAATGGTAGAGGAGGGAAAAAAGCTTGCTGCTATCAATGATAAGATTGTAGTGAAAATTCCAATGATTAAAGATGGCGTTAAAGCCATTGCAGCTTTAACAGATGAAGGAATAAGAACCAATTGCACCTTGATTTTTAACGCTGGCCAGGCAATACTTGCAGCAAAAGCAGGGGCCAATTATATCTCACCGTTTATTGGTAGATTGGATGACATAAGTTCCAATGGATTGGCTTTGATTGAACAGATTGTCGATATTTTTGATAATTATACTTTCGAAACTGAAGTGCTAGCCGCTTCTATTAGACATAATATGCATTTAATCCAATGTGCAGAAATTGGAGCGGACGTAGCAACTTGTCCATTAAGTGTCATTACAGGTTTGCTAAAGCATCCTTTGACGGATAGTGGCTTAGAGAAGTTTTTGGCCGATCATAAAAAAGGAAACAACTAATTTTCTAACAGTTTGTTAATTATTATGATAAAACTGCTTAATTAAAAAATGTACATCATTAAAGTAAAGGGCAAGGCTAAAATACCAGACTATATTCAGATTCGTGATCAGAATTTTGTACTTGTGGCTTATTTCAGGACAGATCGTCCGTTAAAAAGAATAGATAAGTTTGGTTTGAAAGGTAAGGATCAAGAATTGAAGTCTTTAATCTCAACCTTGCCTTATGGCAAACTCCAAAAACTGGAACTTTAGACCATGTCTTTCTCACAAAGGCCTGTAGTATTTGTCTCCAATGCTTCCATATTTCAAGAAGATCGTATTGTATTAGAAAAGCTTAATTTTAAAATAAACAAAGGAGAATTTGTCTACATCATCGGGAGAACCGGAAGCGGTAAATCTTCATTGCTAAAAACGCTTTATGCAGATTTACCCTTACGCTATGGACAAGTTGAGGTTGTAAATTTTAAAATAAATAATATAAAACATAAAGAAATCCCGTTTTTAAGGAGGAAAGTCGGAATCATTTTTCAAGATTTTGAACTCTTTTTCGATCGATCTGTTTCTGAAAATCTAACTTTTGTAATGAAAGCAACCGGCTGGAAAAATCAGGCAAAAATGAAATCAAGAATCGCTGAAGTCTTAATGAGGGTAGGGTTAGGAGCTGTTTCCGCGAAGATGCCCCACCAGCTCTCTGGTGGAGAACAACAACGGGTAGTGATTGCGAGAGCGATGATCAATGAACCTCAAATTCTTTTTGCAGATGAGCCTACAGGAAATTTAGATCCGGATGTAAGTGATGGAATTTTAAAACTGTTTGAAGAAATTAATAATAGCGGCACGGCAGTTTTAATGGCTACGCATAATCATCGATTTATTGAAAGATTTCCTCATAGGGTGTTGAAATGCGAAAAAAGCAGGATCCTTGATTCGTCCAAGGAAAAATTTGAGTTAAGCGGTTGGTACTGACGTAAGCATGTGGTAAAATACGTCTTGTTTATGATTGCAATGTTGCCTGAATTTGCAGATGTTAGGGAGAGCGGTGTCTTTTAAGGGGGAGCAATTGATGAAGCTGGCTCAATGTTGTATCCTATGGATTTGGGAGAGTACTTGTTTCAACCAAGCATAAGGTTCTATTCCGTTGAGCTTGCAAGTAGCAAAGAAGGAATAAAACATGGTTGCTTTTTGAGCGGCTTGATGAGCGCCGGCAAACAAGTAATTTCTTCTTCCCAATGCCAGCGGCAGGATCGCATTCTCAATGAGATTATTGTAGATGAGATAGTGTTCATTAGTGAGATAGCCGATGAGTCGGGGCACAGATTTAAGGTGTAGTTGACCGCTTTTCCAAGGGCACTTTTAGGCGCTACAATTTGCTGCTGCGTATCCAGCCACTGCTTCCACTGCTCCAGGATGGGTGCGTACTGACTACCTCTGCTTATTTCATACATCTGGGCAACACTCATACTATTGAGCTTATGGCTCCACACTAGAAGACTGATCGTAGATGAGGGCATAGCAAATAGTATAAAGCCAAGTAATAGCTGGAAGAAGCATTGAAAAAAATAAGGTCATTTGCTGGAAATAAAAATCTTGAGTGTACCGTCTTTGAAGTAAATGAGAAAGAACAAGCAATAGCTCCCGGTGGTCCCTTTTCGGAGTGGACTCAATGATGGATATGCTCATAAATCATATTTATTGCATGTGACAGATTTTGTAACTCATCATTATCTAACATTTATAATCATCGCCATTTTGTGATCTTGATTTACAAGGATTTAACCCTCAGTATGTTATACTATTTAAGTATTTTACAAGCTCTCTTAAAATTGTTTATCCTCTTTTTATTGCTTTTATGCTAAACTACATCTATCCTGAATTAAATATTTTAACGTTTAACGTATACGTTTCACTTATTTTCATAAATAACTTTATTGAGTAGGCACTTAGTAAATAGTCAAGTTTTTGCAATAGACCGGGCTATGAGCGACCATTCTATTCATCAGACGGTCGAATAGTTTATCCTTCATCAGATGGCGGTTAAACCGATAGCAATACTCGTCCAGATATGCTTGCAGATGTTCCACGGCATGATGGGTGCCACGAAGCCAGGCTTTGAACATCATGATCGCTCGATGCATCTGGGGGAAATGCTCCCCTTTCTTACCTGATGCGCTCTGTGTGAGATGAGGGAAAGTGGCTTTAAGCGGACGATATCCTTTCCATTCA